>NZ_JAKKRS010000010.1:0-183033 GCF_025654025.1 Shewanella sp. SM55 | reverse complement strand
TCTAGAGGCCTAGGACACCGCCCTTTCACGGCGGTAACAGGGGTTCGAATCCCCTAGGGGATACCACATTTTGGTTCCTAGCAAATAACTAACGTGTTGTTTGGTAAGAACAAGGCATTTGCTTCCTAGCCTACTGAAGTGAATGTGTTACAAAGCTCGGTTACGAGTTAAAWCATAAGTCCGGGTCCCCTTCGTCTAGAGGCCTAGGACACCGCCCTTTCACGGCGGTAACAGGGGTTCGAATCCCCTAGGGGATACCAATTTTAATCAAGGTTTATCGAAACTTTGGTTAAAGACAATAAACCACCTTAAGGTGGTTTTTTTGTGTCTGAATTTTGAATATTAAATCGAGATCTCCCCGATTCATTTACGAGTCATACGCCCCGAGTTATTTGCCGAATTTACCCAATAATTCAAACCATCCACATTAAGATAAATAATGCTTCGAGAGGCTTACTTCCTGTGGTGAAGTCATTCTGTTTAATCGTGTGACAAAGATTATTGAAGCGTTTTCCTGCTTAACTTTGCGCTAATCCATGGCTCAAACTCACCTTTCGGATTGTTCAGTGTGTTGGCACTTTGAATGCTGCCACTTTCAATACTGATAAGTTGAATCGTTAATCGCGATTTATCTCATGCTTCCAATCGCTAAACGAGCGCAATTTGAAGTGAACCGTTCTTACGGTAGCTATTGTAATAGCTGAATAGCGTATCGTTGCGGTGAATATGCGGGCGAGTGTAAGAGTGAAGCTATGTGGGAAGAGGGCAGAATTAGGTGGAAACTTATTTGAGATAAAAAAGGCGACACTCACTGCTGAGTGTCGCCTTTTGTCATCTCACCTTTGGCTTAGTCTACACCTAAGAATCCACCGGTTTGGTGCGCCCATAATTGAGCATAAATACCGCCTGCGGCGATGAGTTCATGGTGCGTGCCTTGCTCAACGACTCGGCCTTGATCTAATACAATTAACCTGTCCATCGCGGCAATAGTCGAAAGTCGATGGGCAATCGCGATCACTGTCTTGCCTTGCATTAATTCATACAAACTTTCTTGAATAGCAGCTTCGACTTCGGAATCTAGTGCAGATGTGGCTTCATCAAGCAGTAAAATGGGCGCATTTTTCAATAAAACCCGCGCGATGGCGATACGCTGTCTTTGGCCACCAGAGAGTTTTACGCCGCGTTCACCCACTTGGGCATCTAAGCCATGATTACCGTTAGGATCACTGAGTTCCTGAATAAAGTCATAGGCTTGAGCTTGTTTAATCGCGCGATCAAGTTGCTCTTCACTGGCACTGGGATTGCCGTAAAGAATATTCTCGCGAATGGTGCGGTGCAAGAGGGAGGTATCTTGAGTTACCATGCCAATTTGCGAACGCAGTGAATCTTGCATAACCATCTTGATGTCTTGATCATCGATATTAATCTGACCTTTTTCAACATCGTAGAATCGCATTAGTAGATTCACTAGGGTCGATTTACCTGCGCCAGAACGCCCCACTAAGCCAACTTTTTCACCTGCTTTAATATTCAAATTCAGATCTTCAATCACGCCAGTCTGCTCACCGTAATGGAAACACACTTGGTTGAAATCAATCTTGCCATGATTGACGACCAGCGCCTTGGCGTTTGGCTCATCTTGGATGATCGTTGTTTTCGATAAGGTGTTCATTCCATCGGTAACCGTGCCGATATTTTCGAATAACGAACTGATTTCCCACATTATCCACTGTGACATGCCGTTTAAGCGCAGTGCTAAACTGACCGCAATGGCGATGGCGCCGACCGTGATTGCGCTATCGGTCCATAGGGCTATCGATACTGCTGCAATACTAAAGGCCAACAGATAGTTGATGATTTGCACACTGACGCTGATGCCCGTCACTAAGCGCATTTGGCGATAAACCGTGTCTAAAAATATCCGCATACTGGATTTGGCGTATTCGGCTTCTTTTTGTGTGTGGGCGAATAGCTTCACTGTGGTGATGTTGGTATAGCTGTCGACGATACGGCCTGTCATGGTTGAGCGCGCATCGGCTTGCTCGGTAGAGACACTTTTTAGTCTAGGCACAAAGTACCATTGCAGACCAACATACAGTGCAAGCCAGACGAGCATAGGTATGACTAAGCGCAGATCAGCGCTGGCAATCATCACCAGCATAGAGGTGAAATATACTAAAATGTATACCAACACATCGAGCAATTTCATCACAGTTTCGCGTACGGCTAAGGATGTTTGCATCACTTTCGTGGCGATTCTGCCAGCAAAATCATCTTGATAAAACGATACACTTTGTTTTAGCAAATAACGGTGTGCAAGCCAGCGGATCGACATAGGATAATTGCCGAGCAAGGTTTGATGCATAATAAGCGCATGCAGTAATACCAATATTGGCATCACAATTATCACCATACCTCCCATCAGCATTAAGGTCGTGCCTTCGTCTTGGAATAAGGTTTCGGGATTTTTTTTCACCAGCCAATCCACTAATTGGCCCATGAATCCGAACAGTGACACTTCAAGCATGGCCAGCATGGCGGTCAGCACTGACATTAAGATCAGCGGCAGTTCGTAGCCCTTAGTGTAGTGGCGACAAAAAGCATAAACCCCTGTGGGTGGTTTAGTGGGTTCATCATCGGGTAGGGCTTCAACCCAGGATTCAAATCGTTTAAACATGAATTAACTCTATGGTGAGATAAAAAATAGTCGGCTCTAGCATATAGGATTTCATGCCCTAAAAGCATTGAAATGATTGAGTTCCGTTTTCCGCTAGTGCTATATGCTAGTTTTACGTAAAGTAATGAACAAGAAATTAATTGTGAGCGAATATTGTTGGGCGTGATGAAAAATGAGTACAGATAGAGCGTCTGAGAGTGCAAATAAGCGTGATGAAATAGATTCGGTGCATTCGCTGGAGTCCAGTTCGGGGCAACTTTCTGCGTCCATTTGCCGTGAAGCGAGGATGAGCCGCGATCCGCGGTTTGATGGTAAGTTTTTTGTGGGCGTATTAACGACGGGCATTTATTGCCGAACTGTGTGTCCTGCTGTGGCACCAAAAGAGCAAAATGTGCGTTATTTTGATTCGGCCATTAAAGCCGCGCAGGCGGGATTACGCCCATGTTTACGTTGTCGGCCCGACAGTGCGCCGGGATCGAATCCTTGGAAGGGGACTGGCACAACGTTAGCGAGGGCCATTAGCTTAATCGAAGCGGGCGCCTTAGCGGGAAAATCATCGGGAGAGCCAGCTTCGACAGTAACACAATTGGCTGACCGATTAGGGATCAGCAGTCGTTATCTCAATAAGCTCTTTACCGAAGGCTTTGGCACTTCGCCAAAACAATATGCCTTATATCGGCAATTACTGTTTGCTAAACAATTATTGCACCAAACCCAATTACCTATCACTCAAGTCGCGATGGCGGCGGGTTTCAACAGTATTCGCCGTTTCAATGAGGCGTTTAAGCAAACCTTGCAATTGACGCCGACGCAGTTAAGAAAGAGTGCATTAACCAAAGCGGCAAAGGAGTCCATGATTGAGCCACTAACAGGATTAGGTGAGATTGATACTATGGGTGAATTTGTGCCGCACTATGGATTAACCTTGTATCAGTATTATCGTCCGCCATTGGATTGGACATCACAGCTGGCGTTTTATCGATTACGTGCGGTAACAGGGATGGAATGGTTCACACCGCAGATGAGTCATCCACAAGCGAGCGATGTCGTTGGCGATAATGGGCTCGAATATGGTCGCTGTTTTGCCCTAGGTAAGATGCGCGGCACAGTGCACATTATCCATGAGCCTAAGCTAAATCGCTTCAAACTCGCGATAATGTTGACCGAAGACTCTCCTGTCGATGAGCTGCAATTGCTAGTCACTGAAGTGCGGCGTATTTTAGATCTCGATGCGGATATGCTGCTGATTGAACAAGGCTTAAGTGCGCTACCAAGTTTAGGATTAACACCGTTTTCGGGATTACGGATTCCCGGTGCAGGCTCCTTATTTGAGGCGGCCTGCCGTGCGATTTTAGGCCAGCAAGTGACGGTAGTGCAGGCGACTAAGCTACTTAATCAATTGGTTGAAGCCTATGGCGAGCGCTTTAATCTCAATGGGTGCGAGTATCGTTTATTTCCTACACCCGAGGCCATTTGTGAGGCGAGTCTAACAGAGCTAAAAATGCCCGGCGCTCGTAAATTAGCCCTCAATGCGCTCGCGGCGTTTATCTTTGATCATCCTGAGGCGAGTGTCGATGATTGGCTCAGCGTTAAGGGCATAGGTCCTTGGACAATCGCGTATGCTAAGCTCCGCGGTTTGGGCGATCCCAATGTGTTTTTGCATACCGATTTGATTGTTAAAAAGCATTTGCTGGCCTTGTATGGCAAGACCCATAGGCTGGATGAAGCCGCTGCGGGTGCAGTCAACTACCCGCAGCTGTGCCAGCAACTGAGTCAAGAAATCGCGCCTTGGGGCAGTTATTTAACCTTTCAGCTTTGGCATCAATAGCGACTAAAACGATCTAAGTTGAAGACATAAATAGAGAGATAAATTATGAAACATGCGATTCGTCAATTGAGCCAAGCGCCGAGTATTGCTGCGTATCAGCCCTGTGCCGTAGATACTTTTATGAGTCCTGCCGGAATATTGCAGTTAAATGCCAATGCCTATGGGCTGAGTCATTTAACTGTTGTCGGCTCGGATCGCACTGAGATTGCGCTTGTTAAGGTGAGTGAGGATGTCCTCAATCAAGCTAAGGCGCATATTAGTGAAACTCAAGTGCAGCTCGCGCGTTATTTTGCAGGTGAACTGATTGAATTTAATTTAAAGCTCGCACCTAAAGGCACTGAATTTCAGCGCGACGTATGGCAAGCCTTGCTCAATTTAGATTACGGTCAGAGCTGCAGTTATGGGCAGATTGCCGAGCAAATCGGTCGGCCTAAGGCGGTGCGCGCCGTGGGCGCTGCCAATGGTGCCAATCCCATTGCGATTATCGTGCCTTGCCATAGAGTGATAGGCAAAAATGGCAAGTTAACGGGTTACGCCTATGGGCTTGCGATGAAACAGCAGTTATTAACGCTGGAAACTGCCAAGCATTGCCTCGATATTTAAGCTAGAATAGCCGCCTATTAAGATATTGGTGAGCAGTTAAACTTTCTATGACTCAGGCTTCTTCCTCTGCGGCAAGCTTTGCCCAACTCGGCATTATTGCACCTTTGCTAAATCGATTAACCGAATTAGCGTATGTTTCGCCCACACCAGTACAGGCGGCGACGATCCCCGCTGTGCTTGCGGGGCGCGATGTGTTAGCCGGTGCTAATACGGGCTCGGGTAAAACGGCAGCCTTTGCCGTGCCGCTGTTGCAACAACTTGTTGAAGCAAAAACAGAAGATAAGACAGGCGTTTATATTCGTTGTTTGGTCTTAGTCCCTACCCGTGAATTAGCACAACAAGTCGCTGACAGCTTTCTGTCCTATGCCTCACATCTCAATGGCAAGCTAAAAATTGTCGCTGCGTTTGGCGGTGTGTCAGTCAATGCGCAAATGCAGAGCTTACGTTCTGGCGCCGACGTACTCGTAGCAACGCCGGGTCGTTTGTTAGATCTGTTGTCCAGTAATGCCATCAAACTTAACCGCGTTAGTGCCTTAGTGCTCGATGAAGCCGACCGCATGTTAAGCCTTGGCTTTACCGAAGAATTAGCCCAAGTGCTCGACGCTTTGCCCGCCAAGAAACAAACCTTATTATTCTCAGCGACATTCCCTGAAGAAGTCCGTGAGTTAACGGCAAAACTGCTTAATAATCCGCTTGAATATCAATTGCAAAGTGAGCAAGAAAGCACGATTCATCAACGGGTGATTACGGTTAATCGTCCGATGAAAACCGCATTATTGGCGCATCTGATTAAAGAACATCAGTGGTCACAGGCGTTGATTTTCGTGAGTGCCAAAAATACCTGTAATCACTTAGCGCAAAAGCTGTCTAAACGTGGGATCACTGCTGAAGTGTTCCATGGCGATAAAGCCCAAGGTGCGCGTACGCGGGTGCTCGATGGCTTTAAAAATGGTGAGATCAGTGTGTTAATTGCGACCGATATTGCCGCCCGTGGTATCGATATCGATAAACTGCCTGTGGTGATCAACTTTGATTTACCAAGGAGCCCTGCAGATTATATGCATCGTATTGGCCGTAGTGGCCGCGCCGGTGAAGCTGGCTTAGCCGTGACCTTGATTTCCCATGAGGATTATCACCACTTTGGCGTGATAGAGAAAAAGAACAAACTTAAGTTAGTGCGTGAGCAAATTGTCGGTTTTGAAGCCGATGATGAAATGCCTGCCGAACTGTTAGAACAAGCTAAACCTGTCGCCAAGCCTGAAGGTATGGGTAAAAAAAAACGTAAACAGTTACCGCCTGCCAATGCTGAATTTTGGGGTAAAAAATCTTAAGTCGTTGGAAACAAGCTATTCTTAGCTTATCTCTGGCGTTCCTTGTCATCTCACTTGTCGTAGGTAAGGTTTATGCAACACTTATTCTGGTTAGTTGAAGGTAAAGTCGCAGGGCGCAGTGGCCCTAATAAAGATCCTTGGGATTTAAAAGCGCTCAAAGAGGCCGGTATTGGTGCCATTCTGTCGGTCAATGGGGGCGAGGGCTGCGAGCCGAGTGCGTTTAAGCAGCTTGATTTACGTTATGAATGTATTCCCTTTTCGCGCAATGTGCCGCCCCAAGATGGGGATGTGGCGATTTGTGTCGCTCAGTTGCCCAAGGCACTCGCCTTTATTCAGCAATGTGAAGCCGATGAGCTGCCTGTCGTGATCCATTGTCGCTCTGGCAAGGATCGCACCAGTCTTATCATGGCCTATTACTTGATGGTCAATGGTGCAGCGCCATTACATGCGGTGAGCCAAGTTCGTAATATTCGCGATATCGCTTTTACTGCCGAAGGTTGGGATCAATTCGCCTTTGATGTCTTGTATGCATTGCAAGACTAAGCATTTCTCGGCGATTGGCGTCGAACCTATTAATAAATAGGTAATAATAGTTTCATTCGTTTGACCTTAGTCATCAAAATTTTACTGTGTTAAGGTTAAGCTATCCGAAGGTTGTTTTTAGTGAGTTATTTATCTAATTATGAAAAGTAAGGCAAGTCAGTCACAGGGATTACTACTGTTTCGGTTATCACAGACTCAAGTGTTTGCCTTAGGCACGTTGAAAGTGCGTGAGCTGGTGCCGTACACACAGCTAAGCAAAATTCCCCAATCTCATCCGACGATTCTTGGCGCTTCAACGATTCGTGGCCATACTATTCCTATCATAGATATGGCTGCTGCGATTGGTTATCGGCCGATAGCTCCTGAAGAGCGGGAAAAATGCTACATCATCATCACTGACTGTCAGCGGATGATCATTGGCTTTTTAGTGCGTGGTATCGATAAGATTATTGAATGTAATTGGCGTGATATTGAGGCGCCTTCTGCCAATTTGGGTAAGAATGCTTACTTGACTGGCGTGACTCGTTTTGAGGACCAGTTAGTACAATTACTCGATGTTGAGTTATTGCTGTCGAAAATTTTCCCGAATAACCCACAGGCAAATCGGGCAATCTTGACCGATGTGCAGCGTGAGAAACTCAAACCCATGAATATCCTGTTAGTGGATGATTCTAAGGTGGCACGTAAGCAGTTATCCGACGCCCTTGATATGATCAACATCCCTTATCGAGTGACCGCCGACGGTAAAGAAGCCTTAGTCATGATGGAACAAGCGGCACTAGAGCATCACCCCATAGATATTCTAGTGAGTGATATCGAGATGCCGGGACTTGATGGTTACGAACTGGCATTTGAGGTGCGTGATAATCCATTGACCGCCAAGGCCTACATCATTTTACACACGTCTTTATCCAGCGAAATAAGCGTGAGTCAGGCCCACCAAGTGGGGGCAAATGAAGCGCTGACTAAGTTCGATGCTCACGAGTTGATTGATGCCATGTTGCGTGGTGCCGATTTAGCCATGAAGCAGCGCCAATAAGGCGCTTGTTAGTTTTTTGTATGCTTTTTGCGGGACAAGGGTAATTTAGTTAGCTTATTTCCCCGCAAAACTAGACAAGTCTAGTCACATCCTATAAAAACCTTATTGGCCTCATTTCCGAAGGTGCGCGTTGGGGATCTCAACCGAAATATAATAACGACAGGTTAAACCATGAAACAAGAATCATCATTATTAGCTAAGTTGGCTAATGGCAGTCTCGTATTACAAATCTTATTAGGGATTATCGCTGGTGTGGTGTTAGCGAGTTTTTCACCCGATAGCGCAAAAGATATCGCCTTCTTAGGCAGTTTATTTGTTGGAGCATTAAAAGCGATTGCTCCAATACTGGTATTTATCTTAGTAGCATCGTCGATTGCCAATCAAAAGAAAAATACGCAAACCAATATGCGCCCAATTGTGATCCTGTATTTATTGGGTACCTTTGCCGCGGCGTTAACTGCTGTGATTTTAAGCTCTATTTTCCCCACGACTTTAGTTTTGGTTGCTGGTGTGGAAGGTACAACTCCTCCACAAGGTATTGGTGAAGTGATCAATACCTTATTATTTAAATTGGTTGATAATCCAGTGAATGCGTTAATGACGGGCAACTATATTGGTATTCTTGCTTGGGGTGTGGGTTTAGGTTTAGCCTTACATCATGCTAGCGATTCGACTAAGCAAGTATTTGCCGACATGAGCCACGGCATTTCGCAAATGGTGCATTTCATTATTCGTTTAGCACCTATTGGTATCTTTGGTTTAGTTGCTGCGACGTTTGCTGAAACCGGTTTTGCCGCAATTGCGGGTTATGCGCAGTTATTGGCAGTGTTATTAGGTGCGATGGCCATTATTGCCTTAATCGTTAATCCTTTAATTGTTTACGTGAAGATTAAACGCAATCCCTATCCGTTGGTATTTCGTTGTTTGCGTGAAAGTGGCGTGACGGCATTTTTTACCCGCTCGAGTGCGGCGAATATTCCGGTGAATATGGCGCTGTGTGAAAAATTAAATCTGCATGAAGACACTTATTCAGTCTCTATTCCCTTAGGTGCCACCATCAATATGGGCGGCGCGGCGATCACTATTACGGTATTGACCTTAGCTGCGGCGCATACCTTAGGCATTCAAGTCGATTTACTCACCGCATTGTTATTGAGCGTTGTAGCCGCTATTTCGGCTTGCGGCGCCTCGGGTGTAGCGGGTGGTTCATTACTGTTGATCCCACTGGCTTGTAGCTTGTTTGGTATTTCTAATGATGTCGCCATGCAAGTAGTCGCTGTCGGCTTTATTATTGGTGTGGTTCAAGATGCTGCCGAAACCGCATTGAACAGCTCTACTGACGTTATCTTTACCGCTGCTGCTTGTGAAGCCGCTGAGAATAAAGCTAAACTGAGTTAACGAGTGCTGTTATTTGTATTGAAAAGTATTATGGAAGCAGTCACTTAGGTGGCTGCTTTTTTTATGGGAGTCGTTATGATCTTTTTTGATTTTAAAGTGCTAGATGCCGCAAAGCCTTGGTATGGAATAAATGACACTGTGATGGGCGGTTTGTCCCGCAGTAAGATGACGGTGTCACCTTTAGGCTATGGTGAGTTTAGTGGCCATGTGTCGCTGGCAAATGGCGGCGGGTTTGCTTCAGTGCGTTGTGAGTTTAGCCCTATAGATGTCAGTGGATTTACTGGGATCTATGTCGAACTCGATGGCGACCGACCTAAAGATTATAAAGTGAATCTAAAGGATGTCGACACACCCCAAAGCACGGTTTATCAAGCGCCTATGCCCGCGCCAAGCCATCAAACGTTTGGTGTGAGTGGCGCTAGAGTTTTGAATTGGCAGCGGATAGAAATTCCCTTTAGTGACTTCTTGCCCCAATGTCGGGGTAAACCGATTTCCCGAGTGGCAATAGATTTAAGCCAAGTCAGTAGTCTAGGGCTAGTTATTGGTGCCCAGCAGAGTGGTGATTTTTCTTTGAAAATCAAAGAAATTGGCTACTATTAGTGTTTATAGGTGGTTTCTTATCATGAGTTTGTTGCCCCTAATTGCTTGTTCCTTATTGCTATTGATGGTGTGGGTATCTCTAAGCTTCATTTAAGAAAAGAAAAGAAAAGAAAAGAAAAAGGATAAGGCAGAGGCACTTATCCTTATGGTGAACCGATCAAAATGATGAGTTTAGCGAAAGCCGCTGCTTAAGCGCCGACAATCCCTAAGGGTTTGGCCGTTTGCCATGCGCCGCGGGTAAAATCTGGGAAGGTGACTGAATTACTGCGGTCATTGAGTGAATGTTCACTTAAGATATTCACCACCGACCAAGACGCGCCATCGTACACATCCTGATCTAAGGCCTCGCCATTGCGCAGGCAATAAATCATGCGCCATAACATCACAAAATCCATGCCGCCGTGGCCGCCGTTAATCTCAGCCTCTTTGCCTATGCGTTGCCACAGAGGGTGATCATATTTGTCATACCACTTTTGCATGTCCATATCCCACTCGTGGTAACTTTGACCAAAGCCACCATTTTCGACGGCGATACGATTCGGGAAACCCGCAAACACGCCATTTATCCCTTGGATTAAATTGTGGCGACTGTAAGGTCTTGGGCTCGTCGTGTCATGCTGCACCATGATGGTCCGGCCCTTAACGGTCTTAATCAGACTGGTATTGATATCCCCATTGATGTACTTGAGCTGATTACGCTCATGATCGGCGGGGAATTCACGTTTAGCATAGAGCGCACGGCCAAGAGCGGGCGAACTCATCGAGGTTAGATAATCAAATCTATCACCGCGGTTGATGTTCATATACTGGGAAACTGGCCCTAAACCGTGGGTCGGGTACAAGTTACCGTTGCGCTTGGTATGCCAATAAGTCCGCCATGAGCCCGTCTTATGGTCTATTTCCCTCATCTGCCAACGTAGCTCGTGGATATAAGCGGCTTCACCGTGGAGCAACTCACCAAACACACCTTGGCGTACCATGTTGAGAACCATAAGTTCTTCACGGCCGTAGTTAACGTTTTCCATCATCATGCAGTTTTTCTGAGTGCGTTCGGCGGTATCCACAATTTGCCAGCATTCCTCTACTGTGAGTGCTAACGGTACTTCGACAAAGGCATGTTTACCGCTTTCCATCGTCTCTATCGCCATAGGTGCGTGCCATTCCCATGGAGTAGAAATTATCACAATATCAATATCATCGCGGCTTAAGAGATCGTGATAGCTCAGGTCATTACCAGTATAGACAGCCGGTTTTGGCCGATTCTGTTTAACGATATGATCCACGGCTCTGTCCAGCACCGCTGGGTGAGTATCACAAATAGCTTTAAGTTCAACGCCTTCTAAATGACAGAATTGCTCGACATGGCTAAAGCCACGCTCGCCAACACCGATAAAGCCAACTCGAACCACGTCCATTTTGGGTACTATGAGTCCGATAACGGATTTACCCGCTTGCGGTTTAGGGGCGACACTACTGGCGTTGGCGTTGAGGGCAATATTGGCTGTGACGAGTCCGGCGGTAGCGGCACCCGCTGCCTTAAGAAAGTGACGACGATGAATGTTATGCATAGTGCTTCCTGCTTTATTTTTGTTTTGTAGGGATATTGAAATATCACTTGGTCTTATTTGTGCGGTAATTCACTTATGGGTTATATCAGAAACCCTATTAAAATTGGCAATAAAAGATGTAACAAGCTCCTATAAGTCCATTTGATATATGAAATGCGCACGTTATGGGGTTATGTAAAAATTTTAAAAAAAACAATTTCTTGAGTTATTTTTGTTGCGAGTTCATCAATATGATCAAACCAAACTAAAAAACGAAAGTGGGCAATATATGGAGCATATTCATACCAAAGGATTGAGTTCTAGATTTGTAGAAATAACGCTACACCCCCTTGTGCTTAACTCTTCAACAAGAGTCGTAGAAACTGGAAGAGATACAATTGTATCTAAATTGCTTGTTTGTGAGTGCTTTCTGTCAATACACGTGCGTGTTATTTCAAACATCTAAATCTAAAAATATTTAAAATTAAACACTTACAGGTTACCGTTTTAGGATAATTGGTCTGGAAAACGCGCATGCGTGTCTTTCTGATGGATTTTTGTATATGAAAAGCGGTAGAAAGCTGATAACTTCTAGTTAATACAGATAGTTAAGTGTGTGCGTTTTTATTTTTCTATGGACGCCAACGCTACGCTGCATTGGCGCTTTTTAGCTCAGCATTAGGGCCTTTTATGGGTGCATTTGAATATTCACAAGCCACTCTTCGGATCTTCGGGGATGATTTGATACCTGAAGACGTATCAAATTTACTTGGTGGTACAGCAACTAAAAGTAAAAAGAAAGGTGATGAAGATGTCAGCAAAACCAGTGGAAAAGTGCGGATTGCCAAAACGGGTAGCTGGCATTTTCAGGCTAAAAAGAGAGAGCCAGAAGACCTAAACGCGCAGATTGGAGCAATTTTATCCCAGCTAACAAGTGACTTAGCGATATGGGAAAAGCTTTACCAAAGCTACAAAGTTGACATGTTCTGCGGCTTGTTTATGGGCAACTGGAATGATGGTTTGAGCTTGTCACCTGAAATCATGCTGGCACTTGGTCAACGTAGAATTGTTTTAAGTTTAGATGTTTATAGTGGGTCGGACGATTAAGATGGTTGTCGCCCCTAAAAACAAATGTTAAAGCCAGCAAAATTGCTGGCTGCGACCTCAACCCGCAGCACGACTTTGCGTGCTAAATTTGGGCGCTAGGCACTAAAACCTTACTTGTTTTTCATTAATTAAAGGAATAATAAATGACCCACCTAATTACTAAAGTGATGTTAACTGGACTCATAGTGGCATCAACTCATCTTCACGCTGAAAACTATGACTTCAAACCGGGTTTATGGGAAACCACTTGGAAATCCGAAATAGTAGAAATAGACGCACCTCCTGAAATGGAGAAAATGATGCGGAGCATGGCCAAAAGGCCTGATTACACGGAAACTGAATGCATAAATGACATCGCCTCTGCATTTGATTTAGAGCCTGAAGAAAATGAAGGCGAAGAATGCCAAACCAACAGCAATTGGATCAGTGCTAACAAGATGGTGTTTGAAACATCATGCACTAGCCCTGATGGTGCATCTAAAACAGTGGGTGAAATGCGTTTCAATGGGAAAACGTTCACTTCTAAGCTTGAAGTGACAATCTCTGAAGAGTCAATGAAAATCAAGTCGAAACTCGTTGGCAATGGAAAATATATTGGCGCTTGTGACTAAGTGCCATACAAACTCTTCAACTTGACGCATAACGGTTAGCAAGGATGTTATGAGGGCAGTTAGTAATATAGAGGGGATTTATTGGACTTTTGCTGACATTGCCAGTTGGTCTGTTTGGCTGCCGTTCTCATTTTATCGACGTCTATACAGCGCGGTGTTTTTATTCAGCTCGCTAGATAAGTCTTTTAGCTGCCTTTACTTTAGCGATAAGTAAATAGTGATAAAGATCGCGTTTTTATTTTTAGATTGAGCTACACTGCCGATTAATTAGTCAAAGGTATTTATCTTTTATATTTTAAATATTTAGCAAATTTAAATTAACCAAAAAATTACATTTGACGGGCGATTTGAAGTAATTTGCTGCTGTGGGGAGTAAAGAGTTAAATGGGTTCTATGCTTAATGTACTACCACAACTGACATTCACTTTAGGTGATTGGGTATTGCATAAGGATATCAGGATGTCTGGGATTGAAAAACGCCGTCGCCTTCATTGGCGGGAGACAGATATGCAAAATCGTGAAATTATAGGTCGTTGGTTAGATGGGCGTCCTTTATTGGGTGACAAAATTACCCTCTATAAAGAAGACGATAAATATTTTTTAGAAACTTGGTTTAGCGATGGCTGCCATAGTTTAGATGAAGTCTATATGACGCAAACTCCTGAGGGCCATAAGCTGGAAGATGTTGGCGGCAATTTCTTTGGTGAATTTTTTATCGTGACATCGTCGCAGCAATTACAATTTTGTAATGAGCAGGGCTGTTATTTCCAAGCAGAAAAATTAGCGGCTGATGTCGATTTTGGTCAAGGTATACGCGTCGCTTAAACGACGACAGTCGAATCTGTAAATAACTAAGGTCGCACGATAGCTAAGAGCTAAGTCGCGACCTTTTGCTTTTATGGAATTGTAGCGAGTGGCTTAAGTTATTCAGTAAATGGATGTTTACTGCTAAAAAACAGCGGTTTACCCGAATAGGGATGGGTCAAACTTAAGCTTTGTGCATGTAAACATAAACGCGGTTTGGCCTTGATAACCTCGGCATCACCATAAAACTCATCACCCAAAATCGCATGGCCTAGGGCAAGCATATGCACACGCAATTGATGGGTGCGGCCTGTTTCTGGCGAAAGCTCGACTAAGGTGCTGTTTTCTCGGCGCTCTAATACACGGTAGTGAGTGAGGGCGCTTTTGCCGCCAGTCTCTCCCGCCTGTAGCGTTTTTTGATAGGGCGGATGTTCAGTGTCTGGCACTATCGCGAGGTCAATAATCCCCTGATCTTGCAGCACATGTCCCATCACTTCGGCAATATAGACTTTCTTACTCTGTCTATCTTGAAACTGTGTTTTTAAATGCGACTCCGCTTTTTTATTACGGGCGAACACCATAATGCCCGAGGTCGCGCAGTCGAGCCTATGCACTAAAATCGTTTCTGGATAAAGGGCTTGTAAGCGGGTTAACGCGCAATCGAAGGTGTGAGCCGCTCGACCCGGATTAGATAATAATCCCGAAGGTTTATTGATTATAATCAGATCTCTATCTTTATAGCGTATGTCTAGCCAAGGAACTGCTGGGGGCTGGTAATCAAATATCTGCATCTTGTCCTCATTTTTGCGCGGCCATACTAGCAAAATTTACGCAGGCACACAGCATAATCTCATGCTTGCTTATTCTTAGAGGGGTGAGGGCAAATATTCTGTAGGTGTCTTACGGCTCCAAATACGGGTATAAGCCATCAGCTGCGGATAAAAAGTGCGGAACGCGGTTTCGATTTCTATCTGCATTTTATTGACGACTTTATGGGCATCTTTAAACAGTGCGGCTTGCGGATGCTGTTTGGCCACCTGTGCTAAGGCTTGTTGTAATCCTTTTTCGGTGGTGTAGCTGCCTAGCCAATCGGCGCTGCGCATTGTGGGCAAGAGTGTACATAATGCCTCTGGATGGTATGGATCAACGCCTTGCGTGGCGAAAGCATCTAACGCGTCATAGGCCTTGCTGCTGAATTCATCCAAGGGTTGGTGGTGATATTCTTCCCAATAGTAAGCTAAATAGTGATCGAAACTCACCGCCATGAGTTCTGCTGCTATGCTTCTTAAGGGCGCAGGGAAAGCTTCCATTAATTCAATCGTCAATTCATGGCTGGCGCAGAGGGTATTAATCTCTTGGTTTAGCCATAAAGCTTGGCGTAACTCCATTGGGGCTTGCGCAATTGGCGCTTGAATATAGTTACCTGCTACGTTGGCAGCAAGGTGGGTTTTACTGATGTCGGCGAGATGTAAGTGTGTAAGAAAGTTCATTATTTGTGCTTGGTTAACCACGTCGGTTCACGGTATCATGCACAAGCGCGCTTAGGAAAGCGCCGAAGCTAAAAATGCAGTATTTTTTCACTTTTTATTGATAATAACATTTGATTCGCCGTGAATAATTATGGCTGACTTCAACGTTGACATAGTAATCGATAAGGGAAAGTGAAATAAAATCAATAACCTTTTTTAGGATCATGGATGATGTGGAACTGGTTCACCAAAATGCTTGGTAAAGACGAGCAGCAGAAGCGCAAAAAAGTGCTAATAGAAATCCCCTTTGAACAACACCGTTTCAGCATGGATGACTTTAGTCGCTCGCGGCTAAAATTCGATGCCGATGATAATCAGCCCCAAGATGGCATCAATCCAGTGGAACCCGAGCAAGAAGTGGACACTGGCAATAAGTAATCTTGATCTTATTGGCCTCTAACCATAGACTAGCCGCCGTTCTAAGCTATCTAGAGGCCAATATGCGCGTTGCAGACTTTTCTTTCGATCTCCCCGATGAGCTGATCGCTCGTTATCCTATGGCGCAGCGTAATGCATCTCGTCTGTTAACCTTAGACGGCAACTCTGGCGCGTTAGGCGACAAACAGTTTACCGATTTGCTGGGGATGATTAATCCCGGTGATTTAATGGTGTTCAACAATACCCGAGTGATCCCCGCGCGCATGTTTGGTCAAAAGGCCAGTGGTGGCAAGTTAGAAATTTTAGTTGAGCGTATGCTCGATGATAAGTGCATCCTCGCCCATGTTCGCAGCTCTAAATCCCCGAAAGTGGATTCGTTAATCCATCTCGACGGTGGCTATCAAATGAAGATGGTCGCCCGCCACGATACCTTGTTTGAACTTGAGTTGTTATCAGAGTTAACCATCTTAGAAGTGCTTGAAGCAGTAGGGCACATGCCTTTGCCTCCTTATATCGATAGACCCGATGAAGATGCCGACAAAGAGCGCTATCAAACTGTGTATAACCAAAACCCTGGTGCAGTTGCCGCGCCAACGGCGGGTTTGCATTTTGACGATGCCATGCTCGATGCATTAAAAGCCAAGGGCGTGAATGTCGCGTTTGTGACCTTGCATGTGGGCGCGGGAACATTTCAGCCAGTGCGTGTCGATACTATTCTTGAACACAAGATGCATTCCGAGTGGGCGAATGTGCCGCAGGATGTGGTTGATTTAATCGCGCAAACCAAAGCTGCGGGTAAACGTGTGGTGGCCGTAGGGACGACGTCAGTGCGCTCCTTAGAAAGTGCGGCACGCGCAAGCCTTGGCGAGCTCAAAGCTTTTAGCGGCGATACCGATATCTTTATTTACCCAGGTTATGAATTCCAAGTGGTCGATGCTATGGTGACAAATTTTCATCTACCTGAATCAACTTTGATCATGTTAGTTAGTGCTTTTGCTGGTTTTGATCATGTTATGGCGGCGTATCAACATGCTATCACGCAAAAATATCGCTTCTTTAGCTATGGCGATGCGATGTTTGTGACGAAAAAAGCCCACTAGACCAAGATTTTGTTTTAAAATAGCCGCCCAAAGTGAGATGGTGCGGCAATTTTTTTCGTTAAAAGATTGAACCTTTTAACGCTGTCCCCATCTCTATTGTTAATCAAAATGGCATTAGCCATTAAAAATGTAGTCAGACTGTTTATCTGGCGAGGTGAATTATGAAATTTGAATTAGACACTACCGACGGGCGTGCGCGCCGTGGTCGGTTAATTTTTGATCGTGGCACAGTAGAAACCCCCGCTTTTATGCCGGTAGGAACCTACGGCACAGTGAAAGGCATGACACCAGAAGAAGTACGTGCCACTGGCGCGGATATTTTGCTCGGTAACACTTTCCATTTATGGTTGCGCCCAGGCGAAGAGATCATGCGTAAGCACGGTGACTTGCATGACTTTATGAACTGGCAGCGTCCTATTTTAACGGACTCGGGCGGTTTCCAAGTGTTTAGTCTTGGCGATATACGTAAGATCACCGAAGAAGGTGTGCATTTCCGTTCGCCCATTAATGGTGAAAAAATCTTCTTAGATCCTGAAAAATCAATGCAAATTCAAGATGCATTGGGCAGTGATGTGGTGATGATTTTTGACGAATGTACGCCATATCCCGCAACTGAAGATGAAGCGCGCAAGTCAATGCAGATGTCTTTGCGTTGGGCGAGACGTTCGCGTGATGAATTTGACCGTTTAGAGAACCCTAACTCACTCTTCGGTATTATTCAGGGCGGTGTGTATGAAGATTTACGCGACGAAAGCTTAAAAGGCTTAGTCGATATTGGTTTCGACGGTTATGCCGTCGGTGGTTTGGCCGTCGGTGAGCCTAAAGCAGATATGCATCGCATTCTTGAGCATATTTGCCCGCAAATTCCTGCAGACAAACCTCGCTATCTGATGGGGGTCGGTAAACCAGAAGATTTAGTTGAAGGTGTACGTCGTGGTGTTGACATGTTTGACTGTGTGATGCCAACCCGTAATGCCCGCAACGGTCATCTGTTTACGAGTGAAGGTGTGATCAAAATACGCAATGCGCGTCATAGAGATGACACGTCACCACTTGATACTAAGTGTGATTGTTATACCTGTAAAAATTATTCACGGGCGTATCTTTACCACTTAGATCGTTGTAATGAGATTCTGGGTGCGCGTTTAAACACCATTCACAACTTGAGATACTATCAAATGTTAATGGAAGGTTTGCGCGGTGCGATTGAGACGGGTACATTAGACGCCTTTGTGGCGGACTTCTATACCAGTCAAGGTCGCGAAGTACCAGAGTTAGTCGATTGATTTTTTGCTAATAAGAAGAGAAAAACTATGTTTATTTCAAATGCATATGCAAGCGCTGCCGGCGCACCACAAGGTGGCGGCACGATGGAACTGATTTTCATGCTGGCGATTTTCGGCCTGATTTTCTATTTCATGATTTTCCGTCCGCAATCAAAACGCGTTAAAGAGCACAAAAATCTGATGTCTTCATTAGGCAAAGGCGATGAAGTGTTAACCAGTGGTGGGATTTTAGGCAAGATTGCAAAAATCAGCGACGAAAGCGATTACGTGTTACTGAGCTTGAACGACACAACACAAATCACGATCAAAAAAGACTATATTGCAGCTGTATTGCCTAAGGGCTCTATCCAGTCGTTGTAAGCCAAGAGGGCTCAGGCGTGTTAAATAAATACCCAATGTGGAAAAACATTATGGTGATGCTCGTCATCGCCATAGGTTGTTTCTATGCCGTACCTAACCTTTTTGGTGAAGATCACGCGGTGCAAGTGGTGGCGACTCGAGGTGCTGAAGTAACAGCATCTACCCAAGCCAGTGTGAACGAGCTGTTAGCCAGTAAGAGCATTGCGGTAAAGCGCTCTGAGCTTGAAAAAGGTCAGTTGTTGGTCCGTTTGCAAAATGCGGATCAACAGCTACTGGCTAAAGAACTGATTGCTGACAGCTTAGGTGATAAGTTTACTGTGGCACTTAACTTAGCGCCTGCGACGCCTAAGTGGCTCGAGTCCATGGGCGGTAGCCCAATGAAGCTTGGTCTTGACCTTCGCGGTGGTGTGCATTTCCTCATGGAAGTGGACATGGGCGAAGCGATTCGTAAGATGGAAGAAGCTAAAGTCGCTGATTTCCGTTCACAATTACGTGAAGAAACCATTCGTTATGCTGGTATTCGTGTTAATGCCACTGGAATTGAAATCAAGTTCCGTGATGCTGAAAACTTAGCGACTGCCGAGCGTTTTCTTAAGACTCGCAATCAAGATATGGTGTTCACCGATGCTAGCCGTGGCGAAGATTTCGCGCTGCAAGCTGTGATGAGTGAAGCTTATCTAAAGCAGATTAAAGAAGAAGCACTGCAACAAAACATTACTACCATTCGTAACCGTGTTAACGAGTTAGGTGTGGCTGAGCCTGTAGTACAACGTCAAGGCGCCGAGCGCATTATCGTTGAGCTGCCAGGTGTGCAAGATACGGCTCGTGCTAAGGAAATCTTAGGTGCAACCGCATCAATTGAATTCCACATGGTGGATGACAAAGCCGATCCGAATGCTGCGCAATCAGGCCGTGTACCTGCGGGTTCTGAAGTGTATCAGCGCCGCGAAGGTGGCACTGTGATATTGAAGAAAGAAGTGATGTTGACGGGTGATCATATCACTGGCGCACAACCTAGCTTTGACCAGTACAGTCGTCCTCAGGTCAGTATCAACCTCGACGCTAAAGGCGGTACCATTTTCTCTGACGTGACCAAAGACAACATAGGCAAGCCTATGGCGACTTTGTTCATCGAGTATAAAGACAGTGGTGAACGCAATGCCGATGGCAGCGTTAAGATGCTGAAAATTGAAGAAGTAATTTCGGTTGCTACTATTCAAGCACGTTTAGGCCGTAACTTTGTGATCACTGGCTTAAGTCATGGTGAAGCACAAAACCTTGCGCTATTACTGCGTGCGGGTGCCTTGATTGCCCCTGTATCAATTGTTGAAGAACGTACCATTGGTCCAAGCTTAGGTGCTGAAAACATTCAAAGCGGTGTGCAAGCTATGGTATGGGGTATGGCAGTTGTCTTACTCTTTATGTTGGTTTACTACCGTAGCTTTGGGCTTATTGCTAACCTGGCTTTAACCGCAAACTTAGTCATGGTTGTGGGCGTTATGTCTATGATCCCTGGCGCTGTGTTAACCCTACCCGGTATTGCCGGTATGGTGTTGACGGTCGGTATGGCGGTTGACGGCAACGTGCTGATTTATGAGCGTATTCGTGAAGAGCTTCGTGCAGGACGTAGCGTACAGCAGGCAATCCATGAAGGTTATGGTAATGCTTTCTCAACTATCGCCGATGCGAACATCACCACCTTCATCACTGCGCTCATTTTGTTTGCCGTAGGTACTGGTGCGATTAAAGGCTTCGCTGTGACCTTAATGATAGGTATTGCGACTTCTATGTTTACCGCCATCGTGGGTACTCGCTCAATCGTTAACGCGATTTGGGGTGGTAAGCGCGTGAAGACTCTGTCTATCTAAGGGGAAGTGACAATGATTGAAGTTTTATCCTTAAAACATACAGTAAACTTCCTCCGCCATGCACTGCCTATTAGCATTATGTCGGCAGTGTTAGTGCTGGGCTCGCTGGTATCGCTCGCAACTAATGGCGTTAACTGGGGTCTTGATTTCACTGGCGGTACTGTTGTTGAAATGGAGTTTACTCAGCCGGTTGATTTGAATGCGCTGCGTGTGCAACTGACGACGCCAGATTCCGAAGGTGCGATCGTGCAAAACTTCGGTTCTAGCCGTGACGTACTTGTACGTTTACAGGTGAAAGAAGGCGTTAAGAGTGATGTGCAGGTTAAGTCTATCATGGAAGCCGCGCAGAAAGTTGACCCACAAGTGCAGCAGAAGCGTGTTGAGTTTGTTGGCCCACAAGTGGGTAAAGAACTGGCAGAGCAAGGTGCATTGGCGGTATTAGTTGCGCTGATTTGTATCATGATCTATGTGTCGTTTCGTTTCGAATGGCGCTTAGCGTTTGGTTCTGTAGCGGCACTGGCGCACGATGTCATCGTGACCTTAGGGGTGTTTTCGTTATTTCAATTGGAATTTGACTTGACCGTATTGGCGGGCTTGTTGACTGTGGTGGGTTACTCACTTAACGATACTATCGTGGTATTTGACCGTATCCGTGAGAACTTCCTTAAGCTGCGTAAGAGCGATCCTGAAGAAATAGTTAACATTTCAATCAGTCAAACTATGAGCCGTACCATTATTACAACGGGCACGACTTTGGTGACTGTTGTGGCCTTGTTCCTTAAGGGCGGCACTATGATCCATGGCTTTGCGACTGCATTGCTGTTGGGGATTTTTGTGGGTACTTATTCCTCTATCTATGTGGCGAGCTTCTTGGCCGTTAAACTGGGTATCAATCGTGAACACATGATGCCAGTTGAGATTGAGAAAGAAGGCGCAGATCAACCTCCTATGATGCCTTAAAGGTTAATTTGGAGTTAAAAAGCCACCGACGAGGTGGCTTTTTTTTGCATCGATTTTGAGGCGTATCTGACATTCTGCTAGCAAACTCACAAAGTTATAGTCAGTTATGCTGTAAAAAGTGAATGTTAATTTATTTAAC
This sequence comes from Shewanella sp. SM55, assembly GCF_025654025.1. NCBI lineage: Bacteria > Pseudomonadati > Pseudomonadota > Gammaproteobacteria > Alteromonadales > Shewanellaceae > Shewanella > Shewanella sp. SM55. The sequence continues at coordinate 161,325 of NZ_JAKKRS010000010.1, read as the reverse complement.
AACTGATGTAAAAATCAGCGCTCGACAGCCTCGGCTATTTAGCAGTAGGATGTCGGCAACCCATATTCTAGAGAGTTGTAGCCGTAGGATGTCGCATGGAAGAACGTAAAGTGTTAGTTGCTGGTGGTAATTTATTGCAGGCCCATACATGGAAAGGTTTATTGGAAGCCTGTGGCATTCATGTTGAACTCAGAGGTGAAGCGTTATTAGGCGGCATTGGTGAACTCCCTACTGGGATGCAAAACGTCGAGTTATGGGTAGGTGAGTCCCAATACGCGTCGGCACAAGTTCAATTGAATGCGTTGGATGTTGAAAGTCCGCAATGGCAGTGTGTGCAATGCCATGAGACTAATGAAGGCAGTTTTGAGCTTTGCTGGCAATGTAGCTCAGAGCGCAGCGAGAGCCACAACTAGTCTTTCACTGGCAACTTTCTCAGCTTTGCGGTGAGGCTGAAAGATTGCCTCTGCAGGATGAGAAGATTACACTTTGCTGATAAGCTGACATTCATCATGCCATTCAATATCTTATCTAGGAGTTAGTGATGCAACATCCCAATGCATTTTCCGCCCTTGTTGACGCTATTCTGCCTAATATCACCGAAGTGACAATCGAAGCTTATCAGGCCGATGACCGCTGGCACCTTGTTGATGTGCGTGAGGATCGTGAGTGGCTGCAAGATCATTTACCCCGAGCGAAACATTTAAGCCGGGGTATTTTAGAGCGTGATATCGAAGCGCGTTTCCCCGATAAAAATACACCTATATTACTCTACTGCGCGGGTGGTGCGCGCTCCGCCTTGGCTGCCCATAATCTGCAACTTATGGGTTACACCCACGTTGCATCTATGATTGGTGGCTATAAGGGCTGGGTACAGCGTCAACTGCCAGTCGTGCAGGACTAAGCGTTCAGGATCTCTTCTAATGCAATATTTTCCCTTGTTTGTCGATACGGTTAATTTGAATGTTCTACTGGTGGGCGCGGGCGATGTGGCTAGCCGTAAGTTAGCACTGCTGACACGTACTGAAGCCAATATCCACGTGGTAGCGCCAGAGGTGAACCCTGAAGTGCAACGTTATGCAGATGCTGGCCGCATTTTGTTATCCCAGCGTGAAGTCGTCCATGCCGACATTCAAAATTATGATTTGGTGTATTTAGCTACGGCAAACGACAGTCTTAATGCAGAGTTAGCGACCTTAGCTACCGCGCGTGGTATCTGGGTTAATGCCGTTGATAATCCGGCCTTTTGCCGCTTTATCACTCCTTCTATTGTTGATCGAGGTCGTTTAGTGGTCGCGATCAGCACTGCGGGCGCTGCACCGGTATTTGCACGCACGATTCGCTCGCGTTTAGAATCTAGCCTACCGCAGTCACTCAAACCGTTATTCGATTTTGTCGCCGATAGACGCGTCGAAGTACAAGATAAACTCGATTCAACCTCGAAACGCCGCTTATTTTGGGAGCGTTTTTTCGATACCAATGGCGACCGTTTCGATAGTCGTACCACCGAGCATTACCATAATGCGTTTAATAACTTAGTCAGCCGCGGCGAAATCCTTTTGTTGGATGATGCAACGTCTGTGGACTTATTGCCGCTCGCAGCCATGCCATTATTACAGCGCCTCGATTGGATATACAGCCAAGGGGATTTGAGCGTCGAACTCGCTGAACTTGTTCGCCGCGACGCAGATCGCGGTTTTTTACCCGCTTTCAGTGAATTGAGTCAACAGTATGAGCTGGGTACGCGCATGTTACTGGTAGCGGATACGCAAAAAATCAGCTTGTTGAAAGCCCATTTCCCCATGGCTAAACATCTGCGACCCGGTGCGATTTAATTTCTTACCGATTCAGCCTTGGGTTCGATTTAACCTTCTATTCGATTGCACTTTATGTTCGATTTCATGGGCGTATTCTATTGTTCGTTTGAGCTAATGCCGAGTCTCAGGTAGACTCGGCAGCCTTATTTTAGGATTTCGCTGTTTCAGGATTTCACTCTGCATTTAGGATGACTATGGCCCTCAAGGCGACCGTGTTTAAAGTCAATTTACAGATAGCCGATATGGATCGGAATTATTACCAAGACCATCAATTGACGCTTGCCCAGCATCCTTCCGAAACCGATGGCCGCATGATGGTGCGTTTACTCGCGTTTATTGTGAATGCCAGCGAAACCTTAAGTTTTAGTAAAGGTCTGTGCGTCGATGACGAGCCAGAGCTATGGGACAAAACCCTATCCGGTGAAATTGAGCTGTGGGTTGAGTTTGGTCAGGCCGATGAAAAATGGCTTCGAAAGGCCAGCGGCCGTGCCAAAGTCGTACAGCTCTTTACCTATGGTGGTCGCAGTGTACCGATTTGGTGGAAACAGAATCAGCAAGCGTTAGAGCGTTATCAGAATTTAAAAGTGTGGAATATTGCCGAAGAATCCGTCACGGCGATGGAAGCGTTTGTTGGGCGTAATATGGCATTGCAAGTTTCGATTAGTGAAGGCCAAATTTGGTTATCGGATAATGAAACCAGCGTGTTGATTGAGCCTGAAATTCTCAAAGATATTGAATAACATGTTTTGTAAAAAAAGAGCCTGCAATTGCAGGCTCTTTCCGTTTATCACTTTTAAGTATCAGTAAAAGTATCGATTTTGATTTATTTGAAGCTCAGTTCCCAGCTATCGATATAACCAACATCACCACGGCCACTGTCTACGGCTTTTAACTTCCATACGCCGTTCGAATTCGCACCTGTCATATCTGCGGTATAGCTCTTATTGATATTGTCTGCACCAAGACCTGTGTTGTTATGCAGGGTAACCGTTTTTCCTGAAGGGCTGATCAGCTGCACTTTTAAGTCACCAATGTAAGGGTGGACTATGTTCACGACTGCAGTCACAGTACCTGAATCACCTGTGCGAGTAACCGTGATTGGGCTAGTGATCCCCGCCGCTTTGTTATCAGGAATATTATAGTTATCAGTATTGGTATAGCTCGTTGGCGTACCGCCGCCATTAGACGCTGTGTAGTTCGCCGTTAACGACACACCAGTGAAAGCCGAATCGCCTTTCACCATGGCATAGTAAGTGCCTGATTGTACGTTGGTGATTGGACAAGACTCACTATTGCCACTTTTATACGGACGGCAATCGTAATTAGTGGTGGTTGGCGCCGCGCCATATTGCACATACAAGTCCGCATCACCTGTGCCACCGTTCATCACAAAGCCTAGGTTAGTTGCACCTGCTGGAACTTCAAATGAAAAATGTAATTCTTCACCTGTTGCGCCTGCTAAACCTGTTTTCGCCACACCGTTCACCAGAACACTATCGCCCGGTTCGGTTGGATCGACAGGACCCGTTGGACCAGTACAAGATGCGTCTAGGAAGGCTTTTGCTGCAACTGCATTAACTAAACCATAGCCATAGTAGTTGTCACGACCCGCAGTACCAAGATCTTCGGCGGTCATTTTCAATGCGTTACGGACTTGCGCCGCACTACATTCTGGGTGGTAGCTCCACACTAAGGTCGCAACACCTGACACATGCGGTGTCGCCATTGATGTACCATTGTAGTACTCGTAATCTTTATTGCCTTGGTTGCTGACAGTGACTGTGGCGCCCAGTTGATTGCGCAATGCTAAACCTGTTGCACGATCAACAGATACAGAAACCATATTGATTTCGTTGTTAGCATCGACAAGGAAGGGGTTTTGTAAGCCGGGTAATGCCGCGTTACTGTAAACAATCGTCGCACTGGCACCCGCATTCTTACAGGCTTTAGCTGCGTTAATTTCAGGGTAGCTAGTGCCTTGATTACCAACACGTTCCACTAAACAAATCTTATTGGTCATGTTGCCGCAGTTGAAGTTTGTGCCGCTAACGGTACATTCTGCCAAAGTTGCAGTGCTGGTACCGTTAAATGGTGCGGGGACATAGCTGCCACCAGAGGATATCAGGCGATTGTGCGGCACGACACCTGAGTCAAAGTAAGACTGATTGCCGATAGTGATATCGGCTAAACGGCCTTCGCCACGGGTAACAGTCGATAGAACGGCTTCACCAGGGCCTGATATTTCCACTTGGTTAGTGTATTGGGAGAATGCTGAGTGGTCTTTATGGTTATCCACAGAGGCGACGGACATGACGCCATCGTAGGATGCTGGGTAGCTGTGAGTGCTATTCCCATCGTTACCCGCAGCAGCAATCAGGAGAACACCATTATTATAGTGGGCAGCCAGAGCGTTACGCTCAGTGGTACTAGAACCTGAACCACCTAAACTCATAGTGACAACATTGGCGCCGTTGGTGACACAAGTGTCTACGGCAGCGACTAAGGATGAAGAGTAGCCCCAGCCAGATTCATTAAACACTTTGATCACATGAATATTGGCATTTTGATTTGGCATAACGCCGATCACGCCATCATTGTTGGCGATCGCCGCAATCGTCCCCGCAACGTGGGTACCGTGGGCGTTATTATTGCCCGGCTCAAACCAGTTACCCGTGCCTGAGTTATTGGTCCCTGTGACATTGTTGCCACCTAAGTCGCTGTGACTACGGTCGTAGCCTGAGTCGATAATACAAATAGTGCGGTTGCCAGCTTGGCTGTCGCTTAGCTGGGTTGCTCCCACAAAAGTTTGGCCCCAAGGCGTACTTTCACTTAGAAAGCGGCGTGGCATATCTTCTTCGACATATTCCACATCAGCACGGGTTTTTAATTCATTGATCCCTTTGGCATCGAGTTTCACCGAGTAGCTGTTACTGCGGCCGATACGCTTCATTTCCTTCGCTTGTACTTTATTTAATGCGGTATGTTGGGCACTGATTTCAGCCATTTGTGGCTGATAATTCATTGTGGTTGGTAGCGTATCTGTTGTCGCGTCATTGAGTGACTGCAGATCACTCGTTGATTGCACACTATTAGCTGACATGATGGCCGCGGCATCAGTGTTTTTAAACTTCACAATGTAACGCTTTGGCAGTGGTGAGGTTTGTGCTTGTAATGCTGCGGCAAAACCTGGGGCTTGTGGTGCTGCTTGTACACCGGCTGAGATCGCAATAGCTAAGCTTGAAAGGCTTAACGCTATTTTAGTGGTTCTGTTGATTGTCATGTTCTTCTTCCATGGTCAATTTAGTGTTAATCATTATTATTTTATGTTTCATAAGAATAACTACGACTCAGATGCTACTCGGTTAGTGAATTTATCTGCGACCACAGTATTTGTAAATGATTTGTTAACGGTATGGCGGTTGGTAAGTGTTTAGATTTAATAGGCATTTATAGTGCATATAAATTCAAATTGTAACGAGTTGTAACCAGATTTTGTTAAAATATTTGTTTTTTTATGTGATAAACGTGAATAAGTGAATACGAATTTACGACTCCATATACGGGTTTTTGATTGATTTTGCTGTTAGCAATGCATTGAAATTTATATATATATTTTTTTGTGATTAAAAATAACAAAAACAAACTTTAAGTTTTCATCATAATGATAAGATTTTCTCAAGTGATTGATTATGCGAAATTGTTGCAAAAGGCTGTCAATAGGGTGGCAGTTGCCAATTGATTGACTTTACTTAGGCTGTTTGGGAATACGGGTGTTACTTATTTTATAGAACTACTAAAAAATCCTGTGCTCTTTCGTCCACAATGAATCTGGTAAGAACCTATTAATCCACCCCCTGCTTAATTTCGATATTTTATTTAGATAATAAAAAAGCGCCCTAGGGCGCTTTTAGCCGTTAAACCTTGAATTACTAGAGCGAGGTGAGAGTACTAAAGTGATTTATTCTTACTTCCCCACACTAGAGCCAATTTGATGGTTGTGAATTACTTAGCGGGCGTTTTTTGCGCTTCAACTAAGGTGGAATAGCCGCCACCATTATAGGTTTGGGTGTATCCGGCAGCGACTAAGGCTTCGGTCGCAATACTGCTACGACGACCGCTACGGCAATACAAGACGACGGGAGCATCTCTGGCTATGCCACGCTTAGCAAACTCCTCTGTCACTTGCTCAAAGGGAATATTGACCGCATTCGCTAAATGACCTTCGGCAAATTCTTCAGGCGTTCTGACATCGAGCACCATAGCGCCTGCGGCAATTTTATCCCATGCGATTGCAGGATCTTGGTCGGCGGCGCTGGCTATCATGGGCATTAGCAGCAGTGGCATGAGTACCAGTGATTGCAAGCTTAATAGGGCTAAGCGCATTAGACTTTGGCCACGGGTTACGAGGTTGTGGGTCACTTTATCTCTCCTTGACGGCTTTTGGGCACGCTTGTATTAACCAAGCGTGTACTTGCTCACCTAACTCTTAACTCTTATCTTAACTCTTAAGAAGTGACTTTATGTGGCTTAGCTTTGCTTAGCAATTTCAGCCTCTGATTTTACCCCTAATTTGCGTAAAACCATGGCGGCAGGGCAAAAACCGGTAAAAGCACTTTGGAATAGGTTAGCGCCAACAAATGCGGTTAACCACAGAAAGTTGTGGTGCACATAGGCGGTTAACACCAGTGACAGTAACACCATCAATCCGGCAAAAGCCATAATACTGCGTTCTAATGACATACCTTACTCCTTGAAGCCATCTTGGTGATGGCCTTTGTTGTGGTTAGTTTTGTGTTTGTGTTTGTATCTGAAAAGTATTCATACGGTTTTTCATGGCCGTGTAGTACAGCACAGGGATGACAACTAAGGTCAGTATGGTCGAGATAAAAATACCAAAGATCAGACTGATCGCTAAGCCATTGAAAATCGGATCATCAAGAATAAACAATGCCCCTATCATGGCTGCAAATGCAGTCAGCATGATAGGTTTAGCTCGCACGGCGCCAGAGTGGATCACTGCCCGCTCAAAGGGCACACCGGATGCGGTTTCTTGATTAATAAAATCGACCAATAATATCGAGTTACGCACAATAATCCCCGCCAGCGCTATCATGCCTATCATGGACGTCGCCGTGAATTGCGCTCCGAGCAGGGCATGTCCAGGCATTACGCCAATCACAGTCAGTGGAATTGGCGCCATGATGATAAGCGGCACCAGATAAGATCTAAACTGCGCGACCACCAATAAATAAATCGCAATCATGCCAACGGCATAGGCGATACCCATGTCTCTAAAGGTTTCGTAGGTGATCTTCCATTCGCCATCCCAGAGCACGGCGACTGAGTCTAACCCTGTGGGTTGGTGAATATAATGCTGATCAAATCCTAAGCCATCGGTGCCATCAATTTTGCCCGCCATATCGAACATACCGTAGAGTGGGCTGTCCAATGGCCCCGACATATCGGCGACGACCATGATCATAGGGATCATATTCTTATGGATAATTGGTGCATCGATTTTGCCGCGTTTGATGGTCACCAGCTCAGAGACAGGCACAGATTGCCCCGTTTGGCTCAGTAACTTCATATTCAGCACTTGCTCTAAATCGACTTTCGCGCCTTCGTTTAATTGCAGGCGGATCGGTATCGGTTGTTTTTGCTGGGCTTGATGTAAATAGCTCACATCTTTGCCGCCAACTGAGGTGGCAATCAAGTCGACAATATTGCTGTAGGGCACGGCCATCAGGCTGGCTTTACTGCGGTCGATCATCACTTGCCATTTTTGCTGGGCGGCGGGCAAGAAAATATCGATATCGACCACATCTTTGGTTTCATGGAACAGCGCCTGCATCTCATATGCGGCTTGCTCGCGAATAGCGGGACTTGGGCCATACACTTCTGCAACCAGCGGCGACCACACTGGTGGTCCAGGTGGCACTTCAACCACTTTGATATTGGCTTGATATTGCTCGCCAATTTGCTGCAGTTCGTCTCGCACCGATACCGCTATGCTGTGGCTGTCGCGCTTGCGGTGTTTCTTATCCACTAGGTTCACTTGGATGTCGCCAAGCTCTTGGCTGTGACGCAGGAAATAGTGGCGCACTAAGCCGTTAAAGTTCATTGGCGCGTTAGTGCCCGCATACAATTGCAGATGCTCGACCTCAGGGACGGTTGTTAGGTAGCGACTCAAATCCTGCAATACTCTTTGTGTTTGCTCTACGGGAGTGCCTTCTGGCATGTCCACCATCACTTGAAACTCGGACTTATTATCGAAGGGCAGCATTTTAAGCACCACGAGCTGACCGACAGGGAGCGCGACGGCGATGCCGATTAACACAAATACGCCGACAGCCAGTCCTATTCTTGCCTTACGGGCATTTTTACCCAGCAGGAAAGGACCAATTAAGTGAGTAAAGAGGCGCACCATCTTAGTTTCAGCTTCATCCTCGTGCGAGGCTTGGGCAGTATCGTGTTGGTCATTATGTTTCAGCAGTTTACGACTGAGCCAAGGAGTGACCACAAATGCCACAACGAGGGAAATTAACATGCCCATACTGGCGTTGATGGGGATCGGGCTCATGTAAGGCCCCATTAAGCCCGATACAAAAGCCATCGGCAGCAAGGCTGCGATAACTGTAAATGTCGCCAGAATCGTCGGGCCACCGACTTCATCGACCGCCACTGGGATAAGCTCGCTGAAGGACTTTTTGCCGAGCGCCATATGCCGGTGGATGTTTTCTACTACGACTATGGCATCGTCGACCAAGATGCCGATGGAGAAAATCAAGGCGAACAAGGACACGCGGTTTAAAGTAAATCCCCACGCCCAAGAGGCGAAAAGGGTGATCGCCAGCGTGATAATAATGGCCACACCTACGACTAAGGATTCGCGTGCGCCCATGGTTAAAAAGACCAGTACGACTACGGCGCTGGTGGCAAAAATCAGTTTTAAAATAAGGGTGTTAGATTTATCCGCCGCGGTTTCGCCATAGTTACGTGACACTGTGACTTCGACATTTGCCGGGATCAACACATTGTCGACTTTAGCTATCCGCTCAATCACACTGTCGGCGATATCGACAGCGTTTTGGCCTGCTTGTTTACCAATTGCGATTGTAACGGCGGGATAAATGTCGGTTTTATCTGCGTGCCAAACGCTCTGTTTAGGGATATCACTTTTTAAGCTGATTTCGGCAATATCCGCCAAATAAATCGGAATATTCTTGCCCTGTTTATCTTGATAGACACTGACGACTAATTGCTTGAGATCGTTGATGGATTGTAAAAACTGCCCAGCCTGAACTTTAATCTCTTGATTGCCTTGCACTAAGGATGCAGGCATAGAGACCATATTATTGTCATTCAGACTTTGTCTTAACTTATCGTAGGTCAGATTAAAGCTGTTCATCTTGGCGGGATCGATACGTATGTTGGCCACCATATCGTGCTGGCCAACGGTATCGATTTCGCGAGTGCCGGGGATACGCTTAATTTCGGTTTCTAATCCAAGGGCGACATGGGTTAGCTGCTCAGCAGACACTTGCCTGTCCTTAGACCACAAGGTCAAACTGACAATGGGCACATCATCGATGCCGCGGGGTTTAATTAGCGGATCGCCCACGCCAGCGTCCCTTGGCAATTTATCCATATTGGAATAAATCTGGTTGTATAGGCTTACGATGGCATCATTGCGCGCAACGCCGACCTTAAAGATGACGATGATCAGCGCGCCATCGGGTTGGGAGAACGAGTACAGAGTATCTATGCCTTTGATTTCGGAGATCACTTGTTCCGCTGGCAGAGTGACTAAGTTTTCAACTTCCGTGGGTGTCGCGCCGGGAAAAGGGATAAACACATCGGCAAAGGTGACATCAATTTGTGGCTCTTCTTCTTTTGGTGTCACCAAAATGGCGAATAAGCCAAGTAAGAGCCCGAGAAGTGCTAATAGCGGCGTGATGGCGCTATTTTGAAAGGCTGCGGCAATTCGTCCGGAAATCCCAAGTGTGGTTTGTGGTACTGGAGCATGTTTCATAAAACAACCTCGACAAAGCTTAAGTCGCTAGGGAATTATTGCTTCTTGCTGAGCAACACTTGGTAGGCATCAACGGCCACCTTATCACCCGACTTAAGGCCCGCAAGCACTTCTACCTCGCCATCTAAGGGCTCAGTGACACGGACTTGGGTCAGCACAAAGGCTTCGCCTTGTTTAAGGTAAACACTGCTCAGTTCGTTCATTGTGAGCAGTGCAGAGGCGGGCAGTTGGATTTTTTCCCGATCGCCATTTTTAAAGGAAGCTTTTGCCCAAGTACCGGGTTGAAGATTGGCTTCATTTTCTGGCAGATTAATTCGCACTTGATAACTGTGGCTGACGGGATCGGCGAAACTGAAAATCGTGAGGTCAGTTGAGGTGAACTCGCGCCCATCACTTAAACGGACGAGAAATTCGGGGGAATTTTTAAGTTGGTTAATGTAACGCTGTGGCACTTGGGTAATGGCGCGCATTTGACTCGCGGAAAACCCTGAAAGTAGTGCTTGTCCTGGGCTTACAGTTTCGCCAAGTTCGACAAAACGCTCAGTGACTATGCCACTAAAAGGCGCTGAAACGACAGTGTATTTTAAGGATTCGTTGGCTTTGATGACACGGGCTTGTGCTGCACTGACGGCTTGTTCTGTTGCTTTAGCATTGGCGGTGGCTTCATCCATCGCGCCCTTAGAAATCGCGCCTTGGGGAAATAGCTCTTTATAACGTTTGTATTGTGCCTGAGCTTCGACATTTAAAGCCTTCGCTTTGGCTAGATCAGCCTCAAAGCTTGCCAGTTCAGCGCCTTGCTCTTTACTGGTAATTTCCAGTAGAGCGGCTCCTTCGGGGACGACATCGTTAACATCGTAGTTGAGTTTGACAATACGGCCAGAGGTTTGCGCCGATACCGTCGCTGCTTTTACTGCTTCAATGGTGGCGTCTAAGGTGACCCAATTCGGATATGGTTTGTTTAGGACTTCGATGGTTTCGACTGAGGCAGCCTGAACTTGAGTACTGGAAAGTGCCAGCAGTAATAAAAAAGCACGAGAAATTGATGTCATAACTTATATCACCCCAGATGTAATTTATGAGAAAATTCTAATGGAGTTGTTTTCAATAGGCAATCAATATTTATTAGAAAAATTTAATGTAGTGTTTTTACCTAATTTAGGAATAAGGAATAAGGCCTATAGCGCCTTATTCCTCGTGCTTCAGAGCTTCAAATTAAGCCTAAAATTTAGTCATTTAAATAATAGGTTAGTGTGGAAACGATGCGAATTTGTTTAATGTAAGGCGTGCTGCTGTCGCGGTCAGAAATAGTGAACTGGCCTTGACTCGCACTTTTAATTTTTCCGAGGCGAGAATCCGAATCCTTAGCAAATTTTTCAGCCACTTCGCGGGCATTTTGAGTCGCTTCTTGCACCATGACAGGTTTGACTGAGTTGAGATCGGTAAACAGAAACTCAGTGCGATTATCATAATCTTGGCTGGCAATCGCTATACCTTCTTTTACTAAGTTAATCATTTGCTTACGGGTGTTCAGCATGAGATCAATCTGTGGCGTATAAACCGATAGGTTCACTTTTGCCGAGTAACGGTATCTGACGTTAGGATCGACATAACCTTGGGCTTGGCGATCTTCAATTGAAGGCAAAGAGACAGTAATTTCGCTGTCGCTAAAGCCTTGTTCCTTTAAAAACGCCACAACACGATCGGTTTTTTGCTGAACCGTCTCGTAGAGTTTAGGCAGATTGTTATCGACCTCAGTGAAATTGATTGGCCAAATTGCCACATTGGCTTTGACTTCTTTTTCCGCTAAGCCCTTTACCGTGACAGTGCGTTCCATGGCTTTCATTTGCAATAGTGCTGAGCTTGCTGTCTGGCCTACATAAACAAGCCCCGCGCAAAGGAAACCACCTAACAGCAGGGCAGGAAGGATGTTATTTTTTTCCATAAAAAGAATCTCTTGATTAGATGAACTCAGTCTACGATACCGAATAAACCTCAGTCATGCACTGGGTTTATTCGGAATAGATGCCGCTTAAGGCAGGGGAGATTATGTTGAGAGATGAGTTTGGAAATATCTGTTTAAAGCATTTATTTTTCAGGAGGGATGGCGCTTGGCTGCCATAATTCGACTTTATTGCCATCAGGGTCAATAAACCAGCCAAAGCGGCCAAATTCTGAATCTTCAATACCACCAATCGGTTGACTGCCACCTTGCTCTACTTGTACGAGTGCTTGCTCTAAATCGTCAACGACAAAGTTGAACATAAACCCTTTATCTGAGGGGGCGAAATAGTCCGTGCTATGGGCGAAAGGGGTCCAAACATGGTAGCCAAGAGTTGATTTATCTGTGTGATAAAACGCGGCGCCTCCCCAGTTTTCAATGGGGACTTGAAGATGGGTTTTGTACCAAGTTGCCAAGGCAACGGGATCGACACTTTTAAAGAAAATTCCACCGAGTCCAATGACTTTAGCCATAGCCGTAGCTGCGTTTACAGGAGTATGAATTAACTTTAGGCAATAAATGCTTAAGATACAAAAAAGCCGCAAAAAATGCGGCTTTTGGTGTTAGGAATTTATCTTAGAACTGGTAGCTGTATTGAACTGAGTAGTACATACCACTTGATTCAGTAATCGCATTAACAGGGCCTGCGATTGCGCTGTTTTCGATCAGGTGAACTTCTTCACCTTTAATATAAGCGATACCAAAGTCAACGGTGTTTTGTGGGTTGATGTGGTAGCTCATACCCGCGGTGTACCAGTTACGGTCAGAGTCTGGGAATGAAATAGAGCTGATTTCGTCCACAACGCCTTGGTCATGCATATAACCCGCGCGCACGGTGAATTGTTCGTTGATAGTATAAGTACCACCTAGGCTGAATAACCATGAATCTTTCCATTGGTATTCTTTCAGCGCAACGTCGCCAGCTTGCAGTTGAGTACCTGCACCCGCTTGACCAGGAATAATAGTGGCTACGCCATCTTTAGCCGTGATTTGTTCAAAGTTGCTCCACTGGGTGTACTGCGCAGTGTAGTGCACTGCAAACTTAGGTGTGAGCTGATGGAAACCAGCAACTTGGAAAATATCCGCAAGGGGTACGTCTAAGCTGTCAAAGCTTGTCGCTAGTGCTGTTTTTGAACCTAAACCAACGGCAGATAGATCTTTAGTGCTGATCGTGTTGATATCACCTTTAACATTCACTGTTGGGCTGAAACGGTAGCTGATACCGAAACGATTGTCTTTATCTAACTCAATTGTGGCACCCACAATACCACCAAACGCCCAACCGTCAGCGTCGACGTCAACCAGAGGTGTCGCGCCCATGTTACGGGTTAAACGACCTTCACCGTAAATGGCATCAATACCAGCACCGATACTGAACATGTCATTAATACGGTATGAAAGGCTGGTGTTAAAGTTAACCGTTGTTACTTCTGTTTCGCCAAGCAGATCATAAGGTGCTGGTGAGCCTGCTGGCAAACTCTTTGAAAGTGAGCTGGCATCGGTACCGGTACCAAAGTTAGAGAAAGCGGCAAAACCTACGGCGAACTTATCGTCGATGGGGTGGATGTAGAAAATATTAGGGATAATTTTAGAGCTACCCGCGTCATCGATGCTGCCTAAGTCAACGGCACCACCGGCAAAGTTAACATCTTTAACATCAACAGTAATATCGGCATAAGTTAAGCCGAAGGAGATCGCATCTTTATCGAATAATGCCATAGCAGCAGGGTTACGTGATAACACAGAAGCGTTATCGGCAATAACCGCATCACCCGCAAATGCACGGCCCATACCAGTTGCTGATTGGCTGTTTAGTTGAAAACCTGAAGCTAAGGTTTGTGTGCTTGCTAATGCGACAGAAACGGCAATGAGTGTCTTGTTGAATGTTTTCATTATTATTCTCTCTATTTTTTATAAGTATTGGATTTTTATTCGGTCCTAGTCCGCCGAAAGTATTTAAATCCATTTATTAGTCTCCGGCATCTTATGGATTCAATGTACCCTCAACAAGTCCGACCAGAAGTGAAATATGTTAATTTTCAGTTAATTAAAAGTCTTTAAAACAAGAGTGATACTTTAGTATGCTTGAATGGTCTGGCCAGATGCTTGATATGAAGGGCTTTGGGTGCTGCTATGGGTTTCAATTGAAGTTAACGGTTTGTAATGGTGTGTAGGGTATTTAAAAGGATACAAAATGTAAAAAGCGCACACTTGTGCGCTTTTAAACATATGGAAGCATATCTAGATTAGAGTGCAGACTTAAATTGTTCGAACTCTGTCGTTACTTTTTCACTTGGAGCAGAGAATTTACTGACTAAAATACCCGCAATAGTCGCGAATATAAACCCAGGAAGGATTTCGTATACTTCAAAAATGCCACCAGTGAGTTGCTTCCAAATCACCACGGTTAATGCACCGACAATAATAGTGGCGATAGCGCCATTACGGCTGTATTGCTTCCAAAACAAGGATAACAAGACTACGGGACCAAAGGCCGCACCAAAGCCTGCCCAAGCATAACTCACTAGGCTGAGTACGCTACTTTCAGGATTGAGTGCTATCACACCTGCAATCACAGCGATAGCGAGTACGCCTAAACGACCTACCATCATTAGCTCGCGATCATCGGCCTTTGGGCGTAACCATTTACGGTAGAAATCTTCGGTGATGACACTTGAGCAGACTAAGAGTTGTGAGTCGATAGTACTCATGATTGCCGATAAAATAGCGGCGATTAATAGCCCACCAATCCATGGGTTAAACGCCGCTTGAGCTAAATGGATAAACACAGTTTCAGAATTGGCTAATGGCTCTTTGGCGAAATAGAGCGAGCCTGCAATACCTGTGGCTAACGCGCCAATGAGAGATAACACCATCCAGCTCATGGCAATACGGCGTGACAAGGGCAGGGCATCGGCACTGCCTATCGCCATAAAACGCGACAAAATATGTGGCTGACCAAAATAACCTAGGCCCCATGCGAGCAAAGATAACATGCCGATGGCAGTGGTTTTGTCATTGACCAATGCCAACATCGCGGGATCGATCGTTTCAATACCTGCATGGCTTTCGGGGTGAGCGAAAACGGCGAAAGGGACAATCAATAGGGCGATGAGCATTAAACTGCCTTGGAAAAAGTCAGTCCAACACACGGCAAAGAAACCGCCAATAAAGGTGTAACCGACTATGATGGCCGAGCCAATCACGAGGGCTGCGGTGTAATCAAGCCCAAAGACCTTCTCAAACAAAATCGCGCCACCGACCATGCCAGAGGAGGCATAGAAAGTAAAAAACACCAGAATAGTGATTGCGGAAACGAGCTTGAGATAGCCTTGGGTATCGTGGAAACGTTTCTCGAAAAAATCCGGTAAAGTGAGGGCGTTATCGGCGAGTTGGGTATAAATGCGCAGTCGCTTGGCAACAAATAACCAGTTTAGCCAAGCACCAATAATTAATCCTACGCCAATCCAGGCTGCACCTAAGCCGCTTAAGTAAACTGCGCCGGGTAACCCCAGTAACAGCCAACCTGACATGTCAGATGCTCCCACGCTGAGTGCGGTCACTGCGGGGCCCATTTTGCGGCCACCTAAAATATAATCATCAACAGTATCGGTAGCACGGTAAGCCCAAAAACCTATGCCCATCATCAATACTAAGTAACCAACAAATGTGATTAAAATCGGGGTTTCAATCGTCATCTTGCCTTTTCCCATCTTTTTATTATTAAAAGTGGCAAGCATGCTACCAGATGTTTGAACGTGCGCCCATTAGCAGATGTAAGTGTGATTGAAATCTAACCTCCGATAACATGAAAATATCGGAGATTGATTTTTAAATGCAATTTATAACAATGTCTTAAATAAATATATTCTTGATTTCGTCTTTTATATAGCTAAGGTCAGCTTGATCCTCACCTATGAGCAAAATAAATGCATCGGGCGTTTCAAAGCCCATTCCTTGATATTTACCGTCGGCGAAGGTTTTATCCAACACCATACGTTTCTCGAGTGGCACGATAAAGAGTGTCACCTTACTTTGTTCGCCCTGAAGTACTAAGTGCAGGCTTTTTACCCCCTGAAAATCGCAATAAGAGGTGTAATACACTTTGCCCGGTTGTTGGGTAAATTTGGCGTTGCCAAAGTCTTTTATCGATGCAAGCTGGGCATTGACTTGACTAAAATTGACATTTTGATCGACATGCAAGGCAATATCTTCATGGTAGACATGGGCCAGTGCATGTTCAGCCAAATCAATAGGCCCTAAGCGTAATAGGCTGAAGCTGATGCCTACCACAAACGCAACCGAGGCAGCCATGGCCACTAAAAAAAACGTTTGCCGGCGCTGTTTATGGTGCTGTTGTAACTGCTGACGCAAAATGAGTTTGTCGGCGAGATCCTCAGCCACATCCACTTTTAATGCATTGCTCAGTTTGGCATCAAGGTTTTTAAGCTCATTGATTAGGGCTTGGTTTTCTGACTTGGCATTGATTTGTGCCAGAAAGTCAGCATCTTGATTATGAGGATCTTCATAAGCTTGACGTCTAAATTTAAGCTCATCCATTGGATTGACCTCTCACATCATTCTTCTCAAGTAATTCTTTCAATTGGCTCCTCGCCCGAAATAAACGCGTCATTACGGTGTTGCGATTGAGCTCCATCAGCTCGGCGATTTCATCGCCGCTAAAGCCACCAATGAGCTGGAGTAAGAGCGGTTCGCGGTATTCGATATCCAGCTTGCCAATTTGTCGACGGATCAGATATTGCTCGGTCTGCTCTTCACTGCTATTGGAGATATTGTCTTCCAATGTATCTTGCTCAACATCGGAATAATCGAACTGTTTACGCTCGAAACGCCGCGCATTTTCACGCCTAAGAATCGTGATCAGCCAAGCTTTCGCCGCTTTATCATCCTTGAGGGAATCCAAAGCGCGCCACGCCCGCAAGAAGGTTTCTTGGGTAATGTCTTCAGCCACGTGCTTATCGCCGCATAACCAATAGGCGTAGCGGAAAATGTCTGCATGTAGCGCCTTGACTAGGCTGTTGTATCGTCGTTGTTTGCTTAGCATGTCAGAAGAGACCGCGGGCTCGACGGATTTCTTGCGCAAGTTAGCAAACATTTTTTATCTTTGGGCTTTTTGGCGGAATATTTAGCATGGTAGCACTCGCTTCTTTGTCATTAACCCCATCATTTATTTAGGATTCAGTGGGCTTAATGGTGCTGATTTTGGGTTTGAATGTTTATGCTCACAGGCCTTAACCGCGTTAAGTAAGGCGGTACATTCGGCGCTTAAGTGGCTATTTGTATTGTTAGAATTCGCACTGCTCGTATTAGCACTGTCAGTATGGTGGCTCTTATCGGCCTTCGCACTGTAGGCTTTGATTTGCAGTTGCTGTATCGCTGCTGCCAGTTGTGGTGACTGCTCAGCAATCTTATCTAATGTCATAGGCGTTTGCTGTAACTCACTGAAATGTCGCTGCAATTGCAACATTATTCGGCTCACATCGCCACTGGCGCAGGCTTGCTTTAATCCTTTCAAGCCGAAGGCAGTCACTGATTGTGCTGAACTTATTGAAGAGTTTACTGCAATTGGGGCGGCCGTTTGATTTTTTAAGGCGCGGCGCCAAGCGACTAAGGTGATAATCCAAGCGACTAGAGTGACCAGCCATAGCGCAGCAAAAACCGTGGTTAGCCAAGACCAGCCCTTATCGGCCGCGGAGTTGGTTTCCCATGTTGGTTGAGTTGGCGTATCGCTGATAGCACCACCTTCAACGATTATGGTACGTGCGGGTAGCGTTGCAGTTTCTTGACGTTTAAGGCGCGGATTCCACCAAGGCACTTTGATTTCGGGCAAGGTAAAGGTGCCCGCTTTGCTGGGAACGATTGCCGAAGTAATACTGTACTGCGAAACAATTTGTGCATCGCGCACAAAGGTCTGCCGCTGGGGTTTTTCTGGGTATGACTTGAGTTCATCGGGCAGAGTTTGCACTATATCAGGCAGACTATTTTCATCGGCATTGGAAGCCAACAGCGTAATAGTGCGGGTGATAGGGCTACCGACGGTAAACTTTTTAATATCTTCAGGGAAGTTTTCTTTTAGCGCTACTAAATCGGCAACCAGCCATTGGCCTTGGAAGCTTGTTGGTGCGGGATTCACTTGAACTGTCAGTGAGGGCGCGCCTGCTTGCATTGGGCGGCTTTCATTAAAGCCAAACATGCCGCCGCGGCGTTGGGATTCTACCAGCACATCGCCAGCAAAGGTTGCACCTTTGATATTCACTTGGCCTGGCAAATCGGGAATGATGCCATAGGTGCGTTCAATCACGCGGTAACGTCGGCCATCGACTATCTCTGAACCATCCCTATCTTCACCGATTTGTTTGATCTGTGCGCCTTCGATCACCGGTGCACTCAATACGCCCCTTTGTAATTCTACCGCCAGATAGAGTTTCACCTTGTAGGTAATGAGCTGCCCAACATAGGCTTCGTCGGTCGAGACTTTGGCGTCAATGAACAGATTGTTCATTTGCGCGGGCTGGCTACCGGTTTCGACCACTTTGAGAGGAATAGGCGATGAGCTGACGCCGTCAATGCTAAAGGCAGGAATGGTTAACTGGCCTTGTTGTTTTGGCGCGAGCAGTACTTGCCAGCGGGTTTCTTTGACCGCATCGAAGTTCATGATTTGCGTGCTGCGACTCACGCTAGTACGGCCGACAATAAAATCTTTCAGTAGAGCTGATGTGTCTAGCTTACCTGTATCGACTTCGTCATCGACACTGATGTTGAGCACAAAGTATTCGCCCTCCATCACTGGGTTGCGATCGACCGAGGCCTCAATTTTGCTAAGTGCAAAGGCGGGATGAGCCACTCCGATGGCAAGGAGTAGCAGGATAAAAAATTGTCTCGTCACCACTGTTCGTTATCCTTTGATATTTGGCCATTTTGACGGCGTTTTTGATATTCCAACTGCATCTTGTTGCGCAGTAACACTTGCGGGTCTTCACTCACGCCCCTCAGTGCTCGTTGCATTTCTGCGGGCAGTGGCTCGCTATTGGTTGGCGGTGCCTCGACCGATTCACTCATAGCAGCCTCTTGTTTATCTTGCACATTTTGCTCAGGAGCTTCTTTGGCGGCAACGCTTTGCTTTTCTTGCTCAGCTGACTTTTGCTCTTCAGCATCGGCTTTAGCCTGCGCTTGCATCTTAGCTTCATTGTCTGCAGGTGAATTGTCTACCGGCTCATTTTCCTGCGCATCCTGCACGCCATTTTGCTGCTTGGCTTCATCCTGCTGATCCTGAGCATTGCCATTTTGCTTATCTTGCTCAGATAGTTGCTCATCCGTTTTTTGCTGTTCAGGGCTTTGATCCGCGTCGGCATTGTCCTGTTGATCCTGAGACTCTTGCCCTGCTTGATCTTGCTTATCTTTCTGAGCGCTATCTTGGTCAGATTGCTGTTTATCCTGCGACTTTTGGTCACCAGATTGTTGGTCGCCAGACTGTTGGTTGCCTGAATCGGGATCACCGGACTGTTGATCGCCTTGTTGATCTTGGTTCTTATCCTGTTGCTCGTTTTTACCTTGCTGTTGTTGCTGTTCTTGCAATAACTTTTCAGCTAGTTCAAGGTTGGCCTTGGCCGCAGGGAAATCAGCTTGTTTCTCAAGTGCGGCTTGATAGCGCTCCTTGGCCTTATCGGGTTTACCGAGCTGCATCAACGCATTGCCTTGATTGTAGAGGCCTTGGGCTGAGCTATCTTGCTCGAAGGTTTTCAGTGCTTGCGCAAAATCACCGGCTTTGTATTGGGCGCTGCCACGCCATTGGGGCGACTCAAACTGCTTAGCGGCGTTTGCGTAATCTTGGGATTGATAGGCCTGCATCGCTTGTTGATCTGTGGTTTTCCACACATTGTCCCAGGCATTGTCCCACACACTGGCATGGGCTGGCTGAGGCACAGCCGCGAGCAGTAAGCTGCCAGCAAGAGTGATAAATCCAACACTGGCCACGATTCCTTGTCTAAAGCTGAAAAGGGCGGGTAGCAGTAATAATAAGGCGAGGTAAGGACCGAGATCCTGCCAAGTTTCACCATCAAGATCTGTGGCTTTCGCATCGCCAGCATCGCTTAACCATTGCTGTAATTGGGCGAGATCATTACCGTCGGTGCGATTTTGGATTAAAACGCCTTTGTTATTCGCGGCCAGTTTTTGCAGCAGAGCGAAATCAGTGCTGGCCACAACGACTTCGTTGCTGCTGTCGCGTTGTAATTGTCCATCGGGTAGACGAATTGGCGCACCTTGGCTGGTGCCAAAAGCGACGACGGCGAGGCGATATTGGGTGCCATTTAATGCCGAGTTAGCCTCATCAAACTGGGCAGCAGTTATGCCATCTGTCATCAGGATAATATCACCGCGAATATGCCCACCCTGAGCCAGTAGCATTTTAGCTTGGGTCAAGCCTGCCGCTAAGTTTGAACCACGAACGGGCATAATCTCAGGACTTAACGTCGGCAGTAAATTGAGTAATGTGCCGGTATCACGGGTTAATGGGCTGATAGTAAAGGCATCGCCTGCAAAGGCGACTAAACCAGTTTCACCTTCTTTAAGATTACGCAGAAGATCCGTTGCCCTAAATTTGGCTTGGGTTAACCGATTCGGCGCAAGATCGGTGGCGAACATAGATACGGACATGTCCATCACCAGTACGCGGCCTTGCTCGGCGGCAAACACAGGTAAGGATTGTTTATTCACGGCAGGTCCGGCGAGTGCCAAGGTTGCAATCAACCAAGTGAAGGCTAATAAATGCAACGGACGGCGGGATTTTTTATTACCTTGGGTGACCAATACCTTGGCTAAGTGCGGCGCAATATAACGATTCCAAGCGCTGTGGCTCTCGTGTTGCCGCCATAAACTCAACAAGGCTAAGGCTAGCGGCACTAGGGCGAGTAGCCATTCGGGACGAATAAAATGTAGGCTCATTATTTGATGTTCCCCTGTGAAGTGGTTGCGACAGAGGGTTTAACGCGGCGCGCTGCAAACAGTGGCAATTGACCTAAGGCAATCCACAGACTCGTCAGTAATGCCAGTGCCAGCGGCCAATAGAACAGATCTGCCTGCGGACGATAGCTTAATTGATCGCGACTCACGGGTTCGAGTTTATCGATTTCTTGGTAAATCTGGTCTAGCTCTTGGCTGTTACGGGCGCGAAAATAACGGCCGTGGGTGACGTCGGCGATATGTTTAAGTTGGTTTTCATCCAGATCCATCGAAGGATTAACCCGCTCGCGGCCAAAGAGTGTACGGCGCTCCATTACATCTGCGCCCACACCAACCGTATAAATGGTAACTTTACGATTAGCGGCAATTTGCGCTGCTTGCTCTGGTTCGATATTGCCCGCATTGTTAGAACCGTCGGTCAATAAAATCAATACTCTATTACTCTCGTCCATTTTATCGAAGCGTTTTACCGCTAGAGCGATAGCTTCACCTATGGCGGTTTGCTTACCGACTAAGCCAATTTGTGCTTCTTTTAAAAATTGCGCCACTGAACGTCTATCTTGGGTGAGCGGCGCCTGTAAATAGGCGTGATCAGCAAAGAGGATCAAGCCGATACGGTCACCCTTGCGGCGCTCGATAAAGTCACTGACGACGTGCTGAATTAAAGTGAAACGATCGACGGTTTTGCCATTCACCACCATGTCTTCAATCTGCATACTGCCGGATAAATCCACCGCCATCATCAAATCACGGCCTTGGCTTGGCAGTTCGATAGGTTCACCAAGCCATTGAGGACGAGCAATAGCGAGCACTAACAGGCACCACATCAGCCAGTAGCGTTTGCGGCTCTGGCGCGTGTTGGCCGCTAAGCTTTGTTTGCCCGTTTGACTTATTCCGGGTAATTGCAGCCGGCCACCATCCACTTGTACTGTGTGTTGGCGCCAAAAAATCAAAGGTAAAGGCAATAACATCAATAGCCAAGGCCATGCAATTGTTAACATTGTGCCTCCGCTTTTTCAGTGTCAGTTTGCTGGGTTGGCGCTTGGCTTTTAGCTCGAGCGTCGCCACTAGCTTGAACGTAGCCCTTAGCTTGAACAAGATTCGGCTCAGGGGCACTCAGTTTTGCTTTCGATGCCAACCAAGCCTGTGCGAGTTGATGTAATTCATTGGCTTCAGCTAAGGTCAATGGCGTTGCCTGATGGCGTTTGGCTAATAAGGGGCCGATACGTTGGCGTTTATGCTCGGGTAAATAGCTGTCTAACCAAGCCGCCCAAGCTTCACCATCTAAGGAGGCTATCGCTTCTCTGCTGAGGTAACTCATGGCGGTGCGCTTTAATAGGCTGTTGACGTCAGAGGCATAGGAAGTCGCTTGTTTATCGAGCTGATTGAGTAACTGCTTCGCGGCTTTTTTCGGCGCTAAGTCACGGGCGCGTTGTCTTAGCCAGATAACTAAGAGTGTGATGAGGGCAATCACAAGTGCTAAAACCAGCCAATAACCGATTGCCCAAGGCCAAGCGCCGATCGGTTCGGGATGAATAATATCCTGCAGTTGAGCAAGTGCTGGATTTGGCGCCGTAAAAGGCATAGGTACTGTTGCCTGTGGATTTGCTATTTCTGAATTCACTGTTGCTGGATCCATAGTTAACGCAATAATTCCAATTGATGGGCTAGGGGAGCACCCGCATCTATGAGCTGGGTGCGAACGCGCAGTTGCTGCATCATGGCGATAAAATCGTTTTGCTGACGCAACTGAATGTCGAGCCAAGCCTGATAACTGTGGCGGGTAAGCACTAAGTCCTCATCCCCATCCCGTACCGGCAAATTAAAGTTGTGCGGTAACGGCAGTGTGCCTTGACGCAGAGGATCGGTAATAAGATAGGCACCCACATCGCAATGACGCTTAAGCTCGGTGAGAGGCGCGATACATTGGGGACTAAAATGGCTGCCATCTGTCACTATCCAAACTAAGGAGCCGGGTTTGGCGATACGTTGTAATCGCTGACAGGCACGCAGGATATGGTCAGGATCGCGCTGGCCAGTGCCAACATGATTGAGCTGATTTTCGTGCACACGGCGCAGGCCTGAGATCAATTGCAATATGCCCTGACGACGGCTGCGGGGTTTGAGCTCTAAATGCTCAGACTCGCATGCGATCAAGGCGCCGAGCCGATCGCCATGGTTAATCGCATTCCAACCTAAGGTGGTCGCAAGGTGTCCTGCTTGCACCGATTGCAGCAATAAACTCGAACCAAAATAGAGGCTTTGGCTCAAGTCGATTAACAATAAAATAGGGCGCTCACGTTCTTCGACAAATAACTTAGTGTGAGTTGTGCCTGTACGAGCGGTAACGCGCCAATCAATGGTGCGCACATCGTCGCCCTGTTGGTAGTGGCGCACCTCGGCAAACTCCATACCGCGGCCTTTGATTAAGCTGCTGCGATGGCCCGCTAAATTAGCGCGGGCACGGCTATAACGCTCAGGCATAGCACGGGCGATATTTTGGCACGCCAGCAGCTCTTGCTCGGTTAAATGCAAGCCATCGGCAAAAAGCGGCAAGCCATCGACCGAGGCTGAGAGTCGCGCTGTGTCACTCATCTTATTTCACCTTTATCTTCACCGTTAAGGTACTGCAACTTGACTTAAGATGTGGTTGATCACGTGATCGCGGCTGACACCTTCGGCCTGTGCTTGGTAGCTAAGTAGCAATCTGTGTCTTAACACGTTCGGTGCGACGGCTTGAATGTCTTCTGGTGAAACAAAGTCTCGCTCGTGCAGCCAAGCACGGGCGCGGGCGCAGCGTTCTAATGAAATGGTTGCACGCGGGCTGACGCCGTACTCAAGCCACTTAGCTAAGTCTTCGCTGTAACGTAAAGGCTCACGGGTCGCCATCACGATTTCGACTATGTACTTTTCGAGTGGCTCGGCGAGATAGATTTCCATGGCTTCGTCACGGGCGGCAAACACATCTGCTTGTGCAATCGGCTCAGTGGTTGGTAATTCGTGGGTCAGCGCTTCTTTGCGGGATTGACGCAGAATTTCGATTTCAGTCTCGCCGCTTGGGTAATCAAGGTTTAAGTGCATCAGAAAACGGTCAAGCTGTGCTTCGGGCAGCGGATAAGTGCCTTCGTTCTCTAATGGGTTTTGGGTGGCCATTACTAAAAACAGCGGTGGAAGTTTATAGCTGTGCTTACCAACTGTAACTTGACCTTCGGCCATGGCTTCTAATAAGGCTGACTGAACTTTGGCTGGGGCGCGGTTAATTTCGTCCGCCAAGATTAAATTGTGGAAAATCGGTCCGGCTTCAAATTCGAAGGTGCCGGTTTGCGAGCGATAGATATCTGTGCCAGTTAAGTCGGCAGGTAGCAGATCTGGGGTAAATTGAATGCGGTGAAAATCGCCCTCAACCCCGTCACATAAGGCTTTCACTGCACGGGTCTTTGCCAGTCCCGGAGGTCCTTCAACTAATAAGTGGCCATTGGCAATTAAGGCAATGAGCAGATTTTCGGTCAATACTGGCTGCCCTAAAACAACCTTATTTAGGTAAGTGCGTAATGCGTGGAAGCGACTCAAAGGCATGATGCTACTCGTTTTATTATGTTGAAAATACGTGTGTGGGCTATAGACAACAGCTATGGTAAAGAATTCCCTTAGGGTTTGGCTAGTGTTAAAAAAACAAACAGGTGTTTAAAACTTGCTGACAAGAAGTTAGAATCAGATCACACTTTAATGGTCAGACCTGTTATTGGGCGTTTTTCGCCGTAAAACAATGGGTCAAACACGGAAATCGATAGCGCCGCCTGAAATCTCTCAGCGATTGCGCACATAAAGAGGGTGACAAATGAGTGATAGACAACAGGTTACGAACGCCAAGGGTGAACGTATCGCCATTGTAGCGGGTTTAAGAACGCCCTTTGCAAAGCAAGCCACGGCATTCCACGGCGTATCGGCGCTCGATATGGGCAAAATGGTGGTCAATGAATTATTGGCGCGCTCAGAACTCGATCCTAAGCTGATTGAGCAATTAGTCTATGGACAAGTCGTGCAAATGCCGGCTGCACCTAACATTGCCCGTGAAATCGTACTCGGTACTGGCATGAATGTGTCGACCGATGCCTATAGTGTCACTCGCGCCTGTGCAACTAGCTTTCAATCTGCCGTAAACGTGGCTGAATCTATCATGACAGGCAATATCGAAATCGGTATTGCGGGCGGCGCCGACTCTTCTTCTGTCTTGCCTATCGGTGTGTCGAAAAAATTAGCCCATGCGTTAGTCGATCTGAATAAAGCCCGTAGCTTTGGGCAAAAATTACAAATTTTCCGCCGTTTAGGCATAAAGGATTTATTACCTGTGCCGCCTGCGGTTGCCGAGTACTCAACGGGCTTGTCTATGGGACAAACCGCCGAGCAGATGGCAAAAACCTACAATATTAGTCGCGCCGATCAAGATGCCTTAGCACATCGCTCACATACCTTAGCGAGTGAAACTTGGGCTTCTGGCCATTTGCGTGACGAAGTTATGGTCGCGCATATACCGCCGTATAAGCAGTTTATCGATCGTGATAACAATATCCGCGAAAACTCGGTACTGGAGTCATATGCTAAGTTGCGTCCTGCATTCGACAAACAACATGGTACTGTGACGGCGGCCAATAGTACGCCACTGACGGACGGTGCCTCAGCGATTATCCTGATGAGTGAAGGTCGAGCCAAAGCCTTAGGTTATCAACCTATTGGTTACATTAAGAGTTACGCCTTTAGCGCCATTGATGTCTGGCAAGATATGCTGATGGGGCCATCCTACGCGACGCCACTGGCGTTAAAACATGCTGGAATGGAATTAGAAGATCTTACTCTGATTGAAATGCACGAAGCCTTTGCGGCGCAGACATTAGCGAATATGCAGATGTTTGCTTCGAAAAAATTTGCCGAAGAAAAACTCGGCCGCAACCGCGCGATTGGCGAAATCGACATGAGCAAGTTTAACGTGCTCGGTGGCTCGCTCGCTTATGGTCATCCTTTTGCGGCAACGGGAACCCGTTTAATCACCCAAGTGTGTCGTGAGCTTAAGCGCCGTGGTGGTGGAACTGGCTTAACGACGGCCTGTGCGGCCGGTGGTTTGGGTGTGGCTATGATAGTGGAAGTGGAGTAATCGGCATGGAAAAGACCTTTAATTTAACTCGCCGCGACGACGGCATTGCCATTTTGACTATGGATGTTCCTGGAGAAACCATGAACACCCTAAAAGCACAGTTTGGCCCTGAAATCAGTGAGATTCTGGCTGAGATTAAAAGCGACCCTCATATTCGTGGACTCGTGCTGATCTCTGGCAAGAAAGATTCTTTTGTCGCGGGCGCGGATATTTCCATGCTCGATGCCTGTAAAACGGCGGGCGATGCCAAAGCCTTATCCCAGCAAGGGCATGTGGTTTTTAATGAGTTAGAAGCCTTAAAAATTCCTGTAGTGGCGGCAATCCATGGTGCCTGTTTAGGTGGTGGTTTAGAGTTAGCCTTAGCTTGTCATCAAAGGGTATGTAGCGACGATGGTAAAACCATGCTCGGCGTACCGGAAGTTCAACTTGGCTTATTACCTGGCGGCGGTGGGACTCAACGTTTGCCTCGTTTAGTCGGCATTACCACCGCCTTAGACATGATGTTGACCGGTAAACAAATCCGTCCTAAACAAGCCTTGAAAATGGGCTTAGTGAATGATGTTGTACCGCAGACCATTTTGCTGCAAACCGCAGTTGAGATGGCGCTTGCGGGTAAACGTGCACCGAAACCTGTTAAAAAGTCACTCGTTAATCAAGTGCTTGAAGGCACGAGCTTTGGCCGTAACATTATTTTTGATCAAGCGACTAAACAAGTCGAAAAGAAAACCCAAGGTAATTATCCAGCACCAGCCAAGATCATTGACTGCGTGCGTCAAGGGATTGCGAAGGGGATGCAAAAAGGGCTAGAAGTCGAAGCGAGTCACTTTGCCGAATTAGTGGTATCAAAAGAATCTGAAGCGCTGCGCAGTATTTTCTTCGCCACCACAGAAATGAAGAAAGAAACCGGCGCTGAGGGTGCTACGCCGCGTAAAGTGAAGAAAGCGGTGATCTTAGGTGGCGGTTTAATGGGCGGAGGCATCGCCTCTGTTACTACCACTAAGGCTAAAATCCCCGTTCGCGTCAAAGACATCAGTGAAAAAGGTTTAAGCAATGCATTAGCCTACGCTTATAAGTTGTTGGATAAAGGGGTAAAGCGCCGCCATATGACGCCTGCTGCCCGTGACAACTTAATGGCGCTGATGACGACAACCACTGAGTATAAAGGCGTTAAAGATGCCGACATCGTTGTGGAAGCGGTATTTGAAGACTTAGCGCTTAAGCATCAAATGGTGAAAGACATTGAGCGTGAGTGTGGTGAGCACACGATTTTTGCGTCAAACACCTCATCTTTACCTATTAGCCAAATCGCCGAGGCGGCGACGCGTCCTGAAAATGTGATTGGTCTGCATTATTTCTCGCCAGTGGAAAAAATGCCGCTGGTGGAAGTGATTGCCCATGCTAAAACGTCGCCAGAAACCATTGCGACTACTGTCGTATTTGCCCGTAAGCAAGGTAAAACACCGATAGTGGTGCAGGATGGTGCGGGTTTCTACGTGAACCGTATTCTGGCTCTGTATATGAATGAGGCCGCGCAATTACTACTCGAAGGCCAAAGTGTTGAGCATTTGGATAAAGCTTTAGTGAAATTTGGCTTCCCTGTGGGACCGATTACTTTGCTCGACGAAGTGGGTATCGACGTGGGCGCAAAAATTTCACCGATCCTTGAGAAAGAATTGGGTGAACGTTTTAAAGCGCCAGCGGCATTCGACAAGCTTTTAGGTGACGATCGTAAAGGCCGCAAAAATGGCAAAGGCTTTTATCAATACGGCCAAAAAGACTCTAGCAAGAAAGCGAAAGTCGTCGATGAGAGTGTTTATGGCGTGTTAGGTATTAAGCCTGGCACCAATAAAGATGTAAAAGCGGTTGCTGAGCGTTGTGTCGTACAAATGCTCAATGAAGCGGTGCGTTGTTTAGATGATGGTATTATTGCATCGCCAAGAGACGGTGATATTGGCGCCATTTTTGGTATTGGCTTTCCGCCATTCCTCGGTGGCCCATTCCATTATATTGACACTTTAGGCGCCGCGAACTTAGTGAAGATCCTTGAAGGTTATCAAAGTCAATTCGGTAACAGATTCGAGCCTTGTGAGCGTTTAAAAACCATGGCTCAAGAAAACGCGCACTTTTTCTAAGTTTCAGTGAATTTAAGTCATAGTTAATCTAGGTCTTAGTAAATTGGAATTGAACAAAAAAGCGGCAGATCATTGCCGCTTTTTTTATTGCCATAAGGCATGTTTTTGCCTAAAAAATGTTCATGTTGGGGATGTGGATCTTGTATAATCTGAGCCCTTTATCGAGAGTTCAGTGTTACCTGTTCTGTACTGAGAGCGTAGCGATGAATGAGTGTTGCTCGTTTATGCATAGTGCGGAGAATTTTTTATCCTGCTGTTAAAACGACGTATTTAACATGTGCATCAATCACCAAGACTACGCGAGTAGCATCCGCATTTTAATGAGGAATTAATTTCTCTACATTTATGATTTATTTAGTTGTTTTCAAAGAGGTGGTTTGTGGTTTTGCTGGTTATCTTTATCGCATTAATCTCGGCTTGGTACTTTGGCTTGGCTGCATTTACCGCAGGTCTTACTGTTAAGCATTGGGTGCTGCTGGGTTTTGTGCTCGGGCCTCTGGCTTATCCACTCTTTACGACACATAGTCATTTAGCCTTGAGGAAAGTCCGTTGTAGTGAGGAAGGGATATTAAATAGCTAATTTATTAATTTGTTAGGTAATTTCCATGACTACATGACTACATGACTACATGACTTTAGTACTTTTATATTCACTTAAAACTAAAGGGAGTCAATGCTCCCTTTATTGTTTCTAAGCTGCGCTAACTTAATTAACTATCACTGTACATGAGTTAGACTCATGGCTACAGAACTTAAATTAGTTCCACCAACCTTTTGCTGAAATCACTTCAAGGTGATTCAAGCCTTCAGGCAACTTAACTTTTTTACGCGCTGGCTTGGATAAACCGAGTGCTTTTTTGATTGAATTTAACATAGTCACTCTCCTTAACCTGATTAATGTTATGCAACTTCAGAGTTAATAAATTTAACGTAAGGATGTCCTGCGACTTCGAGAGGTTTGAACTTCACGTAAGGATGCCCAGCGATTTCAAAAGGTTTGAACTTCACGTAAGGATGCCCAGCGATTTCAAAAGGTTTAAACTTCACGTAAGGATGCCCAGCGATTTCAAAAGGTTTGAACTTCACATAAGGATGCCCAGCGATTTCAAAAGGTTTAAACTTCACATATGGATGCCCAGTTACTTCTACTGGAGCAAGTTTAACTGCAGGTTCTTCTGAAGTAATTGACTTAGCTGCTGGTTCTAATTTAGTGCTATCTTCAAGTGCATAAGTATTTACTGCAAAACTAATTGAAGATAATAAAGTAACGGCGGCAAGGATTCCTTTCATCATTCTAATTCTCTCTCAGGGTAGTTGATATTGATTTATTATTGACACTGATAGTGCTATTGCACTTGTTGTGCCAATGTTGTAAGTCGCAATCAAGTTGAGAGTAAATTGATTATGTAATGTTGCTTTTTGTGTTTAGCTTTATCATGTCTTCTTGGAGTAGCAAGGTAAATTCGGTCTCCTTTATGGCCTTACTAAAAATATAGCCTTGAATTTCTTCGCAGTTGAGTGCCCGTAAAATGTTCAATTGTGCAGCTTGTTCTACCCCTTCTCCTACAACAGAAAGCCCCATGTTATGGGCGATAGTGATAATAGAATCGACCATTTTGAGATCGCGATCAGACTTATCAATATCGTCAACAAAAGCTTTATCAATTTTTAAAGTATGAATCGGGAAACGTTTTAAGTATGAAAGGGACGAGTATCCAGTGCCGAAATCATCGAGTGCTAAACTAACGCCCATTTTAGCCAGTTGCTGCATGACAATAATAGCCGTTTCCGGCTGTTTAATGACGGTACCTTCAGTTATTTCTAATTCAAGATGACATGCAGGTAGTTTAGTGAGTCTTAATATTGACTCTATTCGCTGTTGAATATCGGGCAGTGCAAATTGACGTGACGATAAATTGACGGCGACTCTGCCGCTGAATATGCCTTGTTCACGCCATTTCTGTGCAGCGAAACAGGCTTTGCGTAAGACTATTTCACCAATTTCAACAATTAAGCCGTTTTCTTCAGCAAGCGGAATAAAATCATTTGGGGGTATCAAGCCATGTACTGGATGATTTAATCTGACTAAAGCCTCCATACCTGCAATTTTACCGCTTTTAAGATCAACCTTAGGTTGATAATAAACTTCAAATAGATCATCTTTTAAGCCTTCACGGATAAGATTTTCTACTTCTAATTGCCTAATTGCATGTTGGTTTAAAGACTCAGAATAAAACTGGTAGCAATTACCTCCTGCTGACTTAGCATGGTACATAGCAATGTCAGCCTTTCTCAGTAATGCTTGCTCGCTTTGCTCATCTTCTGGGAATAGCACTATGCCAATACTTAATCCTAGGACTAGCTGTTCATTGCTAACGTCAAATGCAGGTTTTAATCCCTCAATAATACGGTTAGCAATCGCAGCGCTGGCGCTTATATCTGAACCCTTGTCTAATACAATGGCGAATTCATCTCCGCCTAGACGATAAATACTGGTATTTTTAGGAAGTAAGGACTTAATGCGGGTAGCAACGAGCTTTAATAATGCATCTCCAATTTGATGGCCTAAGGAGTCATTAATACGTTTAAAATTATCAAGATCAAGTACCATAAGCGCATGAGCTATTTCTCGATTCACTAGGTTACTTAAGGTCACTTGTAAGTTGGAGCGATTTGGCAGTCCAGTTAAGAGATCGTTATTAGTTAATTTTCTAAGCTCTTCTTCTTGCTGCTTACGTCTTGATATATCAGAAAAAACACCAACATAGTGTGATAATTCGCCTAACTCATCATAGATAGCATCGATAGTGAGCTCCATATGGAAGTGACTGTTATCTCCTCTGGCGGCTTCGACTTCATTTGCCCAGCGACCTTGCTGTTTTAACATGGTTCTGATTTGGGTGGAGAAGGTTTCTGGATATAAATCAAATGTGAGTAAGTTGCCAATAAAGTCATTTCGGTTACGTAATGAAATTTTGCAGCAAGCTTCGTTGACTTCGACAAAACGGTATTCATTGTCGAGGATAAACATGCCTTCTGAAATATTTTCAATCGCTTTTTCAAAGAGTTTCAGCTGCTCTTCTTTTTGTTTAAATTGACTAATATTTTTAATCGTTCCAGTCATTCGCAGGGCATTATCTTTGTCATCCCGCTCTACAATCTTGGCGCGGTCTAAAATCCATACCCAATTGTCGTCTTTGCCTTTTACCCTATATGCGGCTTCAAAATGATCTGTTTCACCATAAAAATGCTTATTAAGCGCTTCACGAACACGTTCCTGATCCATAGGATGTATATTACTCTCTTCATCCGATTTTCCTGAACGATGTCCATCACGGGGAAATTCAAGTGCTCCCCAAATATTGGAGCGAAAAATGTTGCCAGTTTCTATATCCCAGTCCCACATTTCATCACCACTTCCCCAAAGGGAAAGTTTTAATCTTTCTTCGCTGAGTACAATCTGTCTTTGTGTTTCTCTACGACGTAGCACCGTTTTTATTACTAGATATGAGATACATAATACAATTGCAGCATAAATAGATTTTGCTTGAAATGATGACCACCAAGGAGGTGTTATAATGACAGCAAGCTCTTTTGTTGCTGCTTTTTCACCGGAAAGTGAGTTAACCGCATAAACTTGAAAAGTATAATTTCCTGGAGATAAGTTTGTATATGTTGCTGAGTTTGTTCCATTTGCAGGTATCCATATATCAGAAAGGCCAAACATCCTATAGTAGTAGTTAGTTGATGAGTCGTCTGACATGGGAGATATAAAATTGAACGAAAATGGATAGTCAGAGTATTTCAATGATATTTTATTAGATGCTGCGATTGATTGTATTAGATAGTTACTTTCTTGATTTTGAACTATATTAAATACTAAGAAATCTGATATTTCTGTTTTATTTACCTTGCTTTTCTTTACATAGCTTACAACATCTTTAGGTGATACTAGACTAATTCCACTGATCCCCGCAAGTAGAGTGTTACCGTTTATATTAATACCATTGGGAGCATTGTACTCATATTGACTCCCATTTGATGTTTTTAAGGTATAAGATACTTTACTGTTTTTTTCAAAAATAATGACTTCACTTAGTGATGAGGCTGTTATAAAACCATCATTATCTACAATGGCGTAGATCTCTTTATTGTTAGAAAGTATTCTCGAAATTTTTTTACTGGTATCATTATAAAGCATCAGTGACGTTGATGTTCCGAAGTAAATGCCATTATCACTTTTTTCGATGCTGTAAGTTATTTCATTGTTTAAGTTTTCTAATAACCCATTTTCATATTTTTTCAGTCCATCTTGTCCGGCTATATATATTAGGTTGTCAGATGTTAACTCTACGTCAAAAATTGGCTCATTCTTTTTTGTATCAATGCTGTTAGTAATTTCACCATTTTTGATGATTAAAACTTTCCCATCAGGTGTGCCAGCAGCAATTGTTAAACTATTTTCATTAATAGAGAGTGATGATATTATATTTTTGCTAATCAACCTGGATGAATCATCTTTCTGTAAAAATAACCCTGCATTAGTACCAAAATAAAGTCCATCATCACTTAGAACTGCGTATTTGTATCCTTGAGTATGAGTGCTGAAACTTTTGATTAGGTTTAAATTTTCATCAAAAAGATTTATTTTTTCAGAGTCAGATGAAACCAGAAAGCCTTTAGTGTTTTTTGTAAGATGCCATGTGCTATCGGTGGTTAAGTTGGTTTTCTGCACTAAATTATTTACTTTTTTTACAATAGTGATGCCTTGATCAATACTTCCTAGTATAAACATATCTTCGGTTGCAAAAAATGAAGATGTTTTATCTGTGCTATCTGTGGCTAGAAGTCCTACAATGCTATTTTTAGAAATATTAACTATATTTTTATCAGTGATACCATAAATAGTGTTTTTGTGTTTCGTGAGTTGAAAAAATACTCGCGGATCAATTTTTACTATTTTATTGTCCTTATACTTATATAGTCCATCACTTAATGATATGAGTAGTGTTGAGTGATCTTCTTGCTCGAAATCAATTGTTTTTTTAGCTATCTCTTTTAATTCATTCTGGGTGAGCTTAAATAACGTACCTGCATAATCTCTTATGTAATAATCGTCGCCTACTTTTATCGTTTTTTTGATTTCACTTAGGCCTTTATTTGAAAGTTCGTATGTTTTTTCTTTGTTATTTATATCTATAATTGCTTTGTTAGTTCCAACAATTAAACTCTTATCACTTGAGTTGAGGCTCCAAACAGGAGAGCTTTTTACCGACAGTCCATAATGAGAAAAGGATTCTTGAAGTTTATCATATACGACTAAGCCACTATCGGTTCCAACATATAAAATGCCTTTATCATCAATAAGTAAACTTCTAATAAAAGAGCTGGGAAGGCCTGTTCTGGTATCATTAGCATAAAAATGCTTAAAGTTTTTCCCATCAAATCGATTTAATCCATTAAATGTTCCTATCCATATATAACCATCATTGTCTTGAACGATAGACGTAACAGTGCTTTGGGAAAGTCCTTCTGGGACACCAAAAGATTGTGATTGGAGAATAATAGGAGATTTATCAGAAAAGGGAGATGCGTTTACGTCTTCGAATGCATGCAAGCTAAAAAAAGCGAGCAAGACGATTTTAAAGAGTGCTTTAGGCATAGTGTTTGTTCTTATTATCCGAGGATGCCATGAAACAATTGTGTTACATCACTTTTCCAGAAAGTGAGCGGTTTGTCAAAGTGGAGTCTGCAGAAAATCCTTTTAACAGCATGTAGATGCAGTAAAATTGTTCGGTGCTGAAGTGGTAGAACATGGGCTAGCCATGTTTTACATCAGGATTACGCCCAACACTGAAAGATACGACTATAGTTGGACTGATTTGTAGCGGTTCTGTTTGTTTACCTAACTTTGCTCACAAATGTGTGAGCAAAAGTGTTTTTTGTTTAGAAATTAAACTTTTCTGCCGTTTGCTTAAAAACTTTAAGATCCGTGATCATTTTGTCTGACATCAGCGCTGCTTGGGTTCTGTGTTGTTCACCTGTGCTAAATAACACTAAGCGATCGCTGTGCTTAGTTCGCATTTTACGCATCATGAATTTGAGTAAATCAGTGCGGGTGAGCTTAGTTATTTCGTCTACGACGAGTTCTCTTTGGTTAAATTGATAATCTCTATTGCCGACACTGACCCAATAACGTTGACTGCGAGTTTTGAGGTTCGCGTCGTGCTCCATGATTTGATTAATCAGACCTACCTTTGTGCTTTCCCATTCTTCGTTGGTGATTTGCATCACTGCATAATTAAAGTCGGCAATAAACTCGTCGATGGCCTCTAATAAATGCAGTGGCCCAGTTGTGGGTGACTGAATATAGAAAATAAGTCCAGGATGACGATTGAGCGGCAGGTAACCTGTGCCTACCATATAGCCCAACTGTTTTTCAGTACGCAGCTCATGGAAGAAGGTGGACGACATAGTGTGATTCAGTAAGCTAAATAGCGCCATTTTTTCGGGTGTTGCCACGGCAGATTGGTAATACACAATAATTGCGCTATCTTGAT
This sequence comes from Shewanella sp. SM55, assembly GCF_025654025.1. Taxonomy (NCBI): domain Bacteria; kingdom Pseudomonadati; phylum Pseudomonadota; class Gammaproteobacteria; order Alteromonadales; family Shewanellaceae; genus Shewanella; species Shewanella sp. SM55. Next base: position 126,657 of record NZ_JAKKRS010000010.1, on the reverse strand, counting down.
GATCTATCGCGAGTTCTCTCAGTAACGTGCCTTGGCCTGTTAAATTCACTAATTCTCTGGTGGACTCGGCGCTTGGCGTCGAAACTAAGGATAAAATGTGCTCTAAACGTTTGCCGAGAGCTTGTGCTTCAGAGACTAACCAATCCCCGTAGACTAACCCTTCAAGATAGATCTTTTCGTAGAAGGCGCGTACATGGTTATGTAAATCTTCTAGGCTAATATCTTCCAACATTTGAGCCATACGTGCTGGTTCATAACTGCTTTTTTGCAGCGTAACAGTCAGGCTAGTAAATAATTGTGAAATCGGTTTAGCCTGTGTTTGATTCTGCCAACTGCGCAGAAGCTGAGATTTTATGAGAGCAAAGCGCTCTTCGGTAAAATTGCGCTCTCTGGCTTTATGGATTAATAGCGCTAATAAGGTTTCTTGATTGCCTGTAAAGCCAGATAAATGCAGTGTAATTCCGCCTTGATGCGGATAAATGTTATAGCTTAAGCCTGCAACTTCGGCCTGATAGGTTGGCTCGGTTAGATAATCGAGTAGCATTTCAACATACAAGCGGGTGAGGGCGGCATGCCTTGGTGTTTTACTTGCCTGCTCTGAATCTAGCGATAAATACATGTGACCTTTTGGCACATTAAACTCATCATCTTTCTTATGCCAAATGCGGTATCCAGTTGATTCAGCAACTATCACTGGCACGTCAACATCGCTCTTATCCGGACGGGCAATTGAGTCGGCGACAATAAAAGGATTTGCAGCTGGTAGCTGTAATTCAGGGCGAATATTGTTCACTTGCCAACGAGCTAGGGACTGTGGCGCAATTGGGCGGACTTTGTATGGCGTGTGATACCAGTTAGCTTTACGATCCGTTTTAACCGACTGGGCTATAAGCTGCAGGCGCATATTCTGTGGCACCATGAGCTCAAGTAGCTCAATGGTTTCAGGGATATCCAGCCCATCCATCCGATAATCGCCAAAGACCAAGTCTTCGACCTCATAGTGATGCATATTAATGCTGAGATGGCTGGCTAAATCGAGTGATTTAACTTGCTCTTGATAACGAAACGCCATTTTGAGCAGGTTTGCACGCTCCAAATAACGCCATTCATCTAAGCCTTGGGTTTTGATAAGTTCAATATACTCAAAACAGCAGCTGATAATTTCATCGAGATTGCCTAGCCCTTTATCGGTTAACTGTAAACCGATACTGTAATCCTTGAAGTTATAGCCATTTACACCGCCGCCCGCAGACAAGTTGTTCACTAATCCTTGTTCTTTTAGATACGACAACAGACTGCCATGACTCTCATTGCCTAAAATATGGCTGATATAAGTCAAAGGCTTACGTTTGTAGTAGTGATCAATTCCTGGGAAATTAAAACTGATGCTTAAGCGTTTTTGCTCCTTAAGCGGCACAATATCGATTTGCCTCAACAGTTCTTTTTCTGAAAATAGTGGTACTTGAGGATAGTTTTTCACTAAGTTCAAGTTTCGGATCCCACTAAAATAGTGGCAGGCTAAATCTTGTAATTCATCAAGGGAAAGCGGAGCGACTAAGCACAAGGTCATTAAGTTGGCGCTGTAATGGCTTTGATAGAAATCGAGTAATTCACTACGTACCTGTGCCTGTTCTCCGCCTAAGGTGACTAAGTTACCCACGGAAAATTTCGAAAATGGATGCAGTGGGTTGACTGTCTCTTTGAGTACTTGATAGGTTCGACGGATATCATCTTTTAGTTTTAAACTAAATTCAGATTCAATAGCTTGGCGTTCTCTATCGACTAAATCTAAATCAAATTTTGGGGCGATAAAAAATTGGCTGAATCTGTCTAAGGAGTCGGCAAACACTTCTTCATTGATGGTGAAAAAGAAGTTAGTGTGCTCTGTGCCTGTCCAAGCGTTATTGCTGCCGCCATGCTGATTAATAAAGGCGTGATACTCGCCTGAGTCTGGGAATTTCTCAGTACCTAGAAAGAGCATATGCTCTAAAAAGTGCGCCATGCCGGGTCTATCTGCGGGATCATCAAAATGACCCACGCCTACAGCCATAGATGCGGCAGCTTGGCTGGCATCTTGATCTTCAACCAATAACACCCTGAGCGCATTATCTAATACAAGATAACGATACTGGCGGTTATCATTTGGACTTTTATATATGGACTGAGAGGCTTGCAAAGAGACACTCCGGTAACGATAGCTTGTTATATATTGATAGTCTTAATGGTTTTTAGCAAATATCTCTTGTGTTTATCGACTAAAGATTAAGTCGTGTGAGGTTTGTTGAAACGGATTTTAGGGCTACAATTGGGATAAAACAAAAACAAGTTTGAGTCGCGAGAGAAGTATGCAGCTATTTTTGATGAGACATGGTGACGCCGGATTTAATGCTCAGTCTGATAGAGACAGAACACTGACCGATGTTGGAAGGCACCATACTGTGTTGATGAGCAACTGGCTAGCTCGCAGTGTGGCTGATTTCGATCTTGTTTTAGTTAGTCCTTACTTACGAGCACAGCAAACGTGGCAGGAACTGAGTCAGCATTTTCCTGAGCCGCGTAAGTGGCTAGTCGCCGATGATCTTGTGCCTTCTGGCGATCCCGCCAATGTAGCCGCCTTGGTTGTGGCTTATGCTGAGTTATACAAGGCGGATAAAGTACTCGTGATTGCTCATATGCCGTTACTGGGTTACTTAGTCAGTGAGTTAGTGACTGGCGTTGAGCCGCCATTATTCGCGACGTCAGGCATTACGCTCATTGATAAACATGCCGAGCAAGCCTCAATCGTGTGGCAGCACGCCCCGCATAGTATTAGCTAATCTAGGTTTATATCTCTTTTACAAAACAAACGGCCCACATTAAATGGGCCGTTTGTTTTCGCTAAATAGTAAATGTTAAAGCCTAAGCCGATAGCGAGCTAACGTCTATGCGGCTGCTCGCCAATATCAATCAGCACTAATAACGCCGCATCGCCCCCCCATTCTTTAGGCGCCTGATGGAAAGCTTTCACCATAGGATGCTGCACTAACCACATGGGAACTTGTTGTTTCAATATGCCACTGCCGTAACCATGCATAATGCAGCAGCACATGCTCTGTTGTTTGACGCAGGCTTGAATCAATGCTGCTAGCTCAAGTTTGGCTTCCGATTGGCGATAGCCGTGCAAATCCAGCAGCAAATCTGGCTGGTAATCCCCACGTCTGAGGCGCTTGAGCTCTAAACTGTCAACACCTTCTTCTAACCAACGCATCGGCCCTTGTACAGGCAGTAGTGGCTGATAAGTATCTGAGAAATAACTGTTAGCATGCAGTTGCTGCTCTTTCAGTTCTATTTCCTGTTTGGTTTTTAAGGGCATGCGAAAGTGTCGCTTATTTTGCGTGATGGGTTTAATTCCATCAATAAGCGCTGAGAACATCGCCAAGCCTTCTTTGTCGTCGTCTTTATTCATGGCGGGTATTCTATTGAATCCTATGGTTTCTGAATAGAGTTCAGTTACAATGTTTGCGAACAAACTAGCGGGAGCACGTTTTGGATAAGATCTTTGTAGATGAAGCTGTGACAGAATTACGTACTATTGGCGATATGTTACGTTGGGCCGTGAGCCGTTTTAACGATGCCAATGTGTATTATGGTCATGGTACTGATAATGCGTGGGATGAAGCCATCGCCTTAGTTTTCCATGCCTTACACTTACCCGAAGAAATCGGTCAGCAAGTGATTTTAAGTAACTTGACCAGCAGTGAAAAGCATAAAATTGTCGAGTTGATCATTCGTCGGGTGAGAGAACGCTTACCTGTGCCTTACTTGACCAACAAAGCGCGTTTTGCTGGGCTTGAATTTTACGTCGATGAGCGCGTGTTAGTGCCACGTTCACCGATTGCCGAAATGATCGCTAATCGTTTTAGCCCTTGGTTATATAACAAGCCAGTTACACGTATTTTAGATTTATGTACTGGCAGCGCTTGTATCGCGATTGCCTGTGCCTATGAATTTGAAGACGCCGAAGTCGATGCGCTGGATATCAGCGAAGATGCCTTAGATGTGGCGCAAATCAATATCGAAACCTTAGGTGTGATGGACAGAGTATTCCCGATGCAATCGGATCTGTTTTCGGCCATTCCAGAAGGGCCTCAGTATGATTTGATTGTTTCAAACCCACCTTATGTGGATGCCGAAGACATTGGCGACATGCCTGATGAATATCATCATGAGCCTGCCATTGGTTTAGCCTCAGGTCGCGACGGCTTAGATTTAACCAAACGTATACTGGCCAATGCCGCGCAATACCTAACACCAACGGGTTTGCTCGTAGTCGAAGTCGGTAATTCTATGGTGCATTTGATTGAGCAGTTCCCAGAAGTGCCATTCACTTGGATTAACTTTGAAAATGGTGGCGATGGCGTATTCGTATTAACCCGCGATCAACTGGTCGAAAATCAGTCAGTGTTCGGCATTTATCGCGACGCACAATAGCCTAAGATAGCAAATTAGGTTGAGACTTTTCCCGCTGCCAGTTAGGCTTGCAGCGGGAAAATAAATTGTCCAGTGGTCGCTGGACACGGAGCGATGAACAAATAACCTAAGGTGTACAAAGCGGATGTCTGGAAACAGTATTGGTCAAAATTTTGTAGTGACGACGTTTGGTGAGAGTCACGGAGTTGCACTTGGTTGCATTATTGATGGTTGCCCACCAGGGCTTGAATTAACCGAAGCCGATATGCAGCACGATCTTGACCGCCGTCGCCCAGGGACATCCCGATATACCACGGCCCGCCGTGAGCCCGATGAAGTACGGATTTTATCCGGCGTTTTCGAAGGTAAAACCACGGGTACCTCGATTGGACTCTTGATTGAAAATACCGATCAACGCAGTCAAGATTACTCTAATATCAAAGATTTATTTCGCCCTGGGCACGCCGATTATACCTACCAGCAAAAGTACGGTATGCGTGACTACCGCGGTGGTGGCCGCTCATCAGCCCGTGAAACCGCGATGCGAGTGGCGGCGGGTGCGGTGGCGAAAAAGTATTTAAAGCAAGTTCACGGTATCGAGATCTACGGCTATATGTCGCAGCTGGGTCCTATTTGTGCGCAGACCATTGATCTTGACCAAATTGAGCAAAATGCCTTTTTCTTCCCCGATGTTAGCAAGCTTGAAGCGCTCGATGAATACATGCGAGAGCTGAAAAAATCCGGTGACTCCATTGGCGCGAAAATCTCCGTTATCGCGACAGGTGTGCCTGTGGGTTTAGGGGAGCCAGTATTTGATAGACTCGATGCCGATATTGCCCACGCGCTGATGGGCATTAATGCCGTCAAAGGCGTTGAGATTGGTGATGGTTTTGGTGTCGTGACGCAAAAGGGCTCCGAAGGGCGTGACTTAATGTCGCCGCAAGGCTTTGAATCTAACCATGCGGGCGGTGTGCTCGGTGGGATTTCATCGGGTCAGCCGATTATTGCCCATATTGCGTTAAAACCCACCTCCAGCATCAGTGTGCCAGGTCAAAGTATGACGGCGCAGGGTGAAATGGCCGAAGTGGTCACTAAAGGTCGTCACGATCCCTGCGTTGGGATCCGCGCGGTACCGATTGCCGAAGCTATGCTTGCCATTGTGTTGATGGATCACTTGCTAAGACACAGAGCGCAAAATCAGGATGTGCGTAGTCATACGCCAGTGCTTGGTATGCGATAAGTCGCATGAAATAGCTGGTATGCGATAAGTGGCATGAAATAGCTGGTATGCGATAACGATACAATGAGTAGCATGAGATAAATGGAATGCGTTAATGTCAACTTCTTCTAGCACAAGCCGGCAATTGCGCTGGCTTTGTGCCTGCTATTTTTTCTTCTTTTCTATTCTCGGCACTATGGTCCCTTATCTTGGGGTCTTCTTCGAAAATCGCGGTTTTAATCCTCAAGAAATTGGCTTTTTACTCGCCATCCTGATGGCGACGCGCATTGTTGCGCCGAATGTGTGGGCTAAAGTGGCTGACCGTACTGGGATGCGCACCGAGCTGATCAAAATGGGTGCGGGAGCCGCCGCGCTGGCGTATTTGAGTTTCTTCTACCATGGTGGTTTTGTGTATATGGCGCTGAGTTTGGCTCTCTATACTTTCTTTTGGAATGCGATCCTCGCCCAGCTTGAGGTGATCACCTTAGAAACCTTAGGCGAGAATGCCAGCCGCTACGGTCAAATTCGCAGTTGGGGCAGTGTCGGTTATATTTGTCTTGTTGTCGGTGCGGGCTTTGCCATTGGTCAGTGGGGCACAGAAGTGCTGCCTTATATTGGTTTGTCATTATTTATTGGCATGTTAGCCAGTGCGTTGCCATTACCTGCAAATCGTTTAGTGCGTGACACCAGTCAAGTGCGGCCGCCATTGCAATGGAATCGGGCGATTATTTGGTTCTTAGTCTCGGCCATGTTGCTGCAAATGAGCGCGGGACCTTTCTACGGCTTCTTCGTCTTATATTTAAAGCAAGCAGGTTACTCCGAATCCTCGGCGGGCATATTTGTCGCCCTTGGCGCTATGGCCGAGATCGTGATGTTTATGTTCGCGCCGCGTTTACTCGGCCGCTATGGCGTGAATACCTTATTGATTGTCAGCATCGGCATGACTTGTCTACGTTGGTTATTGGTTGCTTTTGGGGTAGATAGTGTGTTGTGGCTTGGTTTTAGCCAATTATTACATGCCTTTACCTTTGGCTTAACCCATGCGGCATCGATTCAATTTGTGCATAAACATTTCGATGCGAGTCACAGAAGCCAAGGTCAAGCCCTATACGCCAGTTTAAGTTTTGGGGTTGGCGGCGCGCTCGGTACTTGGATTTGCGGCTATATTTGGGGCGATGGTAGTGGGGCGGTTTGGTCTTGGGTATTTGCCGCAGTATGCGCCTTTGCCGCTATGCTGGCGGTATTCTTTATCCCTAAGGATAAACCGAGTGTTGCAGCCCATACGGCCTAGTCATATCCATTAAGATAAAAATATAAAAAAATCAAAAGATTGCGTTAAGTGAGGTAAAGGGTGATTCGGTTTCGTTTAGGGTTAGTTGTCAATCCGTTGGCTGGCTTAGGTGGCAGTGTTGGTCTTAAGGGCAGCGATGGCGTTGCCGAAGAAGCGCTCGCCTTAGGCGCTGAACCCAAAGCCGCCTTGCGTATGATGCAGGCCCTCGAGGTTATCCGTGATTATAGTGATGACATTGAAGTCATTACCGCTTCAGGCATCATGGGTGAAGACGCCGCTAAAACACTCGGTTTTACCACGCGAGTGGTGTATCAAACTCCGGATAAAACCCAGGCGCTGGATACGCAGGCCGTTGTGCGTGCGCTGCTGGATGAACCGCTGGATTTACTGCTTTTTGCTGGTGGTGATGGCACGGCCCGCGATGTTTACTCTGTATTTGAACAAGCCACTATCGACGACAAACTCCCTGTGCTCGGCGTGCCTGCTGGGGTGAAAATTCATTCCGGCGTTTACGGTATTACGCCCCATGCGTCTGGCATGGTGGTCAAGATGTTACTCGATGGCGAACTTGTCAGTTTGATGTCCGCCGATGTGATGGATATTGACGAAGTGGCTTTTCGCCAAGGTACAGTGCGCGCTAAACGATTTGGTGAGCTCTTAGTGCCCGCCGAGCCGCGCTATGTGCAAGCGGTGAAGATGGGCGGCAAGGAAGTCGATGAACTCGTGCTGGCCGATATCGCCGCCGATGTGATCAATCAAATGGAAGATGAACTGTACATCATGGGCTCTGGCAGTACGGTTGCCTTTGTGATGGAAGAGTTAGGCCTCGATAATACCCTGCTCGGTGTTGATCTCATTCAAAATAAAAGTTTAGTCGACAGTGACTTAACCGCGAACAAATTACTCGAATTGACCCAAGATAAGCCGACTAAGCTGGTGATTACCTTAATTGGTGGCCAAGGCCATATCTTAGGGCGCGGTAATCAACAGTTGTCGCCCGAGCTCATTCGGCGCATCGGAAAAGACAATATTATTATCCTTGCCACAAAAACTAAGCTAAAAGCACTTGATGGACGACCACTAATTGTGGATAGTGGCGACCCTAAATTAGATAGCGAGCTTGGCGGCTACTATAAAGTGACGACGGGCTACCATGATTACGTCATGTATCAGGTGGCCAATCCAGATTTATTGGTCGCAGCAGATGTGTCGGCCAATCCAGTATTAATGGAGAGTTAGACCCATGTTAGAGCATTACGAAGACGCATTAGAACAGTGGATCGCCAGCGTTGTTAGCCATGGTGATGACGATGCTTTGTTTGCCTGTGGCTATTTACAGGGCCATGTGGCCGTAGTGTTGTCGCAATTGGAAGCGCAGGGTGAAACGGATCTTGATGCGTTAATGCTAAAAATGACCGACTGTCTAGCGCTCGCGCGCCAAGAATTAAACGATGCCGATTATGCCTTGGTTGAACAGGCATGGGCACAGCTGCATGCATGGATTGTAGGCGAATTTGATGTTGCCTAGCTCCCAGCCGATGACTGACAACGAGCAAGTGACTAATACCGAAGTAACGAGTGTAGAAATGCCGAGTGCTGAATTAGCCAGTGAGCAAGCTCTCGATGCTAGCGCGGTATTTATCGGTTTAGTGAATCCTAAAACACCCGTTAACGTCGGTGGCATTATGCGCGCATCGGGTTGTTATGGCGTCGATGGCGTATTTTACACTGGCAGGCGCTACGAGTTAGCCGCGCGTTCGGGTGCTGTGCAATACCATGTCGATACTAAAGATGCTGGCGAGCGCATTCCGCTCACGGGCGTCACTTCATTGTTAGCCGCGATTCCGGCGGACACTCAGCTTATCTGTGTCGATTTGGTGGTGGGCGCAACGCCGCTGCCGGATTTTGTCCATCCCGCAAAAGCCTTTTATGTGTTTGGTCCTGAAGATGGCACCATTGGCCAAGAGATTATCGATAAAGCCGATGCTGTAGTGTATGTTCCTACGGTCGGTTGTATGAATCTTGCTGCTTCGGTCAATGTGCTGTTATACGACAGATTGGCTAAATCCCACCGTGAGGCTGCAGATCTGACATCGAGCATAGGCGGCGATGCGCTGATCCGTCAGAGTCGTGATAACAACAATCGTACTCGGGTAAAAGTGGCGAGAGAATCGAGAAAGCCCCGACATATTGAGGCTAGTTGTGTAGAGCCTAGCTGTCTTGAACCTAGCAGCAGTGATAACACTATTGTTGTTACTGCCGCTTAAGCGGTTTACATAAAATATTTTAAAAAGGGATTAAGCCAAGGCTTAATCCCTTTTTTATAGCGCTCAAAAACGTTATTTTTCTAGCGATTGATTGCCTAGAGCGCTTTGCCCTTGAGCAATTTTCGCAGCCACATGCGATTGGGGTTGAGTTTACACAGAGTCGCTTTATCGAGTGGTATTGGTTCGCCGCAAAGCTGCGCCGCGAGACATTCGGCGGCAAGTGGCCCAGAACTTAACCCCCGTGAGCCTAACCCGCCGAGAATATACAGCCCTTGATGCACGGGTGCTGGCGTGGTTTGCCAGTAGTGACGACTTTCTTTCGTGAGTTGATGTTGCGCATAATCTTTAATAATTTGTGGCACATCGGGCGCGCAGCCCATCATAGGGAAATGATCCCGCGTGACCATACGCACGCCAACACGGGCATTGTTGCCACTCATGTCGATATCTTCAAGCCAAGGCTGATTGGGGTAACTCTCGTGCATTTTGGCGAGGTTTTCTTGCTGCTCCAGCGGGCAAAAATCTAAATGCTTGGGTTCTTTAACGTAACTTGCGCCAAGGGAGTGGAGTCCTTCGTGACTCGGGGTTAAATAACCGTTGGCGCACAGCACAGTCGCGAGCTGACTCAATTGAAATTGAGCTGGCACATGGCTGACTTGGCCGCGAAAAGGGCTAATTTGTAATTTGTTGCTGGCATCAAATTGCGTGAGCGCTGCGCCATTGGCGAGCACAAGTTGTGCAAAGGGGCCAAAGCGATGCTTAGCGGTGATTAAATACCAACCTTCACTTTGATGCTCAATTTCAAGGATCTCAGTCTCCAAATGGAGTTTGACCTCAGTAAGCTGCTGCGCTTTTTGTAGTGCGGCTTCGGCATATTCGTAGGGACAAACCCAGCCAGCCAGCGGATAGAAAAAGCCTGATTTGTCGATATTAATGTTCGCAAGAGAATTGGCCTGCTGCGCATCGACTCGATAGGCAATTTCACTTGGCCAGTTCTGGCTTTGAATAATTTTATCGAGTCTTAATTGGCTGCGTTCATCGTGGGCGGTTTGTAATATCCCGCAAAAATCATGGGAAATCGGCGTTTGATGTGGGGCGGGGGCAGATGTCAGCGCCTGTACTCTACGTCGACTAAATAAAAATGCCTGCTGGAAGAAGCGGCTTAATTCATCATTTTCCGGTGTCAGCAGTGGATAAATCGCCCCTTGGCGGTTGCCCGAAGCGCCTTGGCCAAGCTTGGCATCTTTACAAAAGAGCTGCGTACTTTTGCCGCGTTCCGCCAAAGACAGCGCCAAATGCGCCGAGGCTAACCCGCCGCCTATGATGGCAATCGAGCAGGGCGCGTCCGAGGATAATATTGCAGCCATAGGATTAAAGGCATAGGCTTTAGCATCTTGCTGGCGTAAGACGTGGCGCTCGTGTAACAAAATGGCATCAGGCTGATGGTTTGTCTGTATTTCAGCGCAGGTAAAATCCCTCTCCTCAAAGCCACAGGCTTGGAAACTGCTCACAGGTGTTTCGCTTAGTTCGCTTGATTCGTTTAATCCAATAGTTGCAACAGTGGCGCCATCGTCACTGAGTTTTGCCATCTGCCAATGGATCTGCTGATTTAACCCATTTTGTAGATGGGGCAATACCAGCCAGTGCTGAACGGGGTGAAGCGGAGAATGGATGAGTGAACTAAGCTGGGATTGAATATCACCAAAGTGCAGGTCGATTGTGGTACGACCGTCATCAAAAATTAATCTCTGACAACCTATAATAGCCGTCGGCTCTGTATGAAGTAAGCGTTGGGCAAGTGGCTCAAGCTCAGGCACTTTGGCTAAACAGGCGGATTGATCCCAAAGTAATTTAAGTTCGTAAGCATTAATCGGATTGGGTTCGAATACGTTAAGGAGTAATCGTTGGTTAGGGTTCGTCTGAGTGCGCCACCAAGATAAGAGTTCAAGCCCGTTACCTAAACCAATTTGCCCTAATACTAAGAGTTTTTGCTGTGAATGAGCCTCAAATACCCGCTGCTGATAAATGCTCAATTTGCTGAGATAGTGTGCATCAGTGTGAGCTGTTGCGGGATAAAGGTTGATTAATTGCGGGTAATCGCGCTTAATTTGGCAAGGTTTATTGGGCTCTGCAGTCAAAGAAATTTACTCTCGGTCTCATAATTGGCATTATTTTACTCGCCTTTATGGAAAGCTGACCACTTAATTGAGTCAAAACAGATACTATTGGCTCAGCGAAAAGTAGGTACTGACATGTACACAATGGATAGCAATAAAATGAAAAGAGTCGTGATCACCGGAATGGGTGTTGTTTCAAGTATCGGTAATAACAAGCAAGAAGTGACCGAGTCACTGAAAGCGGGCCGCAGTGGTATTACGCATTCAGCTCAGTTTGAAGAGATGCAGTTACGTAGCCACGTATGGGGTGACATCAAGTTAAACCCTGCTGAGCATATCGATCGTAAGGCATTGCGTTTTATGGGTGATGCGGCAGCTTATGCCTACATTGCTATGCAAGAAGCGGTTGCCGATGCCAATTTAACTGAAGAGCAGTATTCAGATCCGCGCGTAGGTTTGATTGTGGGTACAGGCGGCGCATCATCGTCTAACCAAGTACAATCTGCCGATACATTGCGTGAAAAAGGCGTTAAACGCGTAGGTCCGTATATTGTGCCTCGCATCATGTCGAGCACGGCCAGCGCTTGTTTAGCCACGCCATTTAAAATTAAAGGCATGAATTATTCTATCAGTTCAGCCTGTGCAACCAGCGCCCACTGTATTGGTCACGCCGTTGAACTTATCCAAATGGGTAAGCAAGACATGGTGTTTGCCGGTGGTGCTGAAGAAGTGGATTGGACACTGACCATGGGCTTCGACGCTATGGGCGCACTGTCAACCAAGTACAATGCCACACCCGAAAAAGCCTCTCGTACCTATGATGCAGACCGTGATGGTTTTGTGATTTCTGGCGGCGGCGGTATTTTAGTGGTTGAAGAGTTAGAGCATGCTCTGGCTCGCGGCGCAAAAATTTACGCTGAAGTGATTGGTTATGGCGCGTCTTCAGACGGTTATGACATGGTGGCGCCATCGGGTGAAGGCGCTGTGCGTTGTATGCAAATGGCGATGATGGATGTCGATACCCCAATCGATTACATCAATACTCACGGCACTTCAACGCCAGTGGGCGACGTGCGTGAATTAGAAGCGCTACGTGAAGTTTTCAAAGACAAGTGCCCACCGATTGCATCGACTAAGTCTATGACAGGTCATGCATTAGGCGCCGCAGGCGTACATGAAGCGATTTACAGCTTAATCATGATGGAAAACAGCTTTATTGCCCCAAGCATCAATATCGAAAATCTGGACGAAGCGGCGAAAGATATGCCTATCGTGCGTGAATATCGCGATGCTGAGCTGAATACTGTTATGAGTAACAGCTTTGGTTTTGGCGGTACAAACGCCACGCTAGTGATGCGTAAATTCAAATAAGTTTGTTTATCAAACGCGATAGAAGGGAAGCTTAGGCTTCCCTTTTTTATGGGCGTTTTTTGTAAACCTGTTGCATCGACAAGGATTTATCCCATTAGTCTTGTTAGAATACCGAGCATCTTGATGCCTTCCATTCCCACTTTTTTAGATCAGGTGCCCATGAAGATTTTAGTCGATGAAAATATGCCCTATGTTGAACCGCTATTTGGCGATCTCGGGGAAATTATTCCTGTTAATGGCCGCACGTTAACCGCAGCGCAAGTGCGCGATGCCGATGTGTTATTAGTGCGCTCAGTCACCAAAGTGAATGCCGAGTTACTCTCGGACAATCATCAACTGAAGTTTGTCGGCAGTGCCACTATAGGCACAGATCATGTGGATTTAGCCTACCTTGCCGAGCGTAATATCCCCTTCTCTAATGCGCCAGGTTGCAATGCGACTGCGGTTGGGGAATTTGCTTTTATCGCTATGCTGGAGCTAGCACAGCGGTTTGATTCGCCGCTTAAGGGCAAGGTCGTCGGCATAGTGGGCGCGGGTAATACCGGTACTGCAACAGCAAAATGTTTGCAAGCCTACGGTATTAGCGTGTTGCTTAATGATCCCATCAAAGAGAAACAGGGCGATCCGCGCAGTTTTGTGAGCTTAGAAACTATCATGGCGCAGGCCGATATCATCAGTTTGCATGTGCCCATCACGCGCACGGGCGAGCATAAAACCAAACATTTGTTCGATGAGGTGCGCTTAAAGGCGCTCAAACCCAATACATGGTTAGTGAATTGCTGCCGCGGTGATGTGATAGATAACAAAGCACTTGTCAGAGTTAAACGCCAGCGTGATGATCTCAAACTTGTACTTGATGTGTGGGAAGGCGAGCCAACACCGATGCCTGAACTGGTGCCACTGGCTGAATTTGCCACCCCGCATATTGCAGGTTACAGCTTAGAAGGTAAGGCGCGCGGCACTTTTATGCTCTATCAAAAGCTGTGTCAGTTACTTAATATTGCTGCCGATAAAAGTCTGCTGGATCTCTTGCCAAGCTTTAACATTAAGGCGGTCGAACTTGCGACCGCGCCGAATGAAAAAGCGTTATTACAGCTCGCGCGTTTTGTCTATGATTTGCGCGATGATGACAAGATGTTCAGAAATACATTCTTAAATGAGAATGGCTTCGACACTATGAGAAAAAATCACCAACATAGACGCGAATTTAGTGCATTGGCGCTGGCTTATGACGGTCAATCTGAGGTAGATTGGTTGTCCAATTTAGGTTTTTCAGGAGTCGGTCAGTAGCTATGTCACAGGAATTTAATGTTGTCGTTTTAGGTGCATCGGGCGCAGTGGGTCAAACTATGATAGAGATCCTCGAAGAGCGTAATTTCCCGGTTGCCAATTTGTACCCTTTAGCCAGTAGCCGCAGCGCCGGTGAAACGGTCAGCTTTCATGGCAAACAAATTACCATTCTCGACGTAGAAACCTTCGATTGGACCCAAGCTCAAATTGGTTTCTTCTCTGCAGGTGGTGATGTTTCCGCCAAATGGGCGCCGATTGCCGCTGAAGCAGGCTGTGTTGTGATTGATAACACCTCACACTTTAGATACGACATCGATATTCCTTTGGTTGTACCTGAAGTGAATCCGCATGCTATCGCTGATTTCCGCAATCGCAATATCATTGCTAACCCAAATTGCTCAACCATTCAAATGCTGGTGGCACTTAAGCCTATTTATGATGCCTATGGTATCAGCCGCATTAATGTGGCAACGTACCAGTCAGTATCGGGCACAGGTAAAAAAGCCATTGAAGAATTAGCGCATCAGTGCACTAAATTATTGCAAGGTTTACCTGCTGACGCTGAAGTCTATCCAAAACAAATTGCTTTTAACGTATTGCCACAAATCGATAAATTTATGGATAACGGCTATACCAAAGAAGAAATGAAAATGGTCTGGGAAACCCAGAAGATTTTCGGTGACGATGAGATTTTAGTGAATGCGACTGCCGTACGTGTGCCTGTGTTTTATGGTCACTCGGAAGCCATTAATATCGAAACTCGTCAGCCTGTTGATGCCGAAGACGTTAAAGCTTTACTGCGTAATGCCGAAGGAGTGGTATTGTTTGAATCCGATGATGATTATCCAACAGCAGTGACAGATGCCGCAGGAACCGATCCGGTTTATGTGGGTCGCATTCGTAAGGATATTTCTCATTCTCACGGGATTAACTTGTGGGTCGTGTCAGACAATATTCGTAAAGGCGCAGCCTTGAACAGTGTGCAAATTGCCGAGATCTTAGTGAGAGATTATTACTAAGCATTAGATTGCATTTGATGCCCATTGAAAAGCCTGCTGTCAGCAGGCTTTTTTTGTTTTACAATTGTGAACAGTAGCAGGGCGGGGATTTCTGGTTTATAGTAATCTCAATAAATACAATTGCCTAAAGCCTGTTATCAGTGAGATAACTTTATAGCGCTTCAAAGGGAAGGATTGATGAAATTTCGCACTTCGTATCTTGTGGGTCTAATGGCCACTGTTTTAGCTGTTTCTTCTACCGCTTATTTTATTGATCCCGCCGTTGCTGCAGATACACCAAGATTAAAACCCTTAAAAATCATGGGGCCAGACGGACAGATTCGTCAAGTTAACCATCAATATGGTCCAACGACATCGAAAGACACTTTTTGGAGCATAGCGCAAAAAGTCCGTCCTGATGCCAGTGTTAGCGTCTATCAGGTGATGGCCGCCTTATACGATGCTAACCCTCATGCGTTTAACTCTGCCAGTTATAACAGTTTAGAACGCGGTATGATCCTGCTCATTCCGTCTAAAGAAGTCATGCTGTCGATCCCCAATCGTATGGCGATAGCCAGAGCAGAGCAAAGTGATAGACAATCTCGGGCTCCGGCGAAAGCAGCGTCTAAACCGCCAGCTAAGGTGACGACAGCAAAAGCGCCAGTCACGGCTCCTGCGGTGATTGTTGAAACGAAAGTGACACCACCTAAAGCGGTTGTTGAAACACCTGTTCCAGAAAAGCCCAAGATGCTGAGTTCAGATGTGACGGCGCGGTTAGAAGCGGCAGAAAGCAAAAATCTGTCATTAACCGATGAATTAGCCCGCACGCAAGATCAACTCTCAGTGCGCACTTCAGATGTTGAAGCGCTAAAAGTTAAAGTTGAAGAATTAAATCAACGGATTGCTGTGCTGGAAGAAACACTTCAAGCCAGCAAACTACAAAACCAAGCCTTGAAAGCCGAAGTTGAAGCTGCGCAAGTGCCAGAGACGATAGCTGTTGAAGCTGAAGTAGAGGCAGAGGCACCGATTGAGCCCGATGACTTGTGGCGCAATATCCTTAACAGTCCTGCGTTATTGATTGCCGCGGCTGTGATCCCTGCCTTGTTCTTACTGCTTGCTGTGTTCTGGTTCCTGCGCCGTAAACGCAATAAAGAACGTCGTGAAATGCAGACACAAGAAGCGGTTATGGCCGCCGGTGCAGCTGGGATTGCAGGTACCGCCATCATGGATATGGATGATGACGATTTAGACGATATGGCGGTACATTTAGATTCTGACCATGCGGACTCCATCGATAGTCTTCTTGATATGGGCAGTGTCGATTTACAACCTGAGCAAGATTTGACTGACTCCCACGATCAGATGGATATGGCTTCTGAAATGTTTGTCGATCCGGGGATCTCTGCCGAACCTGAGGTTGAAGACGAAGGGCAATCTCTTGATGATCTGTGGGCCGAAGCCATGGGCGATCAGGAAGAGGATATTGTTGAGGAGAAACCTAAATCTGGCAATATTCTTGAGGAAGCCGATCTTGATGCACTATTAGCGGGCCTAGGTTCTGACGACAGCACTTCTGAAGACAGCACCGAAGCCGAAGAGGATTTAAGTGAATTAGAGCGTAACTTTGCGAGCGATTTAGCTCAAGAAGATGACAGTAATGATGTTACTTCTAAGTTGAATGATGTTGAAGTCGCAGACACTAAACCTGCCGATGAAGCCATCGCGGATGACGATGATCTTGATGCATTACTTGCCGAGTTTAGTGTTCCTGCAAAAGATACTGAGACTGCACAAGCGCCTGCCCCAGACGTTGTTGCATCTGATGATGAAGATCTCAGTGCTGCCATCGCGGCAGAACTCGGTGATGAGCTAGATGATGAACTTAGCGGAGAAGACGTTGATGATATCGATGCCTTATTGGCTGATTTCGATAAACCAACGCCAGCCGCTGAACCTGAAGTCGAGCCTGATCTTGGCGCTGAAATTGCTGCTGAACTAGATGCGGAGCTTAATGAACTGGGCGTAGAAGACACCGATGACATCGATGCCCTGTTAGCCGATTTCGATAAACCTGCAGAACCTGAAGTTGAACCTGATCTCGGTGCTGAAATTGCCGCAGAGCTAGACACTGAGCTTAATGAACTGGGCGTAGAAGATACCGACGACATTGACGCCCTGTTAGCCGATTTCGATAAACCTGCAGAACCTGAAGTTGAACCCGACCTCGGCGCTGAAATTGCCGCCGAGCTAGACGCTGAGCTTGATGAGCTGGGTGTGGAAGATACCGACGATATTGATGCTCTGTTAGCGGATTTTGATAAACCGACGCCAGCGGTTGAACCTGAAGTCGAGCCCGATATTCGTGCTGAAATTGCCGCTGAGTTAGACGATGAGCTTAATGAATTAGGCGTAGAAGAATCCGATGATATTGATTCACTACTGGCGAGTTTTGATGCTGAGCCTGAACTCAAAGTCGATGCAGAAGATGATGATATCAGTGCAGAAATCGCCGCAGAATTAGAAGCTTCGTTACCGGAAGACATAAAAGGTGAAGCGTCAGGTGATGATGATTTAGATGCACTCTTAGCTGAGTTTGATGTGCCGGAGCAATTGGATGCCGATGAAGATGAATTCGACTTTGATATGGAAACGGCGCAACTCGATTCAGACGACAATTCAGTTGACGAAGATAATTTACTTAAAGGCATAGGTGCGGCTCACTCTATCGACGGCACCGATGATACTTTTACATTAGTCGAGGAACTGAGTGACGATAACGACGCTGATGTATTAGCGACGGCCGCAGTCACTTTGGCCGCTGCTGCAGCCGCGGCCAGTGTTAAAGAAAAAGAATCTTCTTTCTTTAATGATTTAAAAGCCAATAAGAGCAAAGATCCCCATGTGCTCGATTGGGACTCAGAGCTAGATTTTGCACCTAAGGCTAAGCCTGCTGCAACGCAAGCAGATGTAACGGCTAATGATGTTGAGCCTAATAAAGATGCCACAGCGCTCGATTATGCTTCTCAAGAGAAGCCCATTAAGGCTACGCGTAACGATATTGATTTTAGTGAAGATTTTAAACTTGATATCAAAGAAGACACGGATGATTTGGACCTTGAGCAAGGGCTCGACTTAAGTGACGATAATGTGCTCGCCGCTTTTACAGCCAATACAGATTATGACGATGAAGATGTGTTGACGTCGGAAGACAGTTTCTCTCTGGTCGATGATCATAATCTTACCGTCGATGAAGCCTTGGCTGCACTCGATGCCCAGGAGTCGCGAAAAGCGCAGAAAAAGTTTGTTCCTGACCATGATTTAACCAGTTTTCAAAATGAAAACGGTTTTATCGACATCGACAAGTTGCTGAATGATGCCGATGAAGAGGGGGCTGATACCGATTTGTATTCGGAAGTTGACGTTGAGATGAGTGATGTCGGTGCTTTAATCGGTGATGCCGCGATGATCGATGTTGATGATGAAGAAAACTCAGTCAACGCTAAGCTGGATTTAGCGCGTGCTTATATCGAAATTGACGACAGCGACAGTGCGAAAGCCCTGCTCAAAGAAGTGCAAATTGACGGTAACGAGCGCCAGCAGGATGAAGCTGGACGTTTGCTCAAAGAGATTAGTTAATCCCGGTTGAGAGTGTTTCAATCTAACGGCGCCTTCAGCGCCGTTTTTTTTATGGGCTGCTGTGATAAAATGCGCCGCTAAATCAATTGTGAGGATAAGTGGATGCGGATTGCATTAGGTATTGAATATGACGGTAATGGTTATTTTGGCTGGCAACGTCAGGCCGAAGTCGATTCAGTACAAGGGCAATTAGAACGGGCGTTATCGATAGTGGCCAATGAGCCTATCGGCGTCTTCTGCGCTGGCCGTACCGATGCGGGCGTGCATGCCACAGGCCAAGTGGTCCATTTTGAAACCAATGCTATTCGTAATGAAGGCGCATGGACCTTAGGGGTGAATGCTAATTTGCCCGACAATATTGCCGTTCGTTGGGTCAAAGAAGTCGACGACAGTTTCCATGCGCGCTTTTCGGCCACCGCCAGACGCTACCGCTATGTGATTTATAATCACACTTTTCGGCCTGGGATTTTACGCCATGGTGTAAGCCATTATCACGGCAATATCGATGCTGACAAAATGCACCAAGCGGCACAGGCACTCTTGGGTGAGCAGGATTTTACTAGCTTTCGCGCTGTTCAGTGTCAGTCGAAAACACCGTTTCGTAATGTGCATTGCGTTAATGTCACGCGCCAAGGTATGTATGTGATTGTTGATATCGCCGCGAATGCTTTCTTGCATCACATGGTGCGCAATATTGTCGGTTCATTGTTAGAAATCGGTCTAGGTAATCAGCCACTGACTTGGATGGGCGATTTGCTCGCGTTAAAAGACAGAAACCAAGCCGCAGCAACGGCTAAACCCCATGGACTCTATTTAGTTGATGTGACTTATCCAGAACAATATCAATTACCTAAGCTCGCCCTTGGGCCATTATTCATGTTGGATTGAAAAGATCTTATTTGAGAGATAATCGAATACGAGGATATACGGACATGCTTACAGTACCAGCGCCAAATGCAGGATTGGAACAGTGGTTGGATTATTTGCTATCTATACATCCAACCGAAATCGATATGGGGTTAACCCGTGTCTCTAAGGTCGCGCAAACCCTTGGTCTTTTGGATTTAGGTCCAACCAAGATAGTGACCGTGGCGGGGACAAACGGCAAAGGCACCACCTGCGCCATGCTCGAAAATATTCTGCACTTATCGGGTTTGACGGTTGGCGTATACAGTTCGCCACACATGCTGAAGTACAACGAGCGAGTGCGTATCAATGGTAGCGATGTCAGTGATAGCGGTTTTGTTACGGCATTTGAGCAAATTGAAGCCGCGCGCGGCGATATTTCTCTGACCTTTTTTGAGTATGCTACGCTCGCAGGCTTGATACTCTTTAAAGCCGCTCAGCTTGACGTGGTTATCTTAGAAGTCGGTTTAGGTGGACGGTTAGATGCCACCAATATTATCGATGCCGACATTAGCGTACTGACGTCGGTCGATTTAGACCATGAAAGTTATCTCGGTAATACCCGTGAGCTTGTGGGCCGTGAAAAGGCGGGCATTTTCCGCCGTGGTAAACCTGCCATTGTAGGTGAACCCAACTTGCCACACACTGTCAATGATGTCGCCAATGAGGTTGGCGCCATCTTGTATCGCGTCGGTAACGAATTCAGTTATCAAGCCCATGGCAATCTGTGGGATTTTCAAGGTCAAGTGCTCAAACTGCACGATTTAGCGTTACCAACTTTGCCATTACCTAATGCGGCGACTGTATTGGCAGTGATTGAACAGGGCTGGCCGGATATCACGCCTTCAATTATTGCTGAGGGTATTAGCACGGCTCGGTTAACGGGTCGATTAGAGCGGGTGAGTGAGAAGCCGTTAGTGTTACTCGATGTTGCCCATAATCCCCATGCGGCGCGGTTTTTGGTACAACAATTAGCGCCAATCGTTGTGGGTAAGTGCGTCTTCGCCCTTTGCGGCATGTTGAAGGATAAAGATATCGCAGGTGTGTTGCCTGTGATCAACCCACTGATCGACACTTGGTATTTGGTCAGTCTGCACGGTGAGCGTGGCGCGAGTTCGGCCATGCTACGCAAAACATTAGCCACTGAGGCTGCTGCATTTGAGTTTGAGGACATATCTGAGGCTTGGTCTGCATTAAAAGCGCAAATTAACCCAGATGATGTGGTAATTGTGTTTGGCTCCTTTTACACTGTGGCAGGTTTTAAGTCTCAATTTATGCAGGAAGTCAGTTTTGTCTAGCCAGTTTCATAATCGTTTAGTCGGCACTGTAGTGCTGGTTGCGCTTGGGGTAATTTTTTTGCCGGATATTTTGGATGGCAAAAAAGATCGCCAAGAAGAGCAGTTTTCCGAAATTCCTTTGCGCCCGACCGTGATTGAGCAGCAAAAAGCCGACGATGATATGTTTGAAGTCTTGTCGGCCGAGGATGCTGCTGCGCTGAATGGGACTGAGGTCGCCTTAGCCGAAATGCCAGTTAATGCTGACAATGAAAAGTCTGCCGTTGCGCCAGTAATCGAAGTCGCAAAGCAAGATGTTAAGAAAGACGTTAAGCCTGATGTAAAAAAAGCAGAGCCTAAGCCTGAAACGAAACCTGAAGCTAAAAAAGAGCCGCCTAAAGCCACTGTAAAAACTGAGCCGGCTAAAAAAGCGGACGCTAAAGCGACTACTGTGGCTAAGGCTGAAAAGCCTAAAGCAGAAACGCCCAAAGCCAGTGCAGCCAAAGAGGATGCCGTTAAAGTGGTCAGCCGTGACAGCTTGAAAAGTGGCTTTACCTTGCAGCTTGGCAGTTTTAACAACGCAACGAATGTTAAAGCCTTGGTTGCACAGCTGCGTAAGAGTGGTTTTAAAGCGTACACTATTCCTGAAAACCCTAAAGATGGCGTATTAACTAAAGTGTTTGTCGGACCCGATGTGTCTGAGGCAAAGCTGAAGAAAGTACAGGTTGAGGTGGAAAACCTTACACGTCTCAAGGGCTGGATTGTTCCTTTTAATCCCTTAGAATCTTAATGGTGATACAACACACGAGACTGAAAATGATTTATTTACCTCACTAGGGGTGAGAATCGTTTCAGTCTCTGGTAGAATCGCGCCGTCTTAAAGCCCATGTCGGAAAGCCATCTCAATGGTTTGGATTGATTACGCTATCATATTCGTCATCGGATTATCGACTCTCATCAGTCTGATCCGTGGATTTGCCAAAGAAGCCATGTCCTTAGTGGTATGGTTTGCGGCTTTCTTTGTTGCCAGCCAATTTTACCAAGATCTTGCCGTTCACTTAACACAAATGAACGATGAGATGCTGCGTAATGGCGTTTCTATTGCCATCCTCTTTATTACCACTTTGGTACTCGGTGCCTTAGTTAACTATATTCTCGGACAACTTGTTGTCAAAACCGGATTATCTGGCACTGACAGGCTTTTGGGCTTGTGCTTCGGTGCTATTCGAGGCGCGCTTATTGTGAGCGCCTTGTTGTTTTTCATGGATGCTTTTACAGGCTCTCCCAACTCCCAATGGTGGAAAGATTCTGTGCTAGTACCCGAATTTGGCGTTGTTATTCAATGGTTTTTTGACTATTTGGAAAATACCTCCAGCTTTGTACCCAAACTATAAGAAAGAAAATAAAATAATCCTAAGTGATAGAACATCTTACAATGAGGAAGCTTACCCATGTGTGGTATCGTCGGAATAGTTGGCCAATCATCGGTTAATCAGACCATTTATGATGCACTGACAGTGTTGCAGCACAGAGGTCAGGATGCGGCAGGTATTGTGACCATTGATCGTGGTGCTTTCAGACTACGTAAAGCCAATGGTTTGGTTAAAGACGTTTTTGAAGTCAAACATATGCAACGCCTACAAGGTAATGCTGGTATTGGCCATGTGCGTTATCCAACTGCGGGCAGTTCAAGCGCATCTGAAGCGCAGCCTTTCTATGTTAACTCGCCATTTGGGATCTCATTAGCCCATAACGGTAACTTAACCAACACAGTCGAATTAGCCGAAGGGCTGATCAAAAAACGTCGCCACGTGAACACCACTTCGGATTCTGAAGTCTTGTTAAACCTGTTGGCCGACGAACTGCAAAAAACCACGAGTTTGACCCTGACGTCGGAAGAAGTGTTCGATGCGGTCGCTAACGTACACCAACAAGCTCGTGGCGCCTACGCGGTTGTTGCCATGATTATTGGTCAAGGCTTAGTCGCGTTCCGTGACCCATTTGGTATTCGTCCTTTGGTATTAGGTAAGCACGAAACTGCCACTGGCACTGAATACATGGTGGCTTCTGAAAGTGTGGCACTTGATGCCGTTGGCTTTGAAGTGATGCGTGATGTAGCACCGGGTGAAGCGATTTATGTTTCAATTGACGGTCAGCTGTATACCCGTCAATGTGCAGCCGAGCCTAGCTATGCACCTTGTATCTTCGAATTCGTCTATTTTGCCCGTCCAGATTCGACGATCGACAAAGTGTCTGTATATGCAAGTCGCGTCAACATGGGCGCTAAGCTTGGCGAGAAGATTAAGAAAGAATGGTATGATCACGATATCGACGTGGTTATTCCTATTCCTGAAACCTCTTGCGATATCGCGCTGGAGATTGCCCGTTGCATGGACTTACCGTACCGCCAAGGTTTTGTGAAAAACCGTTATATTGGCCGTACCTTCATCATGCCTGGTCAACAGGAGCGTAAGAAGTCAGTGCGTCGTAAGTTGAATGCCATTAACACTGAGTTCAAAGGCAAAAATGTCCTGTTGGTGGACGACTCTATCGTTCGCGGTACGACCTCAGAGCAAATCATCGAAATGGCCCGTGAAGCAGGTGCTAAGAAAGTGTACTTTGCCTCTGCCGCACCGGAAATTCGTTTCCCGAACGTGTACGGTATTGATATGCCAACGTCGAATGAGCTTATTGCACACGGTCGTGATGCCGATGAAATCGCCAAGTTAATTGGTGCTGATGGCATTATTTTCCAAGACTTACCCGATTTAATTGAAGCGGTAAGAATGGAGAATCCTGCGATTAAACGTTTCGAAACGTCCGTATTTGATGGTCACTACATCACGAACGACGTTGACCAAGCGTATTTAGATCACTTGACGCAACTGCGTAATGACGATGCTAAAGCCGATCGAAATAAAGATATCGGCACTAACTTAGAGCTGCATAACGTCTGTCACCCATAAGGATTGTGGGTCATTCAGTATCGTAAAATTTGTGTCCTTTTTGTTCTAAACGATACAAAAAAGCCAGTGAGAAATCACTGGCTTTTTAATGGCTTATATTTGCTTAACGGAGCATAGTGGTAACGTCTACGTATTTATACGTTGCGCTGTTTCAGTCATTACATTTTCTTCAGCGTGTTTGCGTTCAACCCAGTAATCCGCATTTTTAATCCCCAGTTTTACCGGGTCAAAAAGTGGCTCTATGCCGAGTGCTTGTTGTGATTCATAATCTTTAAGGCAAGTGAATGCGGTTTTCCTTAATAGAATAATGGCAATAATATTGAGCCATGCCATGAGTCCGACACCAATGTCACCCATTCCCCAAGCCATATCAGCCGTTTTAACTGTGCCGTATACGGTTGAGCCAATGATCACGACTTTGAGAACGACCATGAACCAAGGATGATTTACTTTACGGTTAATATAGGCAATGTTGGTCTCGGCAATGTAGTAATAAGCCACTATGGTCGTAAAGGCGAAGAAGAACAGTGCGATAGCCACAAAGATATTGCCAAATCCTGGCATCATACTTTCCATTGCCGTTTGTACGTAGCCTGGTCCTGCAGCGACTCCGGCAATGCCGGTATAGAGCGCCGCACCGTCAGGGCCCTGAACATTATACAGTCCTGTAATAAGCAGCATGAAACCAGTTGCAGAGCAAACGAATAAGGTGTCGATATACACAGAAAAAGCTTGAACTAACCCTTGTTTGGCTGGATGGCTTACCGCCGCTGCAGATGAGGCGTGTGGCGCTGTACCTTGACCCGCTTCGTTGGAGTAAATCCCCCGCTTTACCCCCCACATGATGGCTAAGCCTAAAATGGCACCAAAACCCGCATCAAAGCCAAAGGCACTTTTGATAATTAACCATAAAATACTCGGTAGCTGGCCAATATTTAGCGCTATGATGACACAAGCCACTATGATGTAACCCAGTGCCATAAAGGGGACGACGGCACTGGCAAAGTGAGCGATACGTTTTACACCGCCAAAAATAATAAAACCAAGAAGCATAGCCAGTATGGCTGCAGTCACATTAGGATCTATGTTGAAAGCAGTTTTTAAACTTGAACCAATCGAGTTAGCTTGTACGCCCGGCAGCAGGATCCCGCAGGCAAATATGGTCGCAATTGCAAATACCCATGCATACCATTTCATGCCTAAGCCTTTTTCAATATAAAAAGCAGGTCCACCGCGATACTCACCATTGATTTTTTCTTTATAGACTTGACCTAAGGTAGATTCAACGAAAGCGGAGCTGGCACCGAGAAAGGCAACCATCCACATCCAAAATAAAGCGCCAGGACCACCAAAGGTGATTGCTGTGGCAACCCCTGCAATGTTACCTGTACCGACTCGACCCGCTAATGTCATCGCGAGTGCTTGAAAAGACGAGACTCCCGCATCAGTACTCTTACCATCAAACATCAGGCGTATCATTTCTGGCAGATGGCGCAGCTGTAAAAATCGAGTGCGAAGGGAGAAATAGAGCCCTACACCTAGGCAAAGAAAAATAAGTGCAGGGCTCCAAATTACACTATTGATCGCGTTGACAATCTCATTCATAGACTCCGATTCCTTTATTGTGTTGTTTTAGCAGAGTTTTTAGGTTTACGGTTATTCAACAGATGTTGAGTTAGGACATTCACTTTTGATTAAGACATTTTTTGTAAATATCCAAGATACTCAACATAACTATTTTTTAGGGAGCTTCATAGTTAAAGTGTTAAATATTTGAAACCAATGTGTTTTGAAATTGAGTTTTAGCATGGGTAAATAGAGCGGAGGGGCGAGTTAACTCGAAATACGGTAGTGATTTATTATGAATGTCAGTTATCCCATTACCCAAAGTAGCATCCACACGCCGAATAAGCTGCTTAAGCTATGGCGCGTGATTTGATGGCTGAGTAATAGAGATAAACTCACAGCAATAGGAATGACGAGAATGAATCCCCATGCTAACGGCATATCGATGATTTTCATTTGTCCCAGCCAGGTACTGGTGAGCATGCTTATTGCGAGTAACATTAAGCTATGGAATATCAATAACTGATTGAATCTTAATATTAATGCTGGAGTTATTGTCATAGCCTGTCGCGCATTTATTGCAAACTGTCCCATAGTCACTCCTTAGTTATTTAGTGTATCTTATGCCTTGTTGAGAATCATTCGCAATTGAATTTACACTTAAGCTTTTACATTTAAGCTCGGTTTACTACAGAAATTTGCACTCAACTGGCGTTTGGGCTAAATTATACTGTAATTATATCCAGTGCTTGGTGTTTGTATGATTCTCTATATCGCAGAAAAACCTAGCCTAGGGCGGGCCATTGCCGATGTATTGCCTAAACCCCATAAAAAAGGCGATGGATTTATCGAAGCCGCCAATGGCGATTGTGTGTCTTGGTGCGTTGGTCACTTGCTCGAGCAAGCAGAACCTGATGCCTATAATCCCGAATTTAAGTCTTGGAAATTCGAGCATTTGCCAATAGTGCCAGACAAGTGGCAACTAAAACCTAAGGCCGCAACCCGCAGCCAACTCACAGTGCTTAAACGATTAGTCAAACAAGCCAACACGCTGGTTAACGCGGGCGATCCCGACCGTGAAGGGCAGTTACTCGTGGATGAAGTGATTGCCTATCTTGGCGTGACGGGGGACAAGCTACATCAAACCCAGCGTTTACTGATCAGTGACTTAAACCCACAAGCTGTAAAACGGGCTCTAACGCAGCTACGCAGTAATCGCGAGTTTATTCCTTTATCCACATCGGCCTTAGCCCGCAGTCGTGCCGATTGGCTCTATGGCATGAATATGACGCGTGCGTACACCATCCAAGGTAAAAAGGTCGGTTATCAAGGCGTGTTATCCGTCGGCCGAGTACAAACGCCATTGCTTGGGCTAGTGGTGCGCCGTGATGAAGAGATTGCCCACTTTCAATCTAAACCTTTTTATGAAGTACTGGCGCATTTGGCGACCGAGAAGCAAGAAACCTTCAGCGCCAAGTGGCAACCTAGCGAAGCTTGTCAGCCCTATATGGATGAAGAAGGACGAGTGTTAGTGAGAGGGTTAGCGCAAAATGTGGTGAGTCGCATCAGTGATAAACCCGCCTTAGTCACTCAATTAGTGGCTAAGGACAAGAAACAGAATCCACCATTGCCCTACAGCTTATCCGCGTTGCAAATTGATGCGGCGAAACGGTTTGGCATGAGTGCTAAGGATGTGCTCGATACCTGCCAAAGTTTGTATGAACGTCATAAACTCATTACTTACCCACGCTCCGACAGTCGTTATTTACCCGTTGAGCAACATAACCTTGCGCCTTCGGTACTTAAGGCGATAAGTGACGGTGCTGCTGAGTTATTGCAAGGTGCTGATGCACCCGATCCCCGTCTTAAATCTAAAGCATGGGATGATAAAAAAGTGGACGCCCATCACGCAATCGTCCCCACAGAGAAGACGGCTAACTTATCTAGCTTGAGTCAGCGTGAGAGGCAGTTATATCTTCATGTTGCTCGCCAGTACTTAGCCCAGTTTTATCCGGCTTATTGTTACAGTGAAACCACAGTGCAAGTGACAATCGAGGGTGGCTTATTTAATACCAAGGCGCGTCAGGATAAATCCCTCGGCTGGAAGCAACTCTTTGCCCGCCAAGAGCCAAATGGCAGTAAGGTGAGTGGCAACAAGTCGACGGAAGAAAGCACAGGTAAGGACGATGAGGAGAATGACGAGTTTATCGGTCAATTACCACCTTTGAAATTGGGACAGGCCTTGCATTGTACTCGAGGCGAATTGTTGGAGAAAAATACTCAACCACCAAAGGCCTTTAACGATGCCACTTTACTCGGTGCTATGACGGGTATTAGCCGTTATGTGACCGATCCTGAGATCCGTAAAATTCTTAAAGAAACCGACGGATTAGGTACAGAGGCCACCCGTGCAGGTATTATCGAATTGCTGTTCAAACGCGGTTTTTTACAACGCTTAGGTAAATCTATTGTCTCGACAGACGTGGGGAAAGGATTGATTAACAGCTTGCCCGCGAGTGCGACTACGCCGGATATGACAGCGCTTTGGGAAGCGAGCTTGAACGGCATTTGCCATAAAGAAACCTCTTATCAAGCCTTTATGCAGCCACTGCTCGGCACCTTATCCACGCTTATCCAGAATGCAGGCGCACAACTGCCAACCGCGCTTAATGGTTTACAAGGCCAAGGTTATCGTAAAACGGCAAGTAATAAATCTGGTTATCGTAAGTCGCCTTACCGCAAAGCCTCGAGCTCGGCAAAACGGGCAGGCACTGCAAGTACAGCTAAAAGCAGTGTGAAGAAGTCAGTGGCTAGTGCTGGCGCAAGGAGTCGAACACGCAAAGTGGCTACAGAGGCTTAATAGTCACGAGTGCGTTGTGATTCTGTTGTAGGGGAGATTAGACCTTAAGCTATAACGCTTTCACAGCACTGAATTTGGGCAAAAAAAGAGTAAACCAAAACGGTTTACTCATACGGAAATAGGTCGTTAAAGCTTGCCAAAATCACTCAATTGATGAGGAGCAGGCATATAATCTCAGCATTAACTTAATTAGCCCTTAAAGCTCACATTTATCTTAAGGTGTCGCCTCGGTTTAAGCTGATGAGCTTATCCAGTATGCGTTCTCCATCCATGCGGATGCCGTTATGTTCATATTCTGATGTTAACCAATACTTTAGCCTGCCAACTTGTTTTGTGGTTTCTAAACTGTATTGCATCTCTACAAACATATCTTCACTGTAAATGGCCGCTGCAACAGGGACTCGGTTTTGTGCCAGTTGCTCTAGATTGTAAAGTGCTGGCCAATCTGATTTATGGGCGAGGATTTCTGCCGCGGCTTTAAGCGGCACTAAGTGACTAAATTGGTCAAACATCCATGGGTATATCATCTCACCTGTGAATAAAAACGGTTTACCTTGTTGATAGTTAAAGGCGGGGAATTGCTGTCTAACCCTGTGTGCAGACCATTGTGAAGCTGAGTGTTGACAGTAGATGGCTTCATGCAACAGGGCAAAAATAGGGTTAGTGTTGTAATCGAGCATTTGACCGAAATGATTTAAAAATAACGGGTTAACGACTGTCCCTGAAGCCGTGTTGATCAAGGCTTGTTCAAGCAAATAATAAACCGATTCAGGCCCTTGCTCCATTCCAATATTAATACCCAGCAGTTGCAACATTTCAACCGTGAGGCGTTCACCCGTTGCCAAATACACTTCATTTTCAAGCAAATGTTTTGCTAAGCGAGTGACGAGATGTTGAGCATCGTGGAAGCGTTGGAAAAATTGTTTATTCTTCGCCAGTACGCGTTGATAAGTCGCAAGATAGACGTCGTCGCTGCTACGGGTTAATGATGGTATGCCACCCGTAATATAGGCTTCGCTGACGCCTTGAGGGGCGGCGCTTAAATAATGTAACACGCAAAATCCCCCGAAACTTTGGCCGAGAATCGCCCACTTATCGGCGGGACAAAGCTGGGCACGAATCGTTTCGGCATCACGAATGATATTGTCAGCCCTGAAATGGCTTAGGTAATCCGCTTGAGCTGCGGGATCTAAATGTTGCAGGCTTTGGTAATTAATCGGTGTTGATAAGCCTGTACCACGTTGATCGAGTAATAACACTCGATATTCTTTTAATGCGCGGCGGATCCAGCCGCTGTTGCTGGCGGGACGCATGGCCGCAAATCCAGGGCCGCCTTGAAAAAATACGATATAAGGTAGTTTTTTATCTTTGTTTTCTGGGCTACAGAGTTCTCTGGCAAACACTTGGATTTGCTCTGCAATTGGATTTTGATAGTTGAGGGGCAAGGTAAAAGTGTGTTTCTTCGCCAGCACTCCGGCGAGAATAATATCGGGTTTCATCAAACAACCTTAATGGCAGAGGATCATGTTATTGTGATTGGCAGATTGTATACCCAAATAAGCTGAAGATGCAGTAACCTAGGCTACCTGAAACGCGTATCTTCAGCTAACTTGGGTATAGACAAAATAGTTTATGTCGTAAGCTAGGATTATTTGATTAGCTTTTGGTGAAGATCAATTTTTTGGATACAAATTTGAGCCATGATGAGTTTCTTAGCGTAATCTATCGCTTATGGATAACACGAGATTGAAGCTATGAAGTATCAGATTATTCCAGTGACACCTTTTCAGCAAAATTGCAGCTTGATCTGGTGTGAAAAAACCAAGTGTGCTGCGGTCGTGGATCCCGGCGGGAATATTGACAGGATCCAAAACGAAGTGGCGAAACTTGGACTCGTCCTCGAAAAAATCCTCCTTACCCATGGGCATATCGATCATGTCGGTGGTGCAAAAGCCTTAGCGAAAGCCGCCAATGTGCCGATTATTGGCCCGCATATTGCCGATAAATTCTGGATTGATAACTTACCTAAGCAAAGCCAAAATTTTGGTTTTCCCCATTGTGATGCCTTTGAACCGGATCAATATCTGCAGGATGGTGATATTGTTAAAGTGGGCGAGCAAAGTTTATCTGTGCTGCATTGCCCTGGGCATACGCCGGGACACATTGCACTTTTCTCTGCCCAATCTAAGTTGGCGTGGGTGGGGGATATTTTGTTTCGAAGTTCTATCGGCCGCACTGATTTCCCCCAATCAAATCATCAGGATTTAATTCACTCGATCACCGAAAAACTGTGGCCCTTAGGCGCCGAGGTTGAATTCATTCCTGGGCATGGTCCTATGTCGACTTTTGGTGAAGAGCGCGAGCATAACCCCTTTGTCGCGGACCAACTTTTACTCTAATTGAGACGCCATTCAGCATTGCTTGATTTGTGAGCGATAATCACTCGCAAATCAAATGATTATTTCAACTAATAAACCAACCTTTTTTATGTTTTCTGTTTTTCCTTCTAGACTTAAAGCAGTTCTTCCGTCTACTGGGGTAAGTATGAAAACAAAAACAATGATGAGCGTGGTCTTTTCGACCATAGTCGCGAGTGCCGTGATTTCTGCGGTATTGAGCTTCAATGTTAAGTCTAAAATCGATCTCTTTAATGATGCGGCTAGCGTTCGATATCAGTCCTATCAAGTTGCCGATGAGTTAAGACAAAGTTCCGATGACCTAACGCGTCTCGCTCGAACTTACGCTGTTACGGGTGATGAAAAATACGAAAAAATGTATATGGATATTTTGGCTATCCGTAATGGTGAGAAGTCTAGACCTGAAAAATATCACCAGATTTACTGGGATTTGGTGCTGAGCTATGGCGATAAGCCAAAACCCGACGGTGCTAGCATTGCGATAAACACGCAAATGAAGTCCCTCGGTTTTTCTGATGAAGAATTCCGTTACCTTGAACAAGCTCAGCAAAACTCAGATGCGTTAGTCGCCCTCGAAGTTAAAGCCATGAATGCCGTCAAAGGTATTTTTATGGATCCCAACACCCAAACTTACACGATCAAAGGTGAGCCTAACTTAACTATGGCGAGGGAGTTATTACATAGCGACCAATACCACAGAGAAAAAGCTAAGATCATGCAGCCGATTGATGAGTTTTTTACAGCATTGGATAAACGTACCGATGGTGATGTGAATAACCGACTCGACTCCCTGCATGCGGCATTAAACTGGTCCCAACTGGTGTTATTTATCGTGATTTTAGCCGCCGTTGGCGGATTTATTATCGTTAAGAGCAGGATTGTGACTCCCTTAGTGCAGACCTGTGTTGAATTGCTCGATATTCAGCGTTCTAAAAATCTTGCGCGGCGGATCTCTGTTACGACTCAGGGGGAAATTGGCGAAATCGTTAATCAAATCAACTTGTTTATCTCTTCCCTTGCCAGTTCATTATCGACGACGGATGGCATTGCAAAAGAGGTGGCTGATTTAGCTAAGCAAACTAAAGCATCAATTCAAATTTCGCGTGAAAGCTCAAATCGAGTGGCGAGAGAACTGGATGCCAGCGCCAGTGCGATGGAAGAAATGACCACGACCTTAGTACATGTGAGTGAGAGCACCTCGAATGCTGAAAGCCGCGCCGCCGAAAATGAAACGCATGTCACTGTAGGTAAACAGACAGTATCGGAAGCGTTGAAAGCCATGTCGGTATTAGAAACTGAGTTTAGGAATACTCAGGACTCTATGTCACACCTAGTGAACGAAAGTACCCAAGTCAGCAATGTGTTGAGTGTGATTAAGGCGATTGCTGAGCAAACGAATTTGCTGGCACTGAATGCCGCGATTGAAGCCGCACGGGCCGGTGAGCAAGGACGAGGCTTCGCTGTGGTAGCTGATGAGGTTCGATCATTAGCCCAGCGCACTCAAGATTCCACCAAGGAAATCGATGATATTGTCGCAAGCCTTCAAAGCCGTACTAATCAAGTTGGTACATCTGTGACTCAAGCGGCGACGCTAATGCAAAAGGCGGGGGTAGAACTGCAACGTATCGTGGCAGTATTTGAGGATATCCGCCATAGTACGGAAGCGATTCATGGGATCAATACTCAGGTTGCCGCTTCAACCGAAGAACAATCCTTAGTTTCTAAAGAAATAGCTTCGAGCATGATGGTGATCCGCGATAATTCCCGTGAAGTATCACAGATTATCGAACAGATTGAATCGACATCCATTAGTCTAGACAACCAATCCCAGATACTGCGCACTAAGGCGGGCGAATACCAGTTTTAGATGAAATGTGGTTGATTTGCGAACAAACGCCACTCAGACATGGACGTCAATTCTTCCTCTTTAACTTCCCCTGAACATATTTTATGCTTCAACACTTTCTGAAATCTATTACTCCTTTCAATACGCACACGCCTTTGCTAACTTGGTTGTCCATATGTTTAATGCGAGCGTTTGACGAAGCGGTTTTATTTGCTGATAAAACTTGCGTCAAGCTTTGATGACAAATAGTCGTCGATAGCTGCGTTATTAACGGCTGATAGTTTCAATAGCGATAAGCGCATTAAATTTTTTAAATCTCCCTAACCCAATGGAGTCCTTGCGGATGGATCACCAAATCGAAGATTTACTAGAGCATTGGCTACCACTGGCGGATGACGCTTGGGTGCTTGCGGTGATCACCAAAATTCAAGGTTCGGCCTATCGCAAACCTGGCGCCATGATGTTGTTCCATGAGTTTGGTCAAGGCGTGGGTATGTTAAGTGGCGGCTGTTTAGAAGCCGATTTACGCCGCCATGCTCAAAATGCCATGCAGACTAAGCAAGTCATGTGTGTCACCTATGATGCAAGCGATGAGTCCGATGCCAGCTATCGACTCGGTTGTGGTGGCATAGTAGATATCATGTTGATCCCTCTGCTAAAAGAGAATCATGATCTTGGCTTAGTTGAGCTAGTGCAGGCATTTCGCCACGGTCGGTCGGGTTTTTACCAATTGCCTTTAGTCAAAGCGGGGACGGATGCGCGCCAGTATCACGCTGCGTTTTATTCTGAGGAGTTGACGCCGTTCCCCGCCAGCGATTTTGTTCGCACGGGCGTCTTCACCCAAGACGCGGGAGAATCACTGATTATTCCCTTGAGACCAAGATTCCATCTTGGGATCTTTGGCGGTGGTATCGATGCTAAGCCCGTTGCCGCCATGGCCCACACTTTAGGTTGGCTAGTGACTGTTTTTGATGGTCGTACCGCCTATGCCAGAGCGGCGGATTTCCCCCATGCCCATATAGTGAAACTGACCGCGGGGGAATTAACCGCGAATCATATCGCTCAATTGGATTGTGCCGTGGTGATGAACCATAACTTGGGCTTAGATGCTGCGGCATTAAAGGTCATTCAAGCGCATCCGCTAGCCTATATCGCCTTGCTTGGTCCTGCCCATCGACGGGATAAAGTGCTTGGAATGGCAGGGCTCAGTGCTGAATCTTTTACTGGGGTATTTTCTGCTCCCGCGGGGCTTGCCCTTGGCGGCGAGTTACCGAGTGCCGTTGCGTTAAGTATTTTGGCCCAGTGCCACGGGGTGCTCCATGGCGCAACCTTAAAACATCTCGATGAGATAATGCGTTGATGATGTTGCCGCCAGTGCAAAAGCCTTCTGTACTAATGTCTTCAGCACCAAAGTCGGCAGAGCAAACGTTGACAGAGCAAACGCCACTTTCATCCAAGCGGCTGCTGATTGTGGTACTTGCGGCCGGCGAGAGTAAGCGCTTTGACGGGGTAAAGTTAGCGCAACTTCTACCATCACATAGCGCTACGGAAATTCGCGAACAAACCATCATTAACACTCATGTTGAGCGTTTACAGCAGCTTAGTTACCAAGATTTAGGTTTGGATCGCCAAGACACTCATTCGCTCCAGCATACGCCTTTGTTAATCATACTCGGTGCTCATCAGCACATATTGCAGCCATTATTAGTCGAGCTTCATTCCCGCCAACCCTTTGATATTTTAGTTAATCCACAGTGGCAAACAGGCTTGGCATCCTCAGTGAGTTTGGCGGCAAGCTATGCCAAGGAGCAGGGCTTTGATGCCATGCTGCTGACATTGGCAGACCAAGTGGCCTTGAGTGCAGACGATTATCGACAACTGATTTTGACATGGCATGAAACCGGTAAAGACGTTGCCGCCCATTATTTGGATGATTTAGGCGTACCTGCTATTTTTAATGCCTCTACATTACCGCAGTTCACTCACTTGAGTGGTGATCGCGGGGCAAAATCGATTCTAAAACAACAAGCACAGCGGGGAGCGTTAGTCGCTATAACACTACCCCGCGCCGCAATTGATATTGATACCCAAGCCGATCTTGCGTCGTGGTTGGCACTTAAGGAGTGAGTTATGGCAGAAGTATTATCAACCACTGCAGTTATCAAGGAAGCCAGTACCGCCGCTTCCATCCAAACACTTTTCATCAACGGTAAATCATTTACCTTAGATGCCGATCCTAAGATGCCAATCCTGTGGGCGTTACGGGATATTTTAGGGCTCACGGGCACTAAATATGGTTGTGGTGCAGGGTTATGCGGTGCTTGCACTGTGCATTTAGACGGCCAACCTGTGCGCGCCTGTTTAACCAGTTTGGGGCAGGCACAAGGAAAACGTCTGACAACAATTGAAGGGCTGGATAATCAAAAGCTTAAAAATGCTTGGGCCGAACATAACGTGCCCCAGTGCGGCTATTGCCAAGCGGGACAACTGATGTCGGCTGCGGCGTTAGTGGCGCAGCATCCGAAACCTTCTGCAGAACAAATCAACTCGGCCATGTCGGGTAATCTCTGCCGCTGTGGAACCTATCCTAGGATCAAAGCTGCACTGCAAAACTATGCCAAACAGGAGGGCTAATATGAGTACTTTTACTGCCGTAGAAAATATCAGCCGCCGCGACGTGCTAAAACTGTTTGGCGCAGTGGGTGGCGGATTAGCATTAGGGGCGAGCGGACTAACATGGAGCCCCATGGCGCTGGCGCAGGATAAAGAAGCGCGGTTGAATCTGTTTATTGCCATTGGTGAAGACGACAAAGTGTACCTCACTTGCCATCGCTCCGAGATGGGACAGGGGATCAGAACCGGCATTCTGCAAGTCTTAGCCGAAGAGTTAGAAGCGGATTGGGATAAAATTGTCCCTATTCAAGGTTTAGCTGATAAACGTTATGCCAGCCAAAACACCGACGGTAGCCGCAGTATTCGCGAAAATTACGACCGCATGCGCCAGATGGGGGCGATGGCAAGAACCATGCTAGAACAGGCTGCCGCCGCACGTTGGAAAGTTCCCGTGAGCGAGGTGCATACCGCCAGCCATAAAGTGCTGCATGCTAAAACGGGCCGCTCGGCCAAGTTTGGCGAGTTAGCGTTAGCCGCATCAGAGCAGCCAGTACCTGCAGTTGAGTCATTAACCTTTAAAGACGTTAAAGATTTCAAGCAGATTGGTGCATCACGTCAAATCGTTGATATGGATGCCATGTTAAGTGGCAGCGCGATTTATGGTTACGATATCAAACTCGATGGCATGCTTTACGCCAGCATAATACGCCCGCCGGTGCTCGGGAGCGATGTGGCAAGCTTGGACGATACCGCAGCGCGTCAAGTGGCTGGGGTAGTGGATGTGTATCGTTTGCCAGCCGCTAAGGGCGCTCCCGCGTTTCAGGCTTTGGGCGGCGTAGCTGTTATCGCCACAAACACGTGGAGTGCCCTCGAAGGGCGCAAAGCCTTAAAAGTCACTTGGACTCAGGCCGACAACAGTCAGCATGATTCAAGTCTTTATTTGAAGTCACTGGTCGAGCGGGTACAGCAAAGCGGTAATGTCGTGCGTCAAGCTGGTGATGAAATCAAAAACTGGCCCGAGGCGAATACGTTAAAAGCGGTTTATACCGTGCCTTATTTAATTCATTCCTCTATTGAGCCGCCCGTTGCCACCGCCCATGTGACTGAAAAGGGCTGTGAAATCTGGGCATCGACCCAAACGCCGCAAAGTACCCAGCAAAATGTGGCCGCAGCGCTAGGTATGGAAGAAGATGCGATTAAAGTGAATGTCACCCTATTGGGTGGTGGTTTTGGGCGTAAATCTAAACCTGATTTTAGCGTTGAAGCCGCACTATTATCGAAGCAATTCAAGCGTCCAATTAAGGTGAGTTGGAGCCGCGAAGATGAAATTCAAAACGGTTATTACCATGCTATCAGCGCCCAGTCCTATCAGGCACTGTTTGATGCCAATAACAAACCGACCGCGCTTTTAGCCCGTACGGGATTCCCATCGATCAGTTCAACCTTTGCCGAAGGGGTGGAATATCCCTCTGGCGGTGAGTTGGATTTAGGCTTTGTGGATGTGCCCTTTGCTTTGCCAAATTTAAGATACGAAGCGGTAAAAGCGCAGGCGCATAGCCGTATTGGTTGGATGCGCTCTGTGTGTAACATTCAGCACGGTTTTAGTGTCGGCAGTTTTGTCGATGAAATGGCTCATCGTTCTCAGGTTTCTTGCCCTGCAATGTGGCGTAGCCTGTTAGGTGAAGCAAGGCGTGAGACCTTTACCGACCAACAGTTTAAATATGGCAACTATGGCGAAGATCTTGATCGTCATCCCGTGGACGTCAGTCGCTATTTTGGGGTAATCGACGCGGTCGAAAAAGCCCAAGCTAAGGCGCCCAAGGCGGGTGAAAATCAGGGCTGGGGTTTTGCTGTGCACCGCAGTTTTGTGAGTTACGTCGCTGTGGCTATGTTGGTGGAAGTGAGTGAGGATAAACAGCTTAAAGTGCTTAATGCCATCGCAGCCATAGATGCGGGCACGATAGTTAACCCTGATAGGGTAAAAGCACAGACAGAAGGTGCGATTGTATTTGGCTTGAGTTTAGCCTTGATGGGGGAAATCACTTACAAAGAGGGCAAGGTGCAGCAATCGAATTTCCACGATTATCCTTTGCTGCGACTTCCCCAAACTCCCGATATGGAGATCATCATTATTGAGTCTGATGCTGCGCCAGCGGGCGTGGGTGAGCCGGGTGTGCCGCCCGTTGCCCCGAGTTTAACCAATGCGATTTTTGCGGCGACGGGGCAGAGGATCCGCGATCTTCCCGTGAATAAACTATTGCGAGTGTAAGTGTCGGCAAGAGGGTTAACTGAAAGCCGTTTGAACAAAAAAGCGCCTAATAAGCGCTTTTTTCGTTTTTTTACCACAAAAAATTTGCTTGTTAGCGATTTTACGGGCATTAATGCCGAAAATTAGCAATAGATCAGGTTTTTGTTACCAAAATAGAGGTAATTTAACCAATATGTTTACCCAAGCCACCTCAAAATACACATTTTAGAGCGCCCAAGGGTATTAAACTTCCGTGAATAGAATTACTAAAGGGGTCATCCATGGAAAATCGTTGGCAAGTCGCTATTTCTGCCGGCCTATTGGCGGCTATTTGGTGTGGCGTCGCAGATGCTTTTCATCTGGTCACTTGGATCGGCTTTTTAGGTTGTAGCACTTTTTTTGCTCAACCTAAGGCTGGCTTTCAGGGCGTGATGATGGCGTGGTGCACAAACCTGTCCGGTGTATTTTGGGCTTGGCTCATTATCTCGGGTAGCAGCTTTTTTATTTCGCCCGTATTTGGGTATATTTTTACCGGCATAGCCACTTCGGCCATGTGTTTACAGGCAAGTTATCAAAAGCTTAGCTTTATTCCCGGCGCATTTATTGGCTGTTGCACTACCTTTGCTATGGCGGGTGATGTGGCCAATGTCGTGCCGTCGTTGATCATTGGTGGCTTATTAGGTTTTAGCATGAGCCTGTTAACGGGGCAGTTGGTTACTCTGACACAAAAGTGGTCTGCCGCCACACGTAACCAAGTTGCTAGCACGGATTAGCATAATACCTGCTCAGATCTTATGACTGACATAGTTGTCGTGACAATCTGAGCTATACTGCTGATTTAGTGCCAAATAGCATTTTGTTCTTAGGAATTATCAAGATGAAACAAATCCAGTTTCGTACCATTGATGCCATATTGATCAAGTTCAGTCTCAACGGAAAGTTTTGGGTAGTGTGTTCTATGGTGGCGCTGATCACGGCCGCCGTGGCGCTTGTCAACTATCAACATGCGCACCGTAACCTTGAGCAGGCCTCAATCGCTCGGGTTCAAGCTAGCGTCGATACCTTAGCGCAAGTTGCAACGGCGCAAAAGCTACAAGCTGACGCCTTATCTCAATTTGCCAGCCAATACGGGTTAACTGTAACTTCAAGGCAAAGTGATGCGCAGCGTCAAGGGGATAAAGTGACGGTCAGCGCCAGTGTGTCAGGTCAAGCCTTACAACTGACGCAGAATGTCCATGAGTGGGAAGCCGATGCGCGTAGCGATGCTAACTTTATGTTCTGGTTAGCGTTAGTGGGTTTGTTGCCTTTATTCCAACTGAGTTACTGGATTTCAACTTCACTCGGTGGTGGATTATGGGACATGTACTTAGCCATCAAACGCTTAGCCGATGGTGATTTGAGCTTTAGATTAAACTTCTTTGGTACTGACGATTTCAGTTTGATTGCCCGGGAAATCGATCGCTGCGCCGACAATATGAGTGAAATGGTGTCAGCCATTGGCAAAAATGCACAGACCTTATCATTGGCATCCGATGAATTTAATCAACAGGCGGCCACCAGTGATAAACTGATTGGGTTCCAACATCAATTCCTCGATTCCGTTGCCGTGGCGATGGCACAAATGACCTCAGCGATTGAAGAAGTCTCTGTTAATGCGAGTAATACTTCGTTGCAAACCAAGGAAAATTCAAGCCAAATGTTGGCCAGTCGTGGGCGTATTAGCCATACAGTGGAAAGCATTGGTTTACTCTCAACTAAGATTGGTGCGGCGTTTTCATCGGTGGAACAATTGTCTAAGGATGCGGCGAGTATCGATGCTGTAGTCACAACTATTAACAGTATTTCCCAGCAAACCAATTTGTTAGCCTTAAATGCGGCCATTGAAGCGGCCCGTGCCGGTGAGCAAGGTCGTGGCTTTGCTGTGGTAGCCGATGAAGTGCGTACCTTAGCGGGTCGAACTCAACAGGCCACGGTAGAAATTCAGGCCATGATTGAAGGCTTACAATCTGGCACGACTCGTTTATCTAGCATTACCATGGAGATAGTCGATCAGGCCGATGAAGGTCGCAGTGCGATTATCGCCGTCGGTGATGATGTTCAAGGCATGGCGCAATCGGTCAATGCGGTATTTGATATGAGCAGCCAAATTGCCGCCTCGGCGGAAGAGCAGAGTGTCGCCGCTCGCGACATTGCCGGACAATTGAATGAAATCCGCCATCAGTCGGAAACTATCAAACAAACAGCCCAGCGCAGTGTGACCTTAGCCAATGATCTGCACCATGCCTCGGTCGAGTTAGATGGCATTTTAAAGCAGTACCGCACGAGTTAATGTGTCACCTTTAATGTGAGTCGTCGGTATGGGGTGTTGAGCAATAACGCCCGATACTGAGTCTCATGTTAAGTAGTAACGTATCATCCGACAATGGCGGAAATCTTAGATTTCCGCCATTTTAATTTGGAAGTACCCAAAGAACTATTTAGTTATATTGCCCCATTCCGTTCTATCAGCGTGACATTATCTAAATTGACGGTCATAGATTTCAGGGGAGAAAGTTATGTCTGAAAATGTCCTTTTTGCGGAGGGTATTTCACTGTGGTTGGCGGTGGAAATCTGTGTTTTGTAAAAATAGAATTTGGGGAAATTGATGGTTTCTATATGGCTGATTGTGTTAACCTTTATCGGAAATATTTAAGAAAAATATCAAGCAATTTTAAATTTTTTGTTGATGATAAACGTTCACCAGTGTATCACTTGTTCGCCTCGGTCAATTAAAATTGGCTTGGGACGCCGCTTAACGTTAGGCAACAATAATTATGAATAACGATCCATTTCGAAACCCGACAGATACCGAAATAGCTAGCGCAGAAAGCAAACTGGGCATCAGTTTTCATGACGACTACCGATCATTTTTGAAGTCTGGCAGCGATGTTGCAAACGCTACCTTTGAGCCTGCGGTAATTTTACCCGGCTCTGGCCATCTTGATATCTTTGACATTGCTGAAACAGCCTGGAATGTCATGGGTCTTCCAAGAGACCTTTTGCCATTCATCGAGGATAATGGCGACTATTTCTGCATAGCAAAGACGGGTGAGATAATTTATTGGTCTCACAACGGCAGCACTAAGGAAGAATGGCCGAATCTTTCTGCATGGCACAAGCAGGTTTGTGTAGACCTTGAGTAACTGTGATAGCCTAAATAGTGGTTCAAATCGTTCGCTCCGCTCTCAGTGATGGGTTAAAGCCTGCCCCTTAGCCAAACGTTAACCCATACAAGCATTTAAAGCGGGACTGCTAACAGTTTGCTCGACTTCGCTTCGCTACACAATTTTAGCAAACGATTATCAGCCCCTTAAATGGGCGTTAAGCATTATGAGCAAATATCGAGATAAATTCGAATATCCGGAAAATCCAGCAAGTGCTGAAGACATTCAGGCTCTTGAGAAATGGTTAGGAACAGATCTTCCGAGTGAGTATAAGAAGTTCTTGCTTGAAACTAATGGGGCAGAAACTCCGATTGGCGTGCAAGAACCAGATGACTCAGTTGTGCTCTGGAGCGCTAAAGAGATATCCGAATTAACAGAAGCCTATTGCTACGAGCAATACTTGCCTGGGTTGGTTGCTATTGGTTCAGATGGTGGGGGAGAGTCAATTGTCTTCGATACCACACATAATATAAGTTCAGAAGACTGGCCAGTTTATAGGGTACCTTTCGGCGATTTAACGAAAGAGTCTATGGTATTGTTGGCGGAAAATTTCAATGAGTGGGTTTCCAGTGGTTATTCGCTCAAGTTCTAAAATGTTTAACAAGGCCAGTCAATCTGACCTCCGTAAACTGTCTTCTTTTTTGCAAAAAGACGTAAAAAAGCTTCCAACTCACTCCGGCAGTTGCTGGCGGCGTTATGTTTAAAGCGGTAGTAATTAGAAAGAGGGCATCAATATGTCAGGAGAGCGAATATCGGGTGATGGAGAACGAGAACGATGTCCTGTACATGGGCATACGAGAAGGCTATCTAGCAAAGAAATTAATGAGATTAAGCACGCTGTAGAAGTTGCTAACTCACAAGCTAAACGTAAGGGAGTTACACCTAAAGATCCTCAAATTGGTCTTTTCAGTTGTAAATGTAATTGCTTCTATGTGAAAGTTGAATAATGGTCCATCAATATGTTGATAGTATTATCAGAATGCGAACATAACAAATTGCTGTATCTGAAATTTTTCCGTTCCTTCTTTTTTGTTTGATAACACAAAAGCTTCTACTCCAAAAATGCAGCTGAGCAAGGCGTTACACCATAGAAATTTCTATGCGAAATTCACCTGTTATAGCTGATGACCTAACACGCTTTTGTCCCAAAGCATGCTATGTATTTCTTTAAA
Source organism: Shewanella sp. SM55 (assembly GCF_025654025.1). Classification (NCBI taxonomy): domain Bacteria; kingdom Pseudomonadati; phylum Pseudomonadota; class Gammaproteobacteria; order Alteromonadales; family Shewanellaceae; genus Shewanella; species Shewanella sp. SM55. The sequence goes on along the minus strand of NZ_JAKKRS010000010.1, from coordinate 84,947 downwards.
ACAAACAGGTTTCGCCAATGCTAAACAGGTGAGCCTTGGTGATTGGCGAGACGATCGTCCGCCCCATGGCCGCTCTTTGGCGTCCATGCCATCGCGGCATTTGTGAATCCTTTCACATCAGATGGGGCGGTCGAGCATTCACGGATGGACTGGCTGCGAGTCGACGAGCAAATACCATGGCAAGCATGTGTGAGTGGATATCAGCAAACGCTAAACTCCTCACAACTAAAATTATTGGTCCCAAAACACTCGTCTTCAAGACATATCTGTCCAAAAGTGAATTACGTTCAGTATCACACTTGACTCATTTACCATTCATCGAACGACAAAGATAAAATATGTTTCGCCCATAAAAAAACATCGGTCTAAGCCGATGTTTTATATCTACTAAGATGGTCGAACGTTAGCGGATTAAGCCTCTTTGAACGTGCTCCAAATGGGGGCATGATCTGAGGGTTTATCTATGCCGCGTAGATCGTAATCGACGTCGGATTCGACTAAACGTGCTGCTAGTGAAGGCGTTGCTAAAATCACATCAATTCGCAGGCCACGGTTGTCATCGAACCCTTTGCTACGGTAATCGAACCAAGAATAACGTTCGATGCGCTCTGGATGTAATTGACGGAAAGTGTCGATTAAGCCCCAGTCTTGTAAGGTTTTTAACCACTCACGCTCTTCCGGTTGGAAGCTACATTTGCCGGTTTTTAGCCAACGCTTACGATTGACTTCACCTATGCCTATGTCTAAATCGGTCGGCGAAATATTGATGTCACCTATGATGGCGATATCTTCATCGTTGCTGTGGTTTGTCTGCAAGTAGTGCATTAAGTCCTGATAAAACTTACGTTTAGCAGGGTATTTTGTTGGGTGGTCTATGCTTTCGCCCTGGGGGAAATAGCCGTTGAACACAGTCAATGGACGACCATTCGCTTGGGTAAATGTGCCGATAATCATGCGGCGCTGGGCATCTTCGTCATCGCTAGGAAAACCCTTTTGCAGTTTTTCTGGTGCGATTTTAGACAGCATGGCAACACCATAGTGAGCTTTACCGCCGTGGTAATGCACTTGATATCCCATGGCTTCGACTTCGGCTAATGGAAACGCCTCATCGTGCACTTTGGTTTCTTGCAGGCCGATGATGTCGGGCTGGTGGCTATCGATTAAGGCTTGCAATTGATGCAAGCGTGCCCGCAGACCATTGATGTTAAAGGACACTATTTTCATTAAGGCAGGACTCGTTTAAAGGGTTTAACCACAACACTTTGGTAAACGCCCGCTTCGATATAGGGATCGGCATCGGCCCAGTGTTTTGCTGCGACTAAGGATTCAAAATCTGCGACAACCAGTGAACCACTAAAGCCAGCATCACCTGGGTTTTCGCTGTCGATGGCTGGGTGTGGGCCAGCGATCAGTAAACGACCTTCATCGGCGAGGGCTTGCAGGCGAGCTAAATGAGCTGGGCGTGCGGCTAAACGTTTTTCTAAACTATTCTCAAAATCTTGAGCTGAAATCATATACCACATTATTTGAGTTCCTTGCGTTGATCTTCGGGAAGGTGTTTATAAAGATAAAATACGGTCAGGACAGTATTAATTAAAGTTAAAGCGGTTAAACCAAACACTTTAAAATTGACCCAAGTTTCTAATGGCAAACTAAAGGCGACATAAATATTGACTAGGCCACAAGCGGCGAAAAAGATCACCCAATACCAAGTTACGCGAGCCCAAATTTTGTCGTCTACTTGCATTTCTTTGCCTAACATCGACTTTAATATCGATTTATTGAGCAATTGACTGACACCTAAGGCGATGGCAAACAAACTATAGATAATGGTCACTTTCCACTTGATAAAAGAATCATCGTGAAACACTAAAGTGAGTGTGCCAAACACTGTCACCATAGCAAAGGTGATTAAGTGCATCTTTTCAAGTTTCTTATATAGCGCATAGGTCACGATCAATTGAAGCGCGGTGGCTGCGATCAATGCGCCGCTGGCGATATAAATATCGAAAAATTTATAAACGGCAAAAAAGATGACGAGGGGCAGGAAATCAAGCAGTTGTTTCATAAATAATCATGTTAAAGAGACATGGGCTTGAGTGTAGCATGTGCAACATAAGGGCAAAAGCACCATGGGCCTAGGATTGCGATCTTGCCCATTAAATGGGTTTAATGGGCAAGTTAGACTTGTGCTTGTTTGGCGGCGTTTGTCTTAGCGTTAGGGCGACTTAGTAGTGGGCAATCGTGGCATTGGCCAGTGTTGGCGAGTTGATACCTTAGGCAGCAAGTACGGCGAATGCATTGGATGTTTGTGCTGCCTTCTTTGGGTTCAACAATCAAATTGATGCTGTTATACAGTGGATTTTGGGTGCCATCAAAAAAGGTCGTTCTGCGAAACAGAGCTTGCTTAAGTTGCTGACTTTGTTGCTGAGATAATCCCAACTCTCCTAGATACCAGTGGATCAGATAGCCTAAGTGACTCCAATATAATTTAGCGGGCACGGGGCTCAAAGTGAGTAGTCGCTCAACACTCGGTTGCAGTAAGTTTAAGATAAGGCCTTGTAGGGCGAGTTCTTTATCAACTGGCGGCTTATATGAGGTTAATGGCGAGTGTACCTTAGTGTCTGTCTTGAAACTTGGCTTAGTGTTTGTTTGGGAAAGTGGTTCGATGCCGTGGTATTTTTTAAAGGTCAAAGCGGTATTTGGCTGACGATTTGCGATGTTAAATTCAAATTTTGCCACTCGGCCACTGGCGTGTACCTGCATAAACACGGACTGTGGCTGCCAGTGAATAGGCTCGAAATCGGCTTTTTTTGCGTTAAAAATCCACTCCATCACAGGCGGAACTAAAAGGCCAAAATACCATTGACCCCAAAGTGAATACAGCGCTTTGCGAGTGTCTTTTATACTGGCCGTAGCGCTTTTACTGACCAAAGCGTGCGCTCGGCTGTTTGCAGCTGTTTTACTAACCTCGGTTTCATCTTCAGTTATAGCTTCAGTTTCACTCTGAGTTTCTGCGCTAGGGTGTGCGATGGCAAAACGTGCAATGAGTTTTTGATAAGTATCGACGTTACTCCATTCATCAAAACTGAGCCCTGTAGGTGACTGCGTTGCGCGAAGGTGCTCGCCATAGAAGGGTGCCCGTTGATGTAACAGCTGATTGAGTGACAAAATAGTTTGATTCAACGCGTTGTGGCTTGGCGAGGTATCGCACAATGTTTGCAGTCTGGTGTCTCTCCGTTGGCTTGCCATAGTGACTCCTTAATGGCTGTGATTGATTGCCGCGGTTATCGATAAGTCCATGTAAATTATTACCTTGCGAGCCCAAGATTTGGGCTCACAAGGTTTTTCGAACGATCTCAATATAAATCTGACTTAGAAGCGATAGTCCAAGGTTAAGCTGGCACTTCGCGGCGTACCGTATTGGAATTGACTATATTGACCGACTTGGCTGTAGTAGCTTTTATCTAAGGCGTTGTGCAGGTTTGCGCTGAGCTTAAGCTGCTCTGTGAAGGCGTAACTCGCCATTAGACTCGCTAGTGCGTAAGAGCCTTGCTCTACTTCGACTTTGCCAAGTGGCGAATTAACTGTTTGGTAGACGCGGCTCTGCCAGTTAACCCCCGCACCTATTTGCAATTTATGCCAATCACCGCCAAAGGTATAAGTGGTGAAGAGTTTTAACTGCTGACGTGGTGACGTGGTACTGATACGTTTGCCTTCAGGATCTTCGCTAGTGAACTGGGTGTAACCTAAGTAAAGATTCCAGTCATCAGTGATTTTACCCGTCGATTCAAATTCGAATCCCTGTGTTTTTGTACCGTTTACGCCTTCATACACTTGCGTTGTGGTACCTGGGATCACATCGCCAGTGCTGACTCCGACATTGTCTTGTCTGATCTCAAACACCGACAGCGACATATCTAAAGCCTCATCGAACAGGCTCGCCTTAATCCCGCCTTCGTAGTTTTTCCCTTTAACTGGATCTAGGTAGCTTTTATCGATTCTTTGCTTAGTTTGCGGTGCAAAAATGTCCGTATAACTGGCGTAGAGCGAATATTGCTCGGTCAGGGCGTAGGTGAGGCCGAAGTAAGTAGTGAGTTCGTTGCTGATGTTGAAATCGTAACGGCTGCCAAAATTATCTTGGTCGGTTTCCCACTCATTGAGGCGTAATCCGACGATGACAGCTAAAGCGTCGCTGAGATTAAGCTGAGTCGCTACATAGGCTGCACTCTGTTTGGTTTCGCCAAATGAACCCGTGGTATAGGTTTCCTTCCATTGAGGTTTTGGATATTGGAAGTTCGGATCGCGAAAATCCCCCAAAGGCGGTACTGCCGCAGTGGGATAATAGTAGGGATTGGCGAACTCTTGGCGTTGGCCATTCCAGCCAAACATCAATTGATGTTCTAATCCAAAGAGTTGGTATTGTCCTTCGGCGCGCAAATCCACATTGTGTTGGGTGCGACTGCCGTCGACATAGGCGATAGAGCCTGCAGTGGCGCCGATATTGGTTACAGGATCTGGATATCCCGTGGCCCATAGTACATCGAACTCCAATGAGTTATCGCCGTAGGTGTAAGTCCCTTTTAGGTTCCAACCGTTATCTAATCTATGTTCGAGACTCGCAAAAGTGTTGAGGCCTTGGGTATGCGCCGAGCCCCAATCGGGCGCCGTTGAAGTGGCACGATCATAATTAGTGCGACTGCCATCGCTGTAAAATAGCGGTAAACCGCCCGACATAGTGCCGCTCGGTGTAGCATCTTGGTAATCGACACCAAGGGTGAATAAGGTGCTATCGCCAATATCGGTTTCGACTATGCCGTATAGCGTAGTGCGCTGCTGCTCGTACCTGTCTTGGAATGAATCTTTATCCTGATAGGCGGCCACCACGCGACCGCGCACAGAACCCGAGTCATTTAAGCCGCTGGAAACATCGACCATACCGCGCACATTATTCCATGAGCCCACACTTAACGAGGTGTTGCCCATAAACTCTTGAGTCGGGCGTTTACGGATAAGGTTAATAGCCGCCGAGGGATTACCGGCTCCCGTCATGAGGCCAGTCGCGCCGCGTACCACTTCTACTCGCTCGTAGATGGCGGTGTCGATAAGGTTATCGCCATAGTTGAAGCGGGTGTCGTAGGTGGTGGGTACGCCATCGTACAGTATACTGGTCACGGCAATGCCGCGGGCACTAATGCTGTATCTATCGTTATCCATAGGGCGAGCATTAATCCCGGCAACGCTGGTCATGGCATCAATCACGCTATTAAGCTGTTGATCGTTCATCATTTGGCGGGTGATGGACGTGACCGACTGCGGCGTTTCTAAATAGGATAAATCGAGCCCAGTTGCCGTGTTCATTGCTTGGGTTTTATAACGGTTGTCGTGTAAATCCTTAGCGCCAATGACATTGATGACTTCAATTTCTTTCTGGTGCTTTTTAGTTTTACTATCCGCATCGACAGTGTCAGCTGTGGCATAGGGAACCGTGGCTAACATGGCTGAGCACAGCAATAGCTTCGGGTTAACGAGGGCTTGCCGACAGACGAGTGCGATGCTGGAGAGAGGGAAAGTCTTCATAATGGTGATCTTTAATTCCATTTAGGTTGGGGTTAAATAAAGCGGGCCAATAAGTGGCCCACACAAACGTTTCGTCAAGTTTCAGAAAGTGTCGGGTCTATTTGCTTAGTTGCGCGTTAACATGTTTTCGATTCAGCGCTGCCAAGTTTGGGGCGCTTAAAGGCATGGCTTTGCCTAAAGGCCGCCAAGGGATTATCGATACCGCCGGCGAAGCGCAGGTTTTTCTCCCTGTCGGCGAGGTCTATCATTTGTTGGTTGTTATTCAATTGGATACGATTGAGGCAGGTGCGTACAAAGCTGTCCTTAAACAGATCGTATTGGGCAAACTTGGCGGCCAAATGTGGATGTTGAGCTTGGTAGTCACGTACATTGTCCGCCACTAATTCCCAGAATTGGCTTTCACTGACACTGGTTTGCTCATCTAACAGCGGTGCTAAATAGCGGAAAATACAGTCAAAAATATCCAGTAAGATGTAGTTAAGCTTCATCTCTTCTTCAAGGCTTACCGCAAGGCGTTTTACATCATCAGGCAGCGGCGAGGTGCCATTGAGTACCGCGACTTCTTCGCCTATGTCTTTCATTAAAATCTTGACCGGCACATATTCATCCAGCACTAAGATCAGGTTTTCACCATGGGGCATAAAGACCAGATCGTAGGCAAAAAACGCGTGCAATAAGGGCGACAGATACAAGTTGAGGTAACGGCTCAACCAGTCTTTTGCTGGCAAGCCTGAGGCCGTTATCAAGGCCGAAATTAGCGCTTTATCTTCATGATCCGTGTGCAGCAGGGCGGCCATGGTCATCAGATTTTGCTTAGGCGCAATGTGCGGCAGTGGGCTTTCGCGCCATAGTGCAGAGAGCATTTTTTTGTAGGCGCTGTCTTGGGTGAGTGCCTGCTCGTAATAATGGTGGTGATAACCTATGGCGGCAATTTCTTTAAGGATCACAAACCCTTGCTGAGTAAAGTAAGGGTCGCTTTCAACCAAGTTCGCCACCCATGCATTTATTTGCGGTGTGCAGCTCATGTAAAGGGGCGACAGGCCGCGCATAAAGCCCATGTTTAAGATGGAAAGCGCGGTTTTGACATAGCACTTTTGTGGCGATGAAAGATTGAAGAAAGTGCGTATCGATTGCTGAACTTGGTACTGTTCACTGCCTTCGCCAAGATAAACCAGATCGCCACGGGCTATGTCGCCGGCAAAGACGCGGGCGATTTTTTCGCGCCACTGCCAAGGATGCACAGGCATAAAGTAGAAGTCCTGCGGATCATGCTGCTGGGTTTTAAGACGTTGTTGGAAGTCAGTGAACTGCTGGCCAAGCTCCTCCTTGAGTAACGCGTCGTGACTCAAGTTTTCGAGGGCAGCAAACGTGGTCTTACTCTTGCGCACTCCAAGCCAGATTAACTGCATCGGCATCGCACTTTCTGGGGCAAATTGACGATAATCCTGCATATCAAAGCCAATCCGGCCGTTATTGGCAATAAACACCGGATGGCCTTCAGTCATACCCGCTTCTATGCTCTGATAATCGGCTCGCGCCAGCGTGGCGGCGGGGATCGCCTGATGCGCTAACTTGTACGCCTTGCTGTAGAGGGTGCTAGTGATTTCCTCTAAATAGGTTGGTAGTAAGGTTTCGCTGATCCCTAAGTCATTTTTAAGGGAAATGATCAGCGACATCGCATCAAGGATTTGCTCTTGTCCTGCAAGTGAAACGCGGATGGAATCTGCATCGATAGCAAGATGATCGAGCTGATAGTGCCGCGCGCTAAAATAGTAAGTGCTGTCTTTGAGCCTGAGTTCATAGTGGTTAAGCCCCGCTTTTTGCCCGTATAGGGTCGGCGTGATGATTTTCTCGTGGGTGAATTCGCAGAGGATTTTCTTCACTAAATGCCGATTAGCCGCTTGCCAATAGGCGGGGGTCAAGTGCTCCGGCATAGAAGTCGAGGTTGACGACAGCGCAGGATTGAGTTGAGCCGCCGCTGCGTGAGTTGGATGATCCTGCGTTGTCAATGGATCCATTAGTAAGGCTTTTGTGGGTAAGTTCATCTAGTTCACCTAAAGAGTCGATAATGTCATGGGAGAGGTTACGGGCGCGGCGAGCGTGCTTGGCAGCGCTGAGGTTGTCTGGGCTAAGCGCATCGAAGAGGGTGTGCTCGATGCCAGCTGGCGATCGGCCGCAGTGCAAAATCCGAGGAACGCGGCTTTAGTGCTTAACTGAATCGCTTTTTCATAGCGAATGCCCACTCGGCTATTTAAGCGATGAATTTTGCTATTGAGTTGATCGGGTTCAACCACTAGGCGGTTAAAGGCCAATTTTTCAAGCACGAGCTGCGCTATCGCATCCATCACTTTGAAGGATAAGCCGTTGATTGGGCTACCATCGGGCGGCGCGATAATCAGATGCATACCGCAATCCCCCGGCGCAACACGATAGTGCTTGCCGACTTCATCGTGGGCGGGATCGTAGAGCTCCACCATAAAGAGTGATTTACCCTGCCACTCACCCATCAAGGCAAACTTGTGCTCTGTCGTTGCTAACAGATTTTTTATGGCATCAAGGTTCAAGCCCTGCATACCCCAAAACTTGGCGTAATCTTGGTTAAACCAAGACTGTAGTGTTGGAATGTCTTGTGTAAGGTCTAACGCTCTGAACTGAAAACCATTAATGCTCGAAATAGCGGATAGTTGTGTTAAACAATGGTTGCTAAATTGGCTTGCCATTATTATGCCTCCTGGTTCGGCGCCATTAAGACCGGCATATTGGTTCCCGCGCCTGAACTCACGGTTGAACTTGCGCCAGAACTTGGAATCTTGGTTGGAGGGATAGTTTGTGGCGCATCAACTTGAGTTTTTCTGTGCGGCGCCTTAGGAAAATGTCTTGGATTAAGATCCAGCGTGTTAATTGCATTGGCGCCGCAGGGCTGATGACTGGCAAGTTTGGCCGGATCGAAGGTTTGAAACGCGATATGTTCCTCAATGTGGTAGGGCGCATAACCGAGCACGGCTTTTAAGATGGTGCCGTTGCGATAACAGCCCATCCCCAGATCTGGAGAGCTTATCCCATGGGTATGCAAACCGACATTCTGGACAAAAATATCCCCTCGAATATCTATGCTGTAATCACGCTGCACGCTAAGTTGTCCGGCGTCATCGAATTCGACTTGTTGCTTAATACCACTAATAAACTCGGGTAAACGATAGTGGTAACCTGTGCCTAAAATAACGGCGCCCGTTTCTTGCTCAAAGGTGTGATTTTTTTCATTGTGGTGGAAATGCAACTTGAGCATATTGGCTTGGGGCTCGATATGAGTCAGTGCCGCATTCGTCATCAGTCGGCATTGAAAATCGGCCAATAGGCGCTTTTGATATAACAAATCGTAAATGTCGTTTATCAGCTCAGAATTTATCCCTTTGTAGAGCTGTTTCTGGCTGGCGATCAGTGAGCATCTTTGATTAGGGGTCAACTCGTGGAAGTAATCGACATAATCTGGCGAGGTCATCTCTAAAGTAAGCTTGGTATATTCCAAGGGATAAAAACGCGCTGATCGTGTCATCCAATTGAGTTGATAACCATAGGTATCAATATCTTGCAGTAGATCGTAAAACACTTCCGCCGCACTCTGGCCACTACCAATTACTGTGATGGCACTCTGACTCTGCAGGTAGGTTTTTTGCTGCATATAACTGGCGGTATGCATGACCCGTGCATCTTGGATTGGGCAATCCTTTGGTAGATAAGGTTCAGTGCCAGTGCCTAGCACTAGCTTTCGGCATTGATAGGTATGGGTTTTACCACTGCGCCTATCAAAACCTGTAACTCGATAAATACTTTCACCTGCGTTGTAATCCACTTGAGTGACCTTAAAACCAAATTTAAGGTTGCTGAGTTGTTGGCTCACCCATTGGCAATACAAGTTGTATTCGTGGCGAGGTAAAAAGAAATTCTCACGAATATAAAAGGGATAAAGTCTGCCCGTTTGCTTGGCAAAATTAAGGTAACTGTAGCGGCTGGTGGGATCGGCCATAGTCACCAGATCCGACATAAAGGGTGTTTGTAATCTTGAGGATTTGAGTAGCATGCCTGGATGCCAGTCAAAACTGGTTTTAGCATCTAAAAATAAGCAGTTAAAGCCGTCAATAGGTTCTGATAAGGCGGCGAGGCCAAGATTGAATGGGCCAATGCCTATGCCAAGTAGATCAAAGATTTCGCGATCCATTTCCCTTTGCTGTGTACTCACTTACGCCTCCTTGGCAACATGCTGCTGCGCGTTGCCGATCCAGTAATCAGTTACCTAAGGACGCAAACCAAAGTGAATGCGGTTATCAAAATAGACTGTTTGGCTATTTATCTTGCGTTGATTAACTCGCTATTTTTAGCTCAGTCCTTAGGCCATTTCCTGCTGTCTCTGTCCCGACAACGGTAGGTAAATTAGCATGTGAAAATATTCAAATGCAAATCATTCTCATTTGTGTGGGGCTGTGGGTTAATACTTTTAACTGATGAATAAGGGGGGCAGATACGGTTAATGGTACAAATAAGTAAATGACAAAGGAGTGATAATTAGGCAGCGTTTTGAGGATGTATCATTTAGGGTTTTACGAGCTCTATTTTTATAAAATATATAAATACAGTGGGTTACATTAATGCTTGAGTTGGTTCGAGAGCAGAGGAAAATTGATTTAGGTGGGAGTCATGTCATCCTTATACAATAAACATAGGTGCCGCTAAACGGTCAGTGTAAATCCATTGTAAAGCGTGGACTGGGGGCTCAATGAGCGCTTTGATTTAATACGATTGGTATGGTGTAGGTCGTACTGTTTTAGTTTAAGTGAATATGGGCAGGGTAACAGATCGAGCAATTATCGATGTAATTTTTAGTTGCTGTACGCATAAGAGAAGGAGTTCAAGATAAAGCCGTCCTAAAACGGCTTTGAAATAAAATAGTTAAATCGGAAGATTAAGTCGTAAAACTAGCGTAAATCGACAAAATGAGCTGTGATTTTACGCACCAAAGGTAACACCATCAGCAGTGTAGGAAAGGCGACAACCCATGAGATCAGCCAAGCGCCGAGCCAGAGTTCGAGAAATTGCGGTGAAGCGCCAACGCCATTGAAAGTGCTGATCCCAGAAACGATACAACTCATGAGAATAGAGAGAAAAAATGGCATCACCACAGTGGCATACTTGGCCGGTAATTTGGGTGTACCCAAAAAAGTACGAGGTTTGTTATCGGGTAAAGATTTAGAAATGGTCATCGGATCCTCTAATGGATATGTATCAGGCGAATGATTTGTTACAGGCTAGCACTATACCTTTTTTTATCGACTCAATTCATCCAATTTGTTACCCAAAGCTCGCCTGTTACATTAACCCAATGGCCTAGCGAGATAGGGGATTTCCCAAGTTCATTATCAAAGGGGAGCGGTAGATTTGATTGCAACAGGTAAATTGTATCTTCGGGTGTTTGGCTGATGTCGATGATTTGTCCCGAAGCTTCAAAGTGACAGTTATGCAACGGGAATTTTAGATGCTGGTGTGGCGTTTGTTTAATCATATCAGCTTGAAGACTGGCACTTGCTAATCGGCCAAGCAATTCAACTGTGACCCATTGGTTAACCGGAAAACGAATTTCGGCCTGCTGATCGCTACCTTGGTAGTAAAACCAAATTGGTGCACCATTATCGCATTTACCTGCAACTTCACCTTCAAAACCACAGCCCCAAGGCGTTAATTCGAGAATATAGATCCGATACTGCATAAAAAGTCCGTTTTTCTTCGATAGGGCATTCTATCGAGGAACTGTGACTAAATAAATACGCTGTCAGTGTAGTACTGCGTGAGTGTCAGTATTGCCTTGATAGATAGTGTTTGCGGGAGATAAAGGCTGAGTAAACATAGAGCTTGGTAAATATAAACAAAATAAGCGAGGCGACGAGTCTACCTCACTTATTTTATTTGTAATTGAATTCTTGATTTATATTGGATTATTTAAATCAAGACTCTCTTAGGTTGCAGCCTTCATTGCGCGAGTAAATTCCCCAAGCGTTGCAAGTAGCTTAACTTCATCGTGCTGGTGGGTTTCGATGATTTTTACTACGGCAGAGCCAGAAATCGCCCCCGCAGCGCCCGCTTTGATGGCGGCGCTTACCTGTAAAGGCTCGGCAATACCAAAACCGAGGAGCGGTGGTGGGGCGTTAAAGGTTTTTAATTTAGATAAAATTTCCTCTACCGGCACGCCAGCTTTCGTGTCTGTGCCTGTGACTCCCGAGCGGGATAAGAGATAGGTGTAACCTTCACCACTTTTACTCACTTGCTCAAGGGTTTCACTGTCGGCATTGGGCGGCGCGATAAAAATTGGCGCAATACCATGGGCTTTAGCGGCTTCGCTAAAGGGCGCTGATTCTTCCACTGGCACATCGGCGATAAGTACTGAATCCACACCCGCTTGCTGCGCTTTGGCGTAAAACGCATCTATGCCGTTAGCAAAGACTAAGTTCGCATAAAGCAGTAAACCGATTGGCAGTTCAGGGTATTTTGCACGCACTTGCGCCAGTAATTCAAAACACGCCGTTGGAGTCGTGCCTGCGGCTAAAGAACGCAGGTTAGCGCCTTGGATCACTGGGCCATCGGCCAAGGGATCGGAAAACGGAAAGCCCAGTTCTAAGGCATCGGCGCCGTTTTGCACTAAGGTATCGATAATTTTTAGCGATAACTCAGGGCTAGGGTCGCCAAGGGTGACGAATGGGACAAAAGCGCCACGACCTTCAGTTTTGAGTTTGGCAAAGGTGGCTTGGTAACGGGCCGCTTGGTAAAGGCCTGGGTTAGTCAATGTATCACTCATGTTCGTTATACCTCTTTACCATTCAAAATGTCAGAAACGGTGAAAATATCTTTGTCGCCACGACCGGAAAGATTGACCACTAAAATGGTTTCTTTGGTGCACTCGCGCGCCATTTTGACGGCATAGGCGATAGCATGCGCCGATTCCAATGCGGGGATAATCCCTTCACAGCGCGCCAGTTGTTGGAAGGCTTCTAAGGCTTCATCATCGGTAGCCGATTCATAACGGGCGCGGCCAGTGGCATTAAGATGCGCGTGCTGCGGGCCAACGGAGGGGAAGTCCAATCCTGCTGAAATCGAGTAGGATTCTTCGATTTGACCTTCGCTATCTTGCATCAAAGGCGCTTTCATGCCGAAGAAAATCCCTGTCTTACCGTGTTTAAGCGGCGCGCCGTGCATTGGCGTGTCTATGCCTTTACCCGCAGGTTCGACGCCAATCAGTTCGACACTTGGCTCGTCGATAAAGTCAGCAAACATGCCGATAGCGTTGGAACCGCCGCCCACACAGGCGATAACCGCATCGGGCAGGCGACCTTCACGTTCCAGCATTTGTTTTTTGGTTTCTTCGCCAATAATGCGTTGGAATTCACGCACTATGGTTGGGAACGGATGTGGCCCCGCAGCGGTGCCCAGAAGATAGTGGGCCTTTTCGTAGCTGCCAGACCAGTCGCGCATCGCCTCGTTACAGGCATCTTTTAAGGTGGCAGAACCTGAGGTGACAGGAATGACTTCCGCGCCCATCAACCGCATTCTAAATACGTTAGGTGATTGGCGCGCAACGTCCTTCGCGCCCATATAGACTTTACATTTCAAGCCTAATAGCGCGCAGGCAAGGGCGGTGGCAACGCCGTGTTGTCCTGCGCCAGTTTCTGCAATAATTTCCTTTTTACCCATACGCTTAGCAAGCAGTGCTTGGCCTAACACTTGGTTGGTTTTATGGGCGCCGCCGTGGAGTAAATCTTCCCGTTTGAGGTAGATTTTCACCATAGGATTTGGGCTTAAATTGCGGGTTAAGGTCAGTGCTGTTGGGCGACCCGCGTAGTTTTTCAATAAATCGGTAAACTCGGCTTTAAAGTCGTCATCTTCCTGTGCTTCCACAAAGGCAGTTTCTAATTGCTTAAGGGCTGGCACTAAAATCTGTGGCACATACATGCCGCCGTATTCGCCGAAATAAGGGTTAAGCTTTAACTTTGACATACCTTTTTCCTTATCTTATCAATCAGTTTGTCAGTGGCTTGATGGTGCTAATAGCGTCTTGGTGTTAACCGCATAATAGTGTTAACTGAGCCGTTATCTATTTGGCCACTGGCATTAATAGGTTCATATTGTTTGTTGAGCATCACTCTTGTCGAGCACCAACAGCATCTAGGGCTTCTTGCTCAGCGCGATAGGCTAGAGACGTAAATGGGCAAAAGCCGTTTGGATCAGTTGCGCCGATTTAATTCCTGCGGCGGTTTCTAGGCCAGAATTAAAATCTAAACCGTAAAATCCTTGGGCATTGGCACTGGCCGCATTGTCGGCGTTGAGTCCGCCCGCCAACATGGCATGGGCTTTTTGTGGGCAGAGGGATTTCGCATCAATGCTTTGCCAATTAAAGGCTTGGCCCGAGCCGCCAAATTGGTCTGCCGTTTTACTATCAAAGAGATATCGTGATGCTCCCTGAGGTAAGTTACCAAGCTCACCCGTTTGCGCATCGACGCTGACGGCTTTCCAAATTTGAGTAGTGAGTCCCGCTTGCTCAAGTCGCTCTGCGAGTTGTGCGATTTCAAGTTCAGTTTCAGTGCCATGCAGCTGTACGGCAGATAACTGCAAACTGGCTGCGGTATCCGTAATGGTGCTTGGCGCGGCATTAACAAACACGCCGACGAATTCAATGGCGGGAGCCGCGGATGCGCGATATTCCCTGAGCAATTGTTCAGCGGCATTAAGGGTTAATGCGCGCGGGGATTTTTCAGCAAAAATCAGCCCGGCATAGACGGCGCCTGACGTTGCCGCGGCGCGAATATCTTCCATGCGGGTGAGGCCGCAGACTTTATTGTGACCGAAGATCAATTTACGGCAGGCTAAGTCGATATCAGCCTCGGCCATTATCGAACTACCGACGAGGAAACCATCAACCAGTGGACTCAGGCGGCGTACTTGCTGATTGTTGTAGATGCCTGATTCGCTGATCACCACGCGGTCGCTGCCAATGTGTGGCGCTAGCGTTTCTGTGGTGGCGAGATCGGTACTTAAATCCCTTAAGTTACGGTTATTGATCCCAATAATCGGCGCATCTAATGCGATGGCGCGTTTAAGTTCTTCTTCGTTACTGACTTCGGTCAGCACATCGAGTAGATATTTAGCGGCTTCTTTCGCTAGGCGGTGATATTGCGCATCATCGAGCACGGACAGCATCAACAGAATGGCATCGGCACCTTGGTGGGCGGCGAGTTTAATTTGGTATTCATCGACAAAAAAATCTTTGCACAGAATAGGTTGGTTCACCCGAGCGCGCACCTTAGGGATATAGTCCATATCCCCTTGGAAAAACTGCTCGTCGGTTAATACCGAAATGCCCGCCGCATATTTTCCGTAAATATCGGCAATGGCTTCTACATCAAACACATCGCGGATAAGCCCTTTGGACGGGCTGGCTCTTTTACATTCTAAAATGTAACCCGCCTTGGGCGCCTTGAGTGCGGCAAATAAACTGCGGTCAGAGATTTTTGGCGACAGACTGGCCTCGGGGAAACGCAGCTTCAGGGCGGCAATATGGGCAGCTTTGGTGTCGACTATACGGGTTAACACATTACTTTTTGGCATAGGGTTTGTTTCTGCCTGTGGCTGAGTTCTCATATCTTGGCTATTTGTTATCAGTTCTTGAGTCATTGCCACTTATTCCTTTGTTTCACTGCTGACTTTAGCTAATTGGCTTAACAATTCAAAGGCTTTACCGCTTTGTATGGTACTGAGCGCAAGTAAGGTTCCTGTTTTCACTGAATCAGCAATCCCACACACATATAAAGCACAACCCGCATTGATGGCGACCGCATTGGCATGTGCATCTGTGCCACAACCTTTCAAAATTGCCTCGGTGATCAAGGCATTCTGCGCGGGTTCGCCGCCTTCTAAGTCACTGATTTGTGCTAAAGGCACACCTAAATCGGCGGGCGTGAGTTGATACTCTATGATGTCGCCGTCTTTTAATTCGGCCACTTGGGTGTTGCCGTGCAGCGCGACTTCATCTAAACCACTGCCGTGCACTACCATAGCGCGTTTTGTGCCAAGCGCCTTTAATACTTTCGCTATCGGTAAGACTAACTCAGGGCTATACACGCCAAGTAACATAAATTCGGGGCGGGCAGGATTGATAAGTGGCCCTAACACATTGAATAAAGTGCGCGTTTTCAGTGCTTGCCTGACCGGCCCCGCATGTTTTACTCCGCCGTGGTAGTGGGGCGCAAATAAAAAGCACAGGTTCAATGCGTCGAGGCAACGACTGGCGGTGTCTGGTGACATGGTTAAGTCAATGCCAAACTGCGCCAAAAGATCCGATGAACCCGATTTACTCGACACGCTACGATTGCCGTGTTTGGCGACCTTGGCGCCCGCCGCCGCGGCAACAAAGGCCGCAGTGGTGGAAATATTAATGGTATTAAAGCCATCGCCACCCGTGCCAACTATGTCAACGATGCCATTGCTAAGGTTATCGCCATTCGAGTAGGGAAACGTCTTGGCGGCGGCGCGCATGGCATCGGCGGCGCCACTGATCTCATCTATGGTTTCACCGCGCATCTTGAGCGCGACTAACATGCCTGCCATAGTGGCTTCACTCATTTCACCGCGAATTAACGCGCTAAAAATCTCAAAGGTGTGCTCGCGACTTAAACTCTTACCTTGGTATAAAACATCGAGTAAAGGCTGAATATGGTTTGTACTCATGCATTTACTCCTGCTGTCATGTCTTGGGTCAGAAATGCCAAGGTTTGAATGAGCAGTGTGCTGCCTAAGGTGGTGAGAATCGATTCAGGGTGGAACTGAAAGCCAACGGCTCTGTGCTCAGGGTGCAGAATTGCCATCGGCATAGCGTCAGTGGTTGCAATCACTTGCAGGCAATCCGGTACTTGAGTGGCGACGAGACTGTGATAGCGGGCAACGGGCAGGGGAGAGGGCAAACCGGCAAATACGCCAGTACCGTCATGGAAAGTCGGACTTGCCTTGCCGTGCACCACAAAAGGTGCGCGTGCCACTGTGCCGCCGTAATATTCCACCATGGCTTGATGCCCAAGGCAGATACCCAGCATAGGTACCTTACCCGCAACTTTGGCGATAAGTGCCATCATAGAGCCTGCTTCATGGGGCGCACCTGGTCCTGGTGATAACACGAGGGCTGCAGGCTCTTGTTCGTTAAGCAGTTTTTCAGCGATATAATCGGCGGCAACATCGTTGCGGTAAATCACCACTTCACAACCTAGGCTGCGAAATTGATCCACTAGGTTATAGGTAAAGGAGTCAAAGTTATCGAGTAGATAGAGTTTCATATTTGGCTCCTATTTATATTGCACTGAAGAGGATTATGCGAAGTGGATTGAGCTGACGATTCATTCACTGGTGATTCAGTTACTAGCAGTCCAGCGCCCATCTTGATGGCTGAAATCACGGCTTGGGCTTTTTGACGGGTTTCATCTGCTTCGCTTTGTGGATCCGAATCAAATACCACGCCAGCGCCCGCTTGAATAAAGGCGGTGCCATTTTTAACAAAGGCGGAGCGGATAACGATGCAAGTGTCCATGTCACCAAGGGCATTAAGGTAACCCACAGCGCCACCATAGCTGCCGCGGCGGGCTTTTTCTGCTTGGCGTACCAGTTGTGATGCACGTACTTTTGGTGCGCCCACTAATGTGCCCATATTCATACAGGCCTGATAAGCATGTAGGGCATCTAAATCTTGGCGCAGTTGACCCGTTACACGGCTGACGAGGTGCATCACGTGGGAATAACGGTCAACTTTTAATAATTCGGCGACTTTGCGGCTGCCGCTTTGGCTGATGCGTGCGATATCGTTGCGAGCTAAATCGACCAGCATTAAGTGTTCCGACAGTTCTTTTTTATCTAAACGCAGTTCAAGTTCAATACGGCTGTCTAAGTCAAAATCAATCTCACCCGTTGCGGTTTTACCGCGTTTGCGGGTGCCGGCAATCGGGTAGACTTCCACCTGATTACTGCTGGCATCAAATTTGAGCGCACTTTCTGGTGAGGCACCAAACAGCGTGAAATCTTGGCCTCTGAAATAAAACATGTAAGGGCTAGGGTTCGTCAGGCGCAGGGCACGATAAGCCCCTAAAGTATTCGGGCAAGGCAAACTAAAGCTACGGGATGGCACTACTTGGAAAATATCGCCCGCAATAATGTGTTCTTTCAAATCGATAATGGTTTGTTTGAACACCTCATCGGAAATATTGACTTGCTCAGTTGCGTCGATGGCGACCAGTGTCGGTATATCGGCAGGTGAATTACCGAGGGTTTTACACTCTGCAGTTAAACTTTGTACCCGCTCACTTAGCGTTGCGGTGATGGCGGCATATTGAGCTGAATCGTGACTGAAGTTATGGGTAATGATGTCGGCTTGTTTAAGTTTATGATCGATAAGGATTAAGGTTTCAGCGAGGTAAAATAGGTAATCAGGGCAATCGTTATCGCGGTTCGGTACGGCAGGCAGTGGTTCGACGGTATCAATCAAGTCGTAGGCCAGCACGCCACCTAAAAACAGATCCTCAAAGGCGGGTTTAATCTGGCTGTCAGTATGAGCGCCACAATCAATCTGCTGGATAAACATCCGCAGGCCATCGAGTGGCGAGGTCGATTTTAAGCGTGCATCTTCATCCTGCAATTGAGTGTCTTTTTGTAGTGTCACCACTAAGGTGGATTGCGCGCTTTGGCAGTGGGCGGTCGGGCTAAAAAAGCGTTCGATAGGAGCAAGTAAGCTCGCGCCATTGTCGGTCAGTGCGGTGAAGGTCAGCTGATAACCGTCACAGCGGATCATCATGGCGGCATGGGTCATTACCATGCTTTTTAAGTGATCTTTACTGTCGATTTCGGCCGATTCGAGCAACATAGTATGGGGCGCATCTTGGGTTATATGCTGATATAAGCGTAGTGGATCGCTGTGGTAGGTTAATGCCGCCTTGAGTGTGCTTGAGCGTGCGAATGTCTGTTTGGGCATGTTCATATTCCAGCTACCTTATAAAATGTCTTTAACATCATGAGTTATCTCGCTTTCTTAATTTTTTACCCGAGTCTGCCGACATTTTTCGCACCAAACAAAAAAGCCCGCATTTCTGCGGGCTTCTTGTTGATTCTGGTCACTTTCAAATGAGCACAGAGCTTCACACCACCCGCTACGTTGGGAAGTGCCACCACCAAATGATGTTTAATGAAGCGTTAATGTGTGTCATTCAAAAGGGTCTCGCTAATTCAGTAATTGGTGTATAGAAAACCTTAGCTGGAGCTGAATGTCAATTGAATATTTTTCACTTCCTGCGATTTATTCGCTGCAATGATGCATAAAATTGATGTTACTCAGCCACAAAATACGAGATAGCAGCGCATTTGTTAACAAGTTCGCGTACAATAGCACCATGAATACTCAAAGCATATTGGCTGATCTACACAGCCACACGACCGCATCAGACGGTCAATTAACGCCGTCTGAATTGGTGGCAAGAGCCCTTGAAAAGGGTGTGCAGTTATTTGCCATTACCGATCACGACACAGTGGCTGGTTTACCTGAAGCCCGTGCCTTTAATCAGGCTCAAGCTACTCCATTGAAATTGATTTCTGGCGTGGAAATCTCTACTCGCTGGAACAGTTACGATATCCACATAGTGGCGCTTAACTTCGATGCTGATAATCCAGCGTTATTAGCATTTTTAGAAAACCAGCGTGAATTACGTGAATTACGTGCTCAAGAAATTGGTCATAGATTAGCTAAAGCTGGCATTGAAGGTGCCTACGAAGGTGCTAAGGCGTTGGCGGGTGATGCGGCATTGAGCCGTGGACATTACGCTCGCTGGATGGCTGAAAATGGTCATGCTGTGGATATGCCCAGCGTCTTTAAACGCTACCTTGCCCGCGGTAAAACCGGTTATGTGCCTAATAATTGGGGTGATATGGCCAGTGCTATTGATATCATCCATAACGCAGGTGGATTAGCCGTGTTGGCGCATCCCAGTGGTTATAAGTTATCGGCTAAGTGGCTTAAGCGCTTAGTGCGTGAATTTAAAGAAGCGGGTGGAGATGCCATGGAAGTGGTGCTTGGCCAGCAAACATTAGACGACAGGGCCAATCTTGTGGCGCTGAGTGTCCAAAACCAGTTGCTTGCATCGATAGGGAGTGATTTTCACTTTCCGAGCAATTGGATAGAATTAGGTAAAAATCTGTATCAGCCCCAAGGTATTGATTGGGTCTGGCAATCGGAATCTTGGATGGAACGACCATGAGTCAGTTTTTTTATGTACATGAAGTAAATCCGCAAACGCGGCTTATAAGTCAGGCGGTTGCCGTATTGAAAAGCGGCGGTGTAATTGTTTATCCCACCGATTCGGGCTATGCCTTAGGCTGCCTGATTGGTGAGAAAGACGCGATGACGCGGATGGCGAGAATTCGTCAAATTGAGAACGATCATAACTTTTCCTTGATGTGCCGTGATTTATCCGAGCTTGCGACCTACGCTAAAGTGGATAATCAGGCGTATCGCATCCTAAAAAGCTGCACGCCTGGGCCTTATACGTTCATTTTCAAAGCGACTAAAGAAGTACCGCGTCGCTTACAAAATGACAAGAAAAAGACCATAGGTATTCGTGTGCCCGACAATGTGATCGCACTGGCGTTACTTGAAGCCTTAGATGCGCCGCTGATGTCGACCAGTTTAGTGATGCCGAATGCAGAATTTGCCGAGTCTGATCCTGAACAAATTCGTGATTTGCTCGAGCATCAAGTGGATGTGATTATCCACGGTGGTTATTTAGGCGAAAAGCCAACGACTGTGATTGATATGTCTGAAGATGGCGCCGAGATTTTACGTGAAGGCGCGGGTGATATCACGCCGTTCCTCTAAATTTGCCGCATTAGATTTATCGCTAATGGATGCGGGTAAGTGATTCGGATAGTGGTAGTCAACATTTGGCAGTTTTATCGCCGTAGATTTACAGGTATAATCGCGCGTTTGGCGTTAGCCTAGGTTGGATAGCGCAGTGTTAACGGAGCAAGATAGCGGATGCAGGGCACGCAACAAAGTTTACCCTTAGCCGTTATTCGTGGTCAGGCAATGACCGAAATGCCGCTGGATTTGTTTATTCCGCCTGAGGCATTGGAAGTGTTCCTCGAGTCCTTTGAAGGGCCATTGGATTTACTTTTATATTTGATCCGTAAGCAAAAATTAGACGTTGTCGATTTACCCATTCAGCAAATCACCGCGCAGTATTTAGAATATATTACGTTGCTGACTCAGGCTCGAATCGAACTTGCCGCTGATTATTTAGTGATGGCGGCAACGCTTGCCGAGATTAAATCCCGTTTGCTGCTGCCGCGTATGGTGGCCGAAGATGAGGTTGAGGAAGATCCACGGGCACAGCTTATTCGGCAGCTTAAAGCCTATGAAGTGATTAAAGAAGCGTCGCAAAAACTCGATGATTTACCGCGGCTCGAGCGGGATGTATTTCAAGCCAAAGCAGTGGCAGCACCCGACATTAAGCCGTTAATGATCCCGCCAGAAGTTTCGTTGTTTGAAATTGCCCGCGCCTTTGGTGATGTACTCAAACGTATCGATGCCTATGAAGATCATCACGTTAAGCGTGAACAGTTATCGACCCGTGAGCGCATGAGCCAGATTTTAGCCATGCTGAACTCGGAAGATTTTACGGCATTTGAACGTTTATTTACCCTAGAAGAAGGCCGTGCCGGCGTGGTAGTCACCTTCTTAGCTTTGATGGAATTAGTCAAAGAATTATTGGTCGAATTGTACCAAACAGAGCCGTTTTCAACTATTTACGTTAAGGCCTATTAATTGATGCAGATAAATCCGACTCAATTAAAACAGCTTATTGAAGCGAGTTTGTTTGTATTGGGGAAACCCTTGTCGGCGAAAATGTTGAAAGACACTGTATTGGTGGATTTCACGGTTTCTAGAGACAAAATAAAAGCTGCATTGGATGAGCTGCAGCAGGATTATCAAGACAGAGGTGTGCAACTTGTGAAAGTCGCTGGAGGTTATCGCTTCCAGACCTTAGAAGTCTTGAGTCCTTTTTTGCAGCCTCTGTGGCAAGAAAAGGCGCCTAAATATTCGCGTGCGACATTAGAAACCTTGGCGGTAATTGCTTATCGTCAACCAGTGACTCGCGGCGATATTGAACAGGTGCGCGGTGTGGCTATAAGTAGTCACATCATAAAAAGTTTGTCAGATAGACATTGGATTAAAGTAGTTGGCCATAAAGAAGTACCGGGGCGACCCGCGTTATATGCCACTACCTTAGAATTTTTAGCATATTTTGGCTTAGACACCTTAGCGGATTTACCGCCGCTGTCGGATACTGAGTCATTGCAGGCGGTTTTTTCAGGTTTGAAATCAGCGCCAGAACAGTCAGAAGAGCAAAATACTAATGAGTGAAAAATTGCAGAAAGTCTTGGCCCGTGCAGGCCATGGCTCCCGTCGTGAGATGGAGGCATGGATTGCTGCAGGCCGAGTTAGTATTGATGGTGAAATTGCTAGCCTTGGGGATCGTATTGAAGCTGATGCTAAAGTGCGTATCGATGGCAGAGCCATTTCCTTAAAGTCTGCCGAAGACGTGATTTGCCGTGTGCTGGCATATCATAAACCTGAAGGCGAAATTTGCAGTCGTAAAGATCCTGAAGGCCGTCCAACGGTATTCGATCGCTTGCCAAAAGTGCGTGATTCACGCTGGGTAGCGGTGGGTCGTTTAGACATTAACACCTCAGGCTTATTGTTGTTTACGTCAGATGGTGAGTTGGCGAACCGTTTAATGCATCCATCGAACGAAGTCGACCGCGAATACGCAGTGCGTACCTTTGGTGAAATCCCTGAGGCGACAGTACAACGTTTACGTACTGGCGTCATGTTAGAAGACGGCCCTGCGCAGTTTGATAGCATCAAACCAGCGGGCGGCGAAGGCATGAACCAGTGGTGGCATGTGTGTTTACGCGAAGGTCGCAACCGCGAAGTGCGCCGTTTGTGGGAATCCCAAGAAGTACAGGTGAGTCGTTTGATCCGTATTCGTTATGGTATGGTCGAACTGCCAAAATCACTGCCTCGCGGTGGCTGGGTTGAATTGCCCGTAGAGCAAGTTAACTACTTGCGTAAGCTGGCGGGTCTTGAGCCCGAAACTCGTACTATGCTCGCCGCTGATAAACACAGCGTAGCCCGTGCTCAGGTGAAGAGTGCTAAAATTCGCCGCGCCGTACGTAAGCATAAAGTGACCGGATCGGGAAAACCTAAGCCATCGCGTCAGCGCAGCTAAGTTGTTTTATCCCAATGAAAAAGGCCGCTAAGCGGCCTTTTTGCTTTCTGTTATTTGCAGCTATGTTATAACAAGTCTCAGTTGGATTGAGGAGTGAATGGATGAAGCTAATTTCAGTGAAACGGATTTGGGAACACGCTGCCCATAATGCGTTTACCGATTTAATCACGTTTCAGGGGGCAATGTTTTGCGTTTTCCGTGAAGGGACAGCCCATGTGTCACCCGATGGTGCGCTACGAATTCTACGCTCAGCGGATTTAGGCGACACTTGGGAGAGCGTGGCGCTGATCCGTTCGGATGAGGCGGATTTACGCGATGGCAAACTGATAGAGTATCAAGGGGCATTACTCTTACTCGGTGGCGGGACTTTACACGATAAGTCTGGCTTACAATCATATCTTTGGCGCTCAGCCAATGGGCTAGCGTGGTCGGATGCGTTAAAAGTCGCTGATAAAGGCTATTGGTTATGGCGCTTAACCGAGCATCAAAATGCACTCTATGGCGTGGGTTATCGCGCTGGGCCTGATGGCGATACCCGCTTGTATAAAAGTGATGATGGGGTGCAGTTTGAGACTTGGTTAAAGGTGTTTAATAATCAAGGTTATGTCAACGAAACTGCCATTGTTTTTCATCAAGAAAACGGCTTTTGTCTATTGAGGCGCGATCCCGTATGGGGCCCAGAATTTGTCGGTTTACTCGGCCGCAGTCAAATGCCATTCACTGATTGGCAATGGCAAGCACTCGATAAGCGCATTGGTGGGCCAGTGATGTTGATGTATCAATCCCGTTTGTTGGCTGTAGTGCGTTTATACGATGAGCAAGTTCGCACGGCTTTAGTTGAAATTCATCCAGATACTGGCGTGGTTCAAGAACTACTGACACTGCCATCGAAGGGCGATACCAGTTATGCGGGCGTTGTGATTGACGGAAATGAGTTGTGGGTAAGTTATTACTCCAGCCATGAGCTAGCTGACTCACAGCTGGATACGCAAAATTCGTTTGATGAATCAAACAGAGTCGCCAAAGCTAAAACAATGATTTATTTTGCAAAAATTCAGTTAAGCTAAGATTTGCGGTGCGCTATCTTTGTCGTACTTAATGTCATCGACAAGTTCTGGGTTTCATTTTGAGAATATCTAAAATAATAAAGAGCCATAAATAGGCCCTTTAATATTGCTGAATCATACCGGCAGAAACTCAATAAGCGATTCGATTACTGTGCGTTAAACTGCTGTCCGTTGACGGCACTAGAATCTTGACCCATCAAATATAGATAGGTCGGCATGATCTCTTCAGCGGTTTTGAGATCCAGTGGATTCTCTGCAGGGTAGGCTTTAGCGCGCATCTCAGTGCGGGTTGCTCCAGGATTGATGCTGTTAACTCGAACTGAGGTGCCATCACATTCATGGGCGAGAACTTGCATCATGCCTTCGGTGGCAAACTTAGAGAAGGCATAAGGTCCCCAATAAGCGCGGCCTTGACGACCCACACTGCTCGACGTAAAGATAATCGATGCACTGGGTGCTTGGCGCATCACAGGTAGTAATGCTTTAGTTAGCATGACTTGGGCCGTGACGTTCACTTTGAGCACGTCTTCGAGTGATGGAATATCTATGTGTTCAAACGGACCTAAGGCACCGAGTAAGCTAGCATTATGTAATAAGCCGTCTAAATGATCGAATTGCTCGGCTATGGTATCGCCCATATCGCGATAATTTTGTTCCGTTGCGCCCTTAAGATCCAATGGCACTATGGCAGGTTTGGGATAACCGGCTTGTTCTATTACGTCGTAAACTGCTTCCAATTTTTTCACTGTTTTACCAAGTAAAATCACAGTGGCGCCGTGTTTTGCAAACTCAATGGCGGCGGTTCGGCCTATGCCAGCACCAGCGCCTGTGACTAAAATTGTCTTGCCCTTGAGTAAATCTTTTGCTGCTTGATATTCCAACATGAGTCTCTTTTTCCTCTTGGCGAGAATGCCCGCCACTTCTAGAGTCGCCGAAGTGATAAACGCATGTTTCAAACAAATGAATGAAACTTTGTTATTAATAGCTAAAATCTTTGTGACAAACTTGTGGCTAACTCAATATTTTTACGTTAACTTGAAATGAGTTAGGGGCTAACATAAGCCCTATTGGTCACAGATCTAAAAGCTATTGTGACTAATTTCTTGGGGAAAACAAAACTATTACAACAAGATTTGGGGAAAAAAGATGAAAAGACTCATTTTGGGTGTTGCGATTGCATCTGCACTGGGCCTCACAGGATGTGGTGAGGACAGTTTTAATGAACTCAAGGATAAGACAGAAGTGCTCATCCCTGAATCGCACATGGTGTTCGACCCTGCTAATTCAAAAGTTCCATTACCGAATGATTTGCTGTTCAGTGGCACCAAAGATGGCACATTATCAATTCCGGGTGAAAGCTCGGGCAATTATGTTGATCCACAAATAGCGCTTGGGGCGTTAGATGGGTGGTCGACAACATCACCGATTTCTATTGATATCGATTTGGCGAAAAAACATGACGGTACACCGCTAACCTTAATGGCGGCATCGGTTGCGCAACCGGGTGCTGTCAGAATGTTTGAAGCCACAGTAGGCGGCGCATTATCATCTGATCCCGAATGTAAGGCTAAACCGTCAGTTTCAGCCTGTAAAGTGGGCGCTGAGTTGCAGTTTGGCGTTGACTTTATATCAACCGCTTCGGGCAAAAAAGTGGTGATAATTCCGCTTAAGCCACTCAAAGCCGGGCAATCTTATATTTATGCGACAACGAATCTTATTCAAGATTCTGAAGGTCGTGGTATCGCTCCTTCAACGACCTATGGTTTGTTGAAGCTGGATATCAATACGTTACCTTTAGAAACGCCAGATCAATTGATGCTGCAAACCTTAGTGAACAGTTATGAGAAAGGGATTGCTGCGGCCCATAAGGTCGATCCTTTAACCATCAGTTACTCTGGCTTATTTACCACTCAGTCTGTTGCTAACGTCTATGAAACCACCAAATTGCTGATGGCGAAGGGTGCTCCCTATGCACCAAGCTTTGCCCAGATGCCAACACCGACTGGATTGACTGTGGCTCAAGTGGCGGGCTTAACACCAGCTGCTGGAGCTGCCTATGTTGCCGCAAACTTGGCTGATGTGTATACGGCAAAAATTAAACTGCCTATTTACGGTGATTGTTCTTCAGTTGGTTGTTTATCCGCTGAAGGTAAACCATTAATTAATGGTCATTGGAAAGCACAAGGTGATAGCCCTGTCTCTGTGCTACTAGCACTGCAAGCGGGCACACTCAGCCAGAATAATTTTGGTATGCAAGCGGTGGCTAATGGTATTGCCAACCCTGCTGATGCTTTAGCTAATCCCTCGTTAATGGCGGGTAAAACATGGGTTTTAGACGATGGTACGGCAGTTGATAAAACCAAACATCTGACTAAATTCAATCCTATTCCAGCAATTAAAGGTTATGAAACAGTATCTGTGCTGATTTCTATGCCCAATGCAACGAAATTGGCCGCTTTTTATCAACAGCAAGGTCGTGAGTTTATTCCTCCTACATCTGGTTGGCCAACAACAATCGCACTGCATGGTTTAGGCGGCGGTAAAGAAATGTCATTGGCCTATGCCGGCACGTATGCAGCAATGGGGGTTGCGACTGTGGCTATTGATATGCCACTTCACGGTGCGCGTTCATTCGATGCTAACGGTGATGGTATTTATGAAGTCTCTGCGACAGATCCTGCCTTCGGTGCAGTTGTCGGTAAACCGGACGCCTTTAAAAATGGTAACCCGTTGGTGTTTGTGAATATTTCTAGCACTTTGTCGGTGCGAGATAACTTCCGTCAAGCGACGATGGACCATTTAGGGGTGCGTCTTGCCCTTACGGGCTTAGCACAGGGCTTAGCACAAGCAGGTCAGCCGCAAGTATTTGATGTGACTAAAATCAGTGCTCAAGGTCTGAGTTTAGGCGCCATTGTGGGCACCGATTTTGCGACCTATGCCAGCACAGGCATGAAGAATCCAGCAACCGGCGATGCCTTGCCAAATGCTTATGCTATCAATGCTGTATCCTTAGTTGCGCCA
Organism: Shewanella sp. SM55; assembly: GCF_025654025.1. Classification (NCBI taxonomy): domain Bacteria; kingdom Pseudomonadati; phylum Pseudomonadota; class Gammaproteobacteria; order Alteromonadales; family Shewanellaceae; genus Shewanella; species Shewanella sp. SM55. Next base: position 57,925 of record NZ_JAKKRS010000010.1, on the reverse strand, counting down.
GCAGGTGGATTAGCAGGATCATTCGCAGGTTCTGCAACCTTTGGCCCAGTACTGTTTAGTAATATTACGGCATCTGCAACTTTCCAAGCACAGGTCGATGCGGCTAATACAGCAGGTTATGAGCCCGGTAGCCCTGAATATGCGGCACTGGTGCAGGGGGTATATGCCCAATTTATTCCGACGTTTGCCTTTGCGGTTCAAACAGCGGTAGATTCTGCAGATCCTGTTAACCATGCTGCTATGTTAAAAGCGACTGGCTTACCTGTGCACTTAATTGAAGTGGCGGGTGATGGTAACGGTAACTTAGCAGATCAAGTGCTGCCTAATCGCGTCGATAACTTCCCATTATCGGGCACTGAGCCGCTGATCGCTGCCATCGGGCTACCTTGTGCCGATAGCACGAGCAAAGGTCATGGCGTTGTGCGCTTCGCTAAAGGTCACCACAGTTCGATTGTTGATCCTAAAGAAAAGGAATCAACGGATGGTATGGCCGCGGCTGCCACGGTTGAAATGCAGACTCAAGTGGCAACCTATGCAGCTACTGCAGGTAAGGGCGATGCGACGATTTTAGTGACAAACAGTGAGGTCATTGCGACTTGTCCTAACTAATCTTGCCTTAATCGGAAAAACCCAGCCTTTGCTGGGTTTTTTTATGGGCCTTTAGGCTGTTAGAATAGCGCGCAATTGACTGAATGATGTAACGCCCTAACGGAGAACACTTTGGAATTTTTATACGAGTATGGAATGTTTTTGGCGAAAGCCGTCACAATAGTGGTCGCAATCGTTGCCGTTATTATTGTGGTGTTGGCTTCTACTGTAAAACACAAGTCAGATAAGGGCGAGCTGAGGATCACTAACTTGTCTGAAGAGTTAGAAGAACTTAAGCATGGCTTAAAAGAAGAACTTCTGTCAAAGAAACAATTCAAAGCCTATGAAAAGCAATTAAAAGCTGACGAAAAGGCAAAAGACAAAGCCGCAGATGAAGCCTGCACGGGCAAAGTGTTCGTGATTGATTTTAAGGGCAGTATCGATGCCGCTGAGGTTGCATCACTGCGTGAAGAAATCAGTGCAATTATCGCTATCGCAGAAAAAGGCGATGAAGTGGTTGTCAATGTAGAGAGTGGCGGTGGTATGGTGCATGGTTATGGTTTAGCCTCCAGCCAGTTAGATCGCTTACGTCAATCAGATATTCCATTGACTGTCTGTGTTGATAAAGTCGCCGCCAGTGGTGGCTATATGATGGCTTGTGTTGCGAATAAAATTTATGCTGCACCTTTTGCCATTGTCGGTTCTATTGGTGTTGTTGCTCAACTGCCTAACTTTAATCGCCTGCTGAAAAAGCATGAAATTGATTATGAGCAACATACGGCCGGTAATTTTAAGCGCACCTTGACAGTATTTGGTGAAAACTCCGATGAGGGAAGACAGAAGTTTCAAGAAGAACTCGAAGAAACCCACGTCTTATTTAAAGCGTTTGTTGGTAAGTATCGCCCTGAGTTGGATTTAGTGAAAGTCGCCACTGGCGAGCATTGGTACGGTCAGCAAGCCATTGAATTAGGTTTAGTTGATGCGATTTCGACCAGCGATGATGTGATAATGTCACTCGCCACAGAGCGTACTGTGTACAAGATACGTTATCAGGTGAGAAAGAAACTCGCTGATAAAATTGCCCACGGTGCCTCTTTGTCTGTGAACGCTATTTTCAATCGCCTCATAGAAAAAAATCGTCCTATGTAATTCTGTCTATTGGTGAATAAAAGTAAAAACGCCTGCATTTGCAGGCGTTTTCATTTGCTGAGCTTTCGCGGCTAATACCGAAGCGGGTTAGATTTGATAGCTGATATGTTGATGGAAACGTACGATGAGATCTTCACGCTCCGGATCGACACCTATGTCCGCAGCAAAGGCCTTCAGGGCTGTTTCAACATTGTTCATAAAGCGACCGAAACCCGAATCGTCACAGTCCTTAGTACCTGCCACTATGGTAAAGTGCGCGGCTTCGACCAAGTTATCGGCATCCCAGCGACGGATAACTTGTTGCTCAGTCGCATTAGGATCGAACCCTATCATTTGTACTTCGGCTTTGCTGTCGAGCTTTTCAAACTTACTGTTACGCACAAGCGGTGTTAAGCCGTTCGCTATCATAGCAAGGCGTGTCAGCTGTCTATTAGCTGCCGCTTTGAGGAAGCAGTCTTCAAGATGCTGATATAAAGGCGTAAAGTCAGTGGCTGAGTCAGGTAATAAACCCTGTTTGAGTTTGCGACTCAGCGGCAAGCTTACCGTCACATAGGTAAGAGAGCTAACGTTTTCTGGTAACTCACATTTTCTGGCTTTATATCTTGGGCCGATGGCGCGCAGTTTATAACCATAGGTTTCTTTATAGCCCTTAGCTTTTGCGAACAGATCATAGGATAAATGCTGATGGTCGCGGACCTTAACCTTAAGATCGCTTATTGGCATTAAGGGCATTAATTCAGTGAGCAACTCACGCACCTTGATATGGAAACTGGCGGAATTACTGCGAATATCGTCACCTGTGGCAAGAAACACAATGCGCAGTTTGCGGGCGCGATAGTTTTCTTGCGAGAATAAGTTTTGGGCTTCGTGGTAGGCTGGGTTATAAAAAAATAGAATTTGTTCAGTGGTTTGGAAGCAATATGCTTCGGTATGGTAACGCACTACTGGCAGTTTATCGTTAGTGATCACGTGAACATTACGGAGATCGTGTTGTTCTGCCAAATTAAATATCAAACGGCTTAAAGTTTGATAACAGCTTTGATAATCGGGATATTGATTGAGTAGCTCATCCGTCACCTTGATTTCGGCTGTGATGTATTGATTTGTACGGGCTTCCTTGGGTATGTACACTTTTTGCTGATGGCTAAGGGACATATTGACTCCTTGTTTGAGTTAACCATTTGCTAACACGAATTTTACTGTTTATCTATAGGGTTAATCTTGCGTTAGAACACGTTTTTATCCGTTGAGTATGAGTTTAGCTAAGTAAGCGGTTCGTTAGCTTAAAATAGCAGCTATTTTATTGGGTTAACGCATTTTCTATCCATGGTTGCATCCAAGCCGCAATCTGAGCTTGTGCCTTTTCGTTGGGATGAATGCCATCCCTTTGCATTAATTCTGGATGGGGCGCGATATCCTGCATAAAGAAGGGGATCAACACTATATCCTGGGTTTTAGATATGTCTTGATACACTTGGGTGAACTTTTGGGTATAGCGAGGGCCATAGTTAGGCGGTACCATGATCTCGGTCAGCAGCACTTTTGCGCCGCTATCTTTGGCTAGGGTAATGATTTGGATTAGATTATTTTCGAGTTGCGTTGGGGGGAATCCACGTAAACCATCATTACCTCCTAGCTCAACGACCACAAGATCGGGAGCAACAGAATCGAGCAAGGCGGGTAATCGGCGTAGGCCGCCCGCTGTGGTTTCGCCGCTCACTGAGCCATTGGTAAACTGATGTTCGGGCAGATTTTTTTGCAGTAGTGCTACCCAGCCTGACTGTTCTGCCATGCCGTAGCTAGCGCCTAAGCTATCGCCGAGGATCAGTATCTTTGCCGCGTGAGCGGGCGTGACCATGAGTACACTCAGTAGGATGAATGCCCCTAGGGTCTTCGCCATTGATTTTAATCTTAGCGATTGATACCAGAACGATTTATATAAGAAGGATCCTATGTCTAACGTCATCTTAAAAAACAGTGCCATTAATGTTGTTAACCTCGAAAAATCAGTGATTACTCAGGAAGGAACGCTCACTATCCTCAAGGGCATTAACTTAGATGTCAAGCAAGGTGAGAGTGTGGCTATTCTCGGCCCATCAGGTTCGGGCAAATCCACCTTATTGGGATTGCTTGCGGCGCTTGATACGCCTACGTCGGGGGAGATTTGGCTCGATGGTGTGGCATTATCACCACTGAATGAAGAGCAAAAAGCGGCACTGCGTAAACAGAAGGTCAGCTTTATTTTTCAATCCTTTATGTTAGTGGATACCTTAACTGCACTCGAGAACGTCATGTTACCCGCCGAGCTTGCAGGCGTGAGCAATGCCAAGGAAAAAGCGCAGGCCATGTTGGTGCGGGTTGGTTTATCCCATCGCTTGACTCATTTACCCAAACAGCTTTCGGGTGGTGAACAGCAAAGGGTGGCGATTGCCCGCGCTTTTATCTGTGAGCCTACAGTTTTGTTTGCCGATGAACCAACAGGCAATTTAGACAGCGTCAACGGCCATAAGATTGCCGATATGTTGTTTGAGCTTAATCAAGAAAGCCATACAACCTTAGTCCTCGTTACCCATGATCTGCTGCTGGCCAAACGGTGTGAGCGTCAACTAGTGATGGATAACGGCCATTTACAGGAAGATATTACTCAAACAGAACCGCTAGCCGATGTTAAGGAGGCTTAATAATGGAGTTAAGTCTGGCATGGCGTCTGTTTAAACGCGAGTTACAGCAAGGGCAATTGTTATTGATTATCCTCGCTATTACGCTCGCGGTTTTGTCTGTGAGTGGCTTGGCGCGGGTGAGTGAACGTCTGCAAGTGGCAATTAGTGGTCAAGCTTCACAGTTTATTGCTGCCGACCGTATTATCGATTCGCCAGTTAAAATTGATGCGGCGATTTTATCCAAAGCCGAAGCGCTTGGGCTTAAGCATGTGACTAATATGCAATTTAATTCCATGGTCTATTCGGGAGATAAGTTTCAGTTAGTCACAGTACGCGCCGTAGAGTCGGGTTACCCGCTTAAGGGGGATATTGAACTCACCAGCGGTAAAACAAAGGCGTTACCTCAAGCGGGCGAAATCTGGTTTGAGACTCGCTTAGGCGGACTTTTGGGTTATCCCAAATCCATCGAACTAGGTAACAGCGAATTTGTGCTCAGCAATGAGATCAGCCGCTTACCCGACGCAGGTTTTAATCCTTTTGCTTCATCGCCTGTGGTATTGATGCGGATGGAGGATGTCGCCAAAACAGGTGTTATTCAACCAGGCAGCCGCGTGACTTATCTGTATCAATTTGCTGGAGATGAAGCCTCGCTTACGGCCTTTGAACAAAGTGTTAAACCGCTTTTGAATAGCACCCAGCGTTGGGTCGATGTGCAATCCGGTGACTCACCTATTGCGGGAGCCGTTAAGCGAGCGGAGCGCTTCTTACTGCTGGCAAGTTTGATGGGCATTGCATTGGCCTGCGCGGCGATAGGTATTGCCGCCCAGCGTTATTGTCAGCGTCATTACGATGTGGTGGCCATGCTGAAAACCTTTGGCGCCTCGGCAAAGCAAATTCGCCTGTTGTTTGGTACTCATTTATTGTTGGTAACGCTACTGGGAATTGGTCTAGGTCTTATTGGGGGGGGGTTACTCGATTTTGGGATCAGTTATCTATTGCCACCCGAAATTGCGGCCTATTCACCGCCACTCACACGACCATTATTACTCGGCATCAGCACAGGGCTCATCAGCGCCTTTATGTTTTCGGCTTATCCATTGATGCGTTTACTGGCTATTCCGCCACTGCGGGTGTTGCAGCGCCAGTTAGAAGGCTTACAGCTTGGTATGTGGCTGCATTTGCTACTGAGTCTAGGGGCTATGGCGCTATTGGGCTATTTGTATTCCCAAAGTTGGACTTTGACTCTGACTGTGGTCGCGGCTGTGCTATTGCTGGCTGCGCTATTAAGTCTGCTTGGATTTGTGATGATACGAGCAGGACACAGTGTTGGTATGAAGACTACCAATCCTTTACAATTAGCGCTGGCGGGGCTAAGGCGTCGTGCGCGGCAAAATGCGGTGCAATTGGTTGGCTTTAGCGCTGCACTGGTACTGTTATTGACGATTTTGGCGCTAAGACAAGATTTACTTAACGAATGGCAAAAACAGTTGCCCGAAAATGCGCCTAATTATTTCCTTGTCAATATTGCGCCTGATGATGCAAAGCCCTTGAATGATTTCATGACGACTAAGGGGATAGTGGCGACAGACATTTATCCGGTGATCCGTGGCCGATTAACTCAAATTAACGGTGAAGCGCTGATTTCGAATGAACAGTCCGAAGCGGGTGAAAAGGGAAGAGTGGGCATTTCGCGCGAGTTAAACCTAACGTGGCGCAATACACTGCCTGCTAACAACGAACTGTTAGAGGGGCATTTTAATCAAGCCGCCGATGAAGTGTCGGTGGAGTCCGGCGTGGCGGAGCGTCTAGGTATTGGTCTTGGCGATAAGCTGACTTACGTGATTGATAATCAAGAGCTCACAGTTAAAGTTGCCAGTATTCGTGCCGTACACTGGGAAACGCTGCAACCGAACTTCTTTATGATTTTCACCCAAGAAGCGCTCGCACCTTTTGCTTATACTTCGATGGCGAGTTTCTATCTGAATGATCAGGCGACTAACGATAAGACTATGAATGCTGATGGTACGCCTAAGGATGCAGTGATCCTTGCGCTTATTCAGCAATTTCCGACGATATCTATCATAGATGTTGGCGCTATGGTGGGGCAGTTGCGGCAGATAATTGAGCAAGTGTCGCTGTCCTTGTCTTTAGTGCTGGCCTTAGTGTTATTAGCCAGTGCCTTAGTCTTGATTGCACAGACTGAGGCTGGCATGGCAACTCGGCAACGTGAACTCGCTGTGTTGCGTACCTTTGGTGCTTCAGGATGGTTATTGCGCAGTGCAACGGGTTTAGAGTTCGCCTTGCTTGGCGGTATTGCGGGTGTGTTAGCCGTAATTGTGGCCGAATTTGCGTTATATCTACTTAAGACACAAGTGTTTGAGCTTAATGTATACATGCACTGGCCTTGGTGGGGTATTGCCCCAGTTTCTGGAGCCTTAATTGTCGCCTTACTAGGGGTTTGGCGTTGTCGACAATTGCTCAGCCAATCTTGCTCTGAGCTATTGAAAGCTGGGAGCTAGGGCGGTTTGTGAACTCTGTTGATGGGGTAAAACATAAAGCTTATTAAGACAACAAGCTGAGCCAACAATAAAAGCACTGATGCGACATAAGCTCAGTGCTTTTTTGTTATGGGGTTGATTCTGCTGCACTTGAATTGAATATGCTTTTTACATCGGCTTACAAATTGATCTGTGCTTAACAACAGAACTTAGTGCAACGCAATGGGTCTATCTAACTGAGAACAGCGACTAGCTTATATATGCCATAGAGGGAATATTATGTTCAAAGGAATAACAAAACTGCTTAAGGATAATCGCTCCTTTTTTCTGTTTATCAGCTTAATGTTAGTGTTCAGGAGCGCGGTGGCCGATTGGAATACTGTGCCATCGGGTTCTATGCTGCCGACTATCGTCGAGGGTGATCGCATTCTAGTTAATAAGATGGCTTATGATCTTAGGGTGCCATTTACGCATATCGCATTAGTTAAACTGGCAGATCCTGCTCGCGGCGATATCGTGGTATTTGACTCAAAAAAGGCTGATAAAAAACTGATTAAGCGGGTAATAGCTGTGCCAGGCGATACTGTGATGATGCAGGATAATCGCTTGTATTTAAACGGCGAACTGCTCAGCTACACATCCCAAGCATTGAGTACTTATGCTCCCGCTGATGTGACAGAAATGCAGGAAAATTTACTCGGTATGGTCCACAGTATTCGCCTTAACCCAGTACCCTCAAGGCTTGCCAATTTTGGACCTGTCACAGTGCCGGATGCGCATTATTTAGCACTGGGTGATAATCGTGATAACAGCGCAGACTCTCGGGTTATTGGCTTCGTGCCCCGTGATGAGATTGTTGGCCGTTCAAGTTCAGTCGTTTTCTCCCTTGATCATGATGATTATTACCTGCCTCGGCCTGAACGCTTAATGCGTGAATTCTAGTCTTAACTATTTTGAACCATGAAATAGGGCGCCAAAGTCGGCGCCCTATTTTTTAAGTGATTGAGTTATAAACAACTACTTCATAAAGCTCAGATAGCCCTGTAAGACAATTAAGTTAACTATGTCGATGAAGAAGGCACCGACGATAGGTACTACCATAAAGGCTTGGGGTGATGGCCCTGTGCGTGAGACTAGCGCGCCCATATTCATTACCGCTGTTGGGGTTGCCCCCATACCAAAGCCGCAGTGGCCACCGGTGATCACCGCAGCATCGTAATTACTGCCCATGACTTTGAACGTCACGAAATAGGCAAAAATGGCCAACACTGCGGTTTGTACCAGTAATATCACCAGTAGCGGGATCGCTAAATCAAAAATTTCCCATAACTTTAAAGTCATTAAGGCCATTGAGAGGAAGAGAGACAGCGCGACAGTCCCTATCACATCGATGCTTTCGGTATGGGGTTTGTAACCGCGGGTGAGTTCTGTGAGATTAGCGATGAGCACGCCAAGAAAAAGAGCATATACAAAGTCGGGCATCTTTAGCCATGCAATACCCGATTGGCTGATCCACAGCGTGAGCCATTTTGATCCTGCAACACACAACAACAGCACAAACAGAGTTTCTAATATGGTTTTGGCGGTGACTTGGTCTTCTTCTAAGTGATCATAAGTGACTAAATGTGGATGTTCACTGTGATGCTTGCGGCCAACCCCATAGCGAGAAACAAGATTATGCTTACCGATTAATCGCTGCGCGACGGGGCCACCGATGATCCCACCCATGATCAAACCAAAGGTTGCCGCGGCCATAGCAAACTCTAAGGTGTTGATACCGTAGCGCTCAGCAAAGGTTTGTGACCAAGCGACGCCGGTACCATGGCCGCCCGACAGAGTAATTGATCCTGCGATAAGTCCCATGATGGGATCGAGCCCCAATAGGCTGGCTAAACTGACGCCGACGGCATTTTGAATCACAATATACACTGAGGCCACACCTAAAAAGATGAAGACTTTTTTACCACCGCTGAGCAATAGCTTGTAGTTTGCCGAGAGACCAATGGTGCTAAAAAACATCAGCATTAAGGTATTTTGCAGTGATAGGCTGAAGTCGAGACTGATATTTTGAAAGTGAAGAAATGTGACTCCCGCGGCGACAACTAGGCCACCCACTATGGGTTCGGGGATATTATATTGCCTGAAGACACGTACATGGCGATTGATAGAGTGGCCGATAAATAGCACGAAAATGGCAATTAAAAATGATTCTAGCTCGCCAATCATATAAGTCGTGTGCATGAAAATTCCTTACAAACTGTCTTAGTGCGGGCGTTTCATTGGGCACAATGTCCAATGAGAAGTAACCCATCTTGTTATTAAGTACCTGCTAATGCTGGATGTTAAGCGCTTGATGTCGAGGACAGATCAGTGTCAATCCGATAAAAAATTTAAAGGACGAGTAGGCGCGAGTGTGTATCGTTTTATGGTCTACAGACCAAGAACAGCAGATTAAATAGCCTGTTCCTGAGCATAAATAACTGTCTATTTATGAGGTGTTGCTGAGTCTATCTGTGGTCAAGGCTGAGGCGGTTAATGCGTGCCTCCTATGACCGAATGGAGGCGAGTTTAGCAGAAAATGGACGGATTGTCGCTAAATCATAATATAAATCATGATGTTACATTCTTGTTTTTCTAGTGTTGCTAAAATAATGGCAAGATTGACGTTACAATATACCTAGTTGTTGAGCGGATTTGAGTACTAAGATCCGCCTGCATCAGCCACTGATTTTATCAGCATATTTAAGCTGAGTTTAGGCTCTAGCGTGCTAGCCTATTTGGCTAACACGTTTGTTAAGGCGTTATCGAGATCACTGAATTGAAACTGAAAACCCGCTTCGAGGGCACGTTTGGGGTAAACAAATTGCCCTTCCGTCAGCAACTCCGACATTTCGCCCATCGCTAAGCGTAATGCAAGCGGTGGGGTCGTGATTAACGCTGGGCGATTAAGTGCTTTTCCGAGCGCTTTGGTAAACACAGCGTTACTCACTGGATTGGGTGCTGTGGCATTAAATATGCCTTTACAGTGTTGTTGAGTGAGTAAAAAATCAATAAGGGAAATGAGATCCTGTACATGTATCCAGCTCATACCTTGGCGTCCATGGCCAATTGGACCACCGAGTCCGAGTTTAAATGGCGGTAACATTTTCTCTAAGGCACCACCTTTACCTAGCACGATACCAATACGGATAATGCAGACACGTGTGTGCTCTGAGGTTGCATTTAGCGCCTCTTGCTCCCATTTTCGACAGATATCATGGCTAAACTCAACATGGGCACCACTAGACTCATCGAGTAATTTATCATCGTGCCGCCCGTAATAACCGACTGCCGAACCACTCACCATGATCTGAGGAGGAGTGCTACTCTGTTGTATTAGCTGAGTTAATCTTGCCGTAATATCCCAGCGACTATCACAAATGCGTTGCTTCTGGTTTTTACTCCAACGTTTAGCGACTATGGGTTCACCCGCAAGATTTACAATGGCATCAATGTGATTTAAGTCGCTTAGCGCATCGAGACTCTCGAGGTAATGGTGCTGATTGCCGAGCACTTTTTGTGTTTGTTGCACTGAGCGAGTTAATAACGTCAGTTGATGATATGGCGCCAGTCGTTCGACTAATTGGCGACCAATAAAGCCGCTTGCGCCGGTGATCAGTATATTCATGGAACCTCTCTTAATTGGTTAAGCTCTGCGGATATATACCAAAATGCGGTGTGCAACGATCACTTAGTCGGAGTATTTTTAGCCAGATTATTTTTGATAACATAACTCCATCGAGACTGAATCGGCAAAGCGTAGTGCATGGGGCTTGTCGATTTCGACACTGGCAAATTCAACCCAAGGATGCTCACTGGCGATGGCCAGCGTTTGGCTGGTGAGATTTTCGAGTAATGAGAAACGGTTATTCTCAATCAGTTCAATGATCTTTTTGGTGATTGTGCGGTAATTGAGCGCATCCTCGACATTGTCACTGTTGCGGGCACGTTCGGCACAATAATGGATCACGACATTAATGATCACGTCTTGGCGATTTTGGATTTCATCTTCTTTAATGCCAATAAAAGTACGAAGTCTTAAGTTTTTAATGCGTATAATCGCGGTTTCTGGTTTCATAATGACAAATGGCTATCTTAAGCTAAAGTTTCTGAGGTTAAGTGGTTTCAAGGGTTAGCCTAACAATTTTATCTAAGATCAAGAAGGATTTTTAATAAATGACTCGACCTAATGCGCCCTCTGCTGCTTATCGTGGCTTTGCGGTTATGGCCTTTGTAGTGATTATTTTGGCAGGGATTAAGGCGGCGAGCCCGATTGTGGTGCCGTTTGTGCTGTCCAGTTTTCTTGCGGTGATTTGTAATCCTGCAATCGGTTTGATGACAAAGTTCCGTGTGCCTAAATGGCTGGCAGTAATTCTCTTGATGGGTTTTATTGTGTTGATGGGCCTATGGTTAGCCTCAGTCGTCGGCAGTTCTGTCAATGAGTTTTCTAAACAATTGCCCCAATATCGCGATCAGCTGGTGGAGCAGTTTTCGTGGATTATCCATAAATTACAGGCATTAAATATTCAGATTTCGAAGGATCAGGTATTAGCCTATTTTGACCCAGGTATGGCCTTGTCTATGACCACGAATATGCTATCGGGTGTCGGCAATGTGATGGCGAATTTATTTCTGATCATCCTCACTATCGTCTTTATGCTGTTTGAAGCTCAGTCGCTGCCAAAGAAATTGCACCTGGCATTGGACGATCCCGATATGCGCTTAAAGCAGATTGACCGCTTTTTACAATCTGTGAATCAGTACATGGTGATCAAGACCTTAGTGAGTTTGGCTACTGGGATCATCGTCGGTGTGGGATTGACCTTCATCGGCGTGGATTACGCCATGTTATGGGCGGTGATTGCTTTCCTGTTTAATTACATTCCCAATATTGGTTCTATCATTGCCGCGATTCCAGCGGTGTTGTTGGCCTTTATTCAGCTTGGCCCTGCGGCGGCGGGGGGAACTGCACTTTTGTACGTGGGTGCCAACATGGTGATGGGCAATATCATTGAGCCTAAATTTATGGGGCGCGGTCTGGGGTTATCGACCTTAGTGGTGTTTTTATCATTAATTTTCTGGGGCTGGTTATTAGGTTCTGTGGGCATGTTGCTGTCAGTGCCATTGACTATGGTGGTTAAAATTGCCCTCGAATCGAGTAAGAGTGGTAATTGGTTAGCCATTTTATTATCGGACGATATCGAAGATAAGTTCGTGGCCAGTAACGCGGAAAATTCAATTCCCGATGGCGATGAAGCCAATACAAGTGCAACTGAGAGTAAGTAATAGAAGATGCAAAGTTTTATACAAGCGCTAGCGACAATTGAGTTAGGTGATGATGCGGTGCGGTTATTCCACGGTCGCGGTGGGCATTACGTGGGTTGTGAGCACCTATGTTTAGATTGGTTTGCACCAGTGCTATTGCTGACCAGCTTTACTCCCTTGGAGGATACGGATTTAACCCTTTGCCAACAGGCGATTGCAGCGCGCTGGCAAGCTATTAGGCCAGATAGCCAATTGAATTTAGTCTACCAATACCGTAGTGCGGGGGAGACGTTTACCCAATTATTGCAAGGTGAAGTGCCTGAGCCGCATATCGTTAGCGAAAATGGTGCACGGTTTCAGGTGCACCTAATGCGCGGACAAAACCACGGACTCTTCCTCGATATGGCCAATGGCCGCGAGTGGGTTAGAGCAAACGCCCGTTATAAAAAGGTGCTTAATTTGTTCGCTTATACCTGTGGTTTCTCGGTCGCGGCATTACAAGGGGGCGCCGATGAAGTCGTGAATATGGACATGAGCAAAGGCGCATTAGGCATAGGCAAACAGAATCATTTGCTGAATGGCTTTAGCGCGGGGGCCCGTTTTTTAGGCCATGATATTTTTAAATCTTGGGGCAAACTGAAAAAGCTCGGTCCCTACGACATTGTTGTTGCCGATCCACCGAGCAATCAGAAGGGCAGTTTTGTAGCGACTAAGGATTATGTGCGTTTAATTAGGCGTTTACCTGAGTTGCTTGCCGAGAATGGCGAAGTATTACTGTGTCTAAATGCACCTGAACTCGATACCGCTTTCCTGCGTCAACAGGTAGCGGAAGCAGCACCTGCACTCGAATACATAGAGCGCTTAGCCAATCCGCTAGCCTTTATGGATGTGTCGGAAGAGAAGTCACTTAAGGTGCTTCGCTACCGCTTATCGACTCAAGCCTAGGCCTGATTTAGCTTAACTGGCCAGTATTAACTGGCTTTTTTGTCGGCTTAGGTTGAGTGTTTAGCTTTCTACACTGTCGCTTATTACACTGTCACTAATTACTCAGTAGCTTAATCGCTTAGATAGCTGCGATTGCCCATAGGTTTTAATCACTTTACGGACTTGATGTTGGTCTAAGTGTTTGAGGGTGGAAATTTCACCATAAAGCCTGCCCTGAACATCTAATGGCATTCCCTAGATTCATTTTATGTAAGCGATTTCTGTTAATCGCTTTTGTATAAAGCGAATGATGAAATGGCGTCAGCATGGCCTCAATATCCTCGTAGAAAGTGAAAGTCTTTCATGTGGAAGTACTGATTGTGAGCTATTTAAATGATAACCAGCCTTAAATGCTATGTTTGGCGGTACAAAACTGAAAGTTTTCTGTAATTATGGCTTTTGCTTTGTTATACTCCCGCCCACGGAATGTATCCCTTTCCTCATAGGCAAAATGTCAGCATAGAATGGCAAGCCTCTGCGACCTTACCCAATCAAGCAGGAGTTGTTATGGAAGTTCATGAATACGAAAATGCTTATTATCAAGTGAAAGACGATGTACTAACGTCTTTACCTGCTGAAAGCGAAGAAGAAGTGATCCAGGCTTAATCGATAACGATTAAACTGACGGTACTTATGAGTCGGAAATAACAGAACAAGCACAAAAAAATAGCAACCTTAGGGTTGCTATTTTTTTGGCTGAAAGTAAGCAGAATGATTGTATGACAAGGTATGCGCGGTGAAAGCAGGCAAGAAAGGGGGTTAACCGTTAACTTTGCGCTTTTCAGGCAGAAGTTCGACGATAATCCATTGGCTCCCAATTTTGTGTAGGCGTATGGTCCTGTCATCAATCCATGGTTGACCACCTTTAAGACCTTTCATTTTGACCACAACAATGACGTCTTTGGTAAATTTGCGGAAGAAGTCGATATCGATATCATCAATTTCCATTTCAACATTGGTCATAGATAGGCCGAGCATATTACGCTGTACGGCTGCGACAATGTGGTAATGGGTGAGCACTTGTTTAATGGGATCGTCGACGTATTGCTTGGCTTGTTCAACATTACGATCAACATAAATCGCTTTAAAAAAGCCTAAGCTCACTTCTTCCGGTGATAACTGGCGTTGCTCTTGCGTTGAGGGATCGCCACAACCGAAGAGGAACAGGAGGGAGAAAAAAAATAGAGTTCGCATAAGTTTTAGTTATTGGAATTTGTTCCGAGTATCGCGATTTTAGCTGTAATGTACAAGTCTTGTCGTGATTTGCTGTCTATTGTGAAAAGCATTGACTCAAACCTCATGTGTGTGGCATATAGTTAGGAGTCATATAAAAAGGTTATCCACAGAAACTGTGGAAAACTATGTTGAAGACTTCAGTGATACTTTGTAAGTCACTGATATTGTCTTGCTTTATTTGCTGGTTAAAAAGTGACGCTTTTCTGCTTTCCATTATGTTCCACTTCTACTTGTGGATATTTTTCGCAATTTGCCGAGCTTATTCACACTGCATAATTCGATATTTCTCGTTTTTTCTTCATCTTTTGTAATTTCGACTTATCCATTAAGCGATTCTTGCGATCAACGGTATGGTTTACGCTAAATTTGAGCATAAAAAAGCACCGGTAATAACCAGTGCTTTTTTGTGCGTAACGCTATGCAGATTTAATGCTGTTAGCCTTTAGCTGCGTCGTTTTGTGCGGCTTGAATTGCCGTTAGTGCGATAGTGTAGACGATGTCATCGACTAACGCGCCGCGAGACAAGTCGTTCACAGGTTTGCGCATACCTTGCAGCATAGGACCAATACTGATCAGATCGGCGCTTCGCTGTACGGCCTTGTAAGTCGTGTTGCCTGTATTAAGGTCTGGGAACACGAAAACGGTAGCTTGACCAGCGACAGGGCTATTAGGTGCCTTAGAGCGTGCAACGTTTGGCATAACCGCCGCATCGTATTGCAATGGACCATCAATAATCAGATCTGGGCGTTTTTCTTTGGCAATACGGGTTGCTTCACGCACTTTATCCACATCAGAACCTGTACCTGAGTTGCCAGTTGAGTAGCTGATCATTGCCACTCTTGGCTCGATACCGAAGGCTTTTGCTGATTCTGCCGATTGGATGGCGATATCTGCTAACTGCTCAGCATTGGGATCTGGGTTAATCGCACAGTCACCGTAAACAAGCACTTGATCTGGCATCAGCATAAAGAAGATGGATGAAACTAAGCTTGAGCCCGGTGCCGTTTTGATCAATTGCAGTGGTGGGCGAATGGTATTGGCTGTGGTGTTAACCGCACCAGAAACGATACCGTCGACTTCGTTTTGCGCCAACATCATAGTGCCGAGCACCATGTTGTCTTCTAACTGTTCACGGGCAACGACTTCAGTTAAGCCTTTGCTGCGACGCAGTTCCAACATAGGTTCTACGTAACGGTCGCGCACCTCTTCTGGATCGATAATGATCACGCCTTCGCCAAGCACCACATCTTGCTGTGCGGCGATACGCAGGATTTCATCTTTTTTGCCTAAAAGTACACAGCGAGCAATACCGCGTTCGGCACAAATGGCCGCCGCTTTAATGGTACGCGGCTCATCACCTTCTGGCAGCACCACAGTCTTGTGGGCGGCACGCGCCAATTCCGTGAGTTTGTAACGGAAAGCCGGTGGTGACAGGCGATGCTCACGGGGTGAGTTTTTAGTCACGCTTTCAATCCACGTTTGGTCGATGTGGCTGGCCACATAATCCTGCACCAGATCGATACGGACAGCGTCATCGACGGGTACTTCATGGTCGAAACGTTGAATGTTGAGCGAGGTTTGCCAAGTGTTACTGTCGATCAAGAACACAGGTAAACCGGTTTCAAAGGCCTGCTCACACAGCTTAAGAATTTCTGGCTCCGGCTCGTAGCTACCTGTTAATAACAGGGCACCAATTTTCACGCCGTTCATGGCCGCAAGACAGGCTGATACGATCACATCTGAGCGGTCGCCTGAGGTTACAAGCAAGGAGTCAGTCTTAATATGAGTGACCATGTTCGGGATACTGCGGGCACAAAACGTTACTTTACGCAGACGGCGGGTATGCATTTCGCCAGCATTCAGAATGCGTGCACTTAAATGTTTCGCTAAATCCGATGCACGAGGTGCAACAAGATCAAGATTGTAGGGCACGCTGCCTAAAATGCGCAGTGGGCTCTTACCCGGCAGTTGGAACATGCTGGCCGCATCTGAGCGTTGAACACCTTGGTGATCAAAGACTTCAGATAGATCTGGGCGCGCGCGACCTTCGTCGTCAACGGGGGCACCAATCTTGTTGATCACAGCACCAATCAGGCGTTTATTCTTTTTTCCGCCCCAAGAGTTATAGGCGATTTCGAGGCGATTCATTAGCCCTGTGGCCGTATCACTGCCTGGTGTGGCAATAAAAATCACGTCGGCATCCATAGCTTTAGCGATGGCATAGTTCACATCATCGGCGAAGGGATGATTACGCGTTGGTACTAGACCTTCGACAATTAAGGTCTCTGTGTTGCTAGCGCAATCGGCCGCACGGGCAATGATTTGCTCCATTAAGACGTCGATTTGGTCGGCGCGGATTAAGGCTTCGGCATGGGCCATGTCGAAGGGCTCTAAGGGATTTACTGTTGGCGATTTGCTCAGAATAGTGGTCGAGCGTTCTGGGCCATTATCGTTTGGACGAAGCTGAGAAATAGGCTTAAAGAACTGAACCTTAACCCCGTGGCGCTCCAGTGCGCGCACCATCCCAAGGCTTAAGGAGGTCAGGCCGACTCCGGTACCTATGGGGATTAACATAATATTACGAGACATAAAAACCTCTAGTTTCGATGGTTTTTGGCAGAAGAGTTTCTGCAAATTTGCTTGTGAGTACGGCTACGTAAGGTATAAAGCCGTTTGGGTGAGCAAACGGCTTAGGTCTTTTTATTTGTTGATAAGTTTAATGGAATCTTCGGCGATAACCCATTCTTCGTTCGTTGGGATCACCATGGCAATCGTGCCTTTATCTTGGGTGATGATACCTTTCTTACCGAAACGCGCCGCTTTGTTGCGCTCACTATCGACATGGAAATTGAATATTTCCAGCATGTTGAGCACTTTTTCACGGATTAAATCTGAGTTTTCACCAATACCACCGGTGAAGACGACTGCATCTAAACGGCCCAGTGGCACAGTGTAAGAGGCGATGTACTTGGCTAAGCGGTAGCAGAAGATTTCTAAGGCTAAGGTCGCGCCTTTATGACCGTCTGCGTAACCTTCTTCGATGCCGCGGCAATCGTTAGTCAGCTCGGAAATGCCCAGCAGACCACTTTGCTTGTTCATCAGGTTATTCACTTCTTCTAAGGTGTAACCCAGTTGATGAACTAAGTGGTAGATGATTGAAGGGTCAATATCGCCACAACGAGTGCCCATGACCAAACCTTCTAATGGGGTTAAGCCCATAGAAGTGTCGACACTTTTGCCGCCTTTGATGGCGGTGACTGATGCACCGTTGCCTAAGTGAGCACAGATTACATTCGTTTCTTCAATTGGCTTGTTGAGCATTTTTGCCGCTTCACGGCTAACGAATAAATGACTCGTGCCATGCATGCCATAACGACGGATACCGTGTTCACGGTATAACTTGTAAGGCAGGGCGTAGACATAAGCTCTGTCTGGCATGCTTTGGTGGAAAGCGGTATCAAATACAGCAACCTGTGGCAATTTAGGGAAAGAGGCCATTGCCGCGCGGATGCCGATAAGGTGAGCAGGATTGTGCAGTGGGGCTAATGAAGCACAGTCTTCGATACCTTTGATCACGCTCTCATCGATGATCACTGAGCGAGTGAATTTCTCACCACCGTGAACGATACGATGGCCAACGGCTTGAATTTTTGCTGCTAATTCAGGTTGTTCCGCAAGAATTTTATTAACAATGTATTCAACTGCTTCACGGTGAGCCGTAAATGCACCTAAGGCTGCTTCATGTTTTTCGCCGTTGATTTTCCATTTAATGCGAGAGTCTTCTAAACCAAAACATTCGGCTAAGCCAGAAATTTGGTCGTCACCTGTTTGCGCGTCAATGACGGCAAATTTGAGAGAAGAGCTACCGCAATTGAGAACTAAAACCAGTTTATTTGACATGTGTAAACCCTTTGCCATTGTGTTTAATATAACGATTCAAAATAATGAGGAACTGCGGTGTTTTTACCATATCAGTCTTGGGGCGATTCGCCAGATTGTGCTATGGTAAGAGCAGTATTCCATTGTAGTTGGTGTCTAAGATTGAGCATTAAGATCCTCAAAACCTTAGGTGATGGTCATCAGTATATGAAGACTTGGCCTATGGTTAGACAACTGGGTTTTTATTTTCCTGAGTATCGGGTCGTCCGAGCAACTCAGCTCGCCATACTGGTGATGCCAGTGCTGGCGATTTTTGTGAGCATGAGCCAGCTGTATATTCACGGTTGGGCATTTCTGCCCCAAGCTGTCACTCTCGGTTTATTTTTCATCAGCTTACCGTTACAGGGGCTGCTGTGGTTAGGCTGGCGAGCTCGCCATCCATTACCGTTAACGCTGTTCGACTGGATTAACCAGTTGAGTGCGAAGTTGTCATCCATGGGCATCAATTGCCACACGTTAGGCGCTAAAGCCTGTTACCTCGATATGGCACTGATTTTAAAAATAGCCTTTGAGCGTTTAGATGCCAGTTATTGGGAAGAACTTTAGGCCGTTGCCGCGGTTATCCGTTTTGGCTTTTCTATTACTGTGGATTAATAAATCGCGTTAATCCCTTGTTGGACAAATACCGCTTTGATCTTTTCCATGGTTTCTCGACTCGGGGGAGATATCCCATCGAGTTGATAGCTTTCGCCCATGGCTTCCCACTTATGTTTACCTAATTCGTGATAGGGTAGTAACTCTACCTTTTCAATGTTTTTCATGGGCTTGATAAACTCGGCCAGTTGTAATGCCGATGCTTCATCGTCGGTAAACCCGCCCACTACGACATAACGTATCCACGTCGCTTGATTACGCTCTGCTAAATACTGCGCAAATTGCAGTGTTCTATGGTTGCTGACTTTGGTTAACTCAATATGTTTTTCATCGTCCATGTGCTTGATGTCGAGCAGAACCAAGTCAGTATGGTCGAGCAACTCATCAATCACTGGCGTGTATTTACGTACAAAACCATTGGTATCTAAACAGGTATGAATACCTTCTTGCTGACAAGCCGTGAATAATTCGGCGACAAATTCGGCCTGTAAAATGGCTTCACCACCACTGGCCGTAACACCACCATTGCTGGCATCGAGAAAAGGCCGATAGCTTAAGATTTGACTCATTAACTCATCGACCAGAACTTCTTTTCCGCCATCAAGATCCCAAGTGTCACGGTTGTGGCAATATTGGCAGCGCATTAAACAGCCCTGCATAAAGGTGATAAACCGTATGCCGGGACCATCTACTGTGCCAAAGGATTCCACCGAGTGGATCCGACCGATAACTGCCATTGTGACTCCTGTTAAAATAAGTGAGGCTGTAGCACAGTGTACTACAGCCTTGACTAATTTAGCTTACAGACCTTTTGTGAATGTACGCGTGATCACATCTTGTTGCTGTTCTGGTGTCAGTGAGTTAAAGCGCACTGCATAGCCAGAAACTCGGATGGTCAGCTGTGGATACTTGTCTGGATGCTTAACGGCATCTTCGAGCATCTCGCGGTTCATCACGTTGACGTTCAAGTGTTGGCCACCTTCTTTTTTGTCATTGTGGTCGAAGTATCCGTCCATCAATGCCGCTAAGTTGGTACGGCGAGCATCATCATCTTTACCCAACGCATTTGGCACGATTGAGAAGGTATAAGAAATACCGTCTTGAGCGTGGGCAAATGGGAGTTTTGCCACTGAGGTTAAAGAAGCGATTGCGCCTTTTTCATCACGGCCATGCATAGGGTTTGCACCCGGTGCAAATGGCGCACCTGAACGACGACCATCTGGTGTGTTACCGGTTTTCTTACCATAAACCACGTTTGAGGTGATGGTCAGAATTGACTGCGTTGGGATCGCATTGCGATACATTTTACGGTCACGAATTTTCGCCATAAAACGTTCAACTAAGTCACAGGCGATATCATCTACACGTGGGTCGTTGTTACCAAATTTTGGATAGTCACCGCTGATATCGAAATCAACTGCTATGCCGTTTTCATCACGCACTGGTTTTACGGTGGCGAATTTTATGGCAGACAGTGAGTCGGCTGCGATAGATAAACCCGCAATACCACAAGCCATAGTGCGACGTACGTCT
Organism: Shewanella sp. SM55; assembly: GCF_025654025.1. Classification (NCBI taxonomy): domain Bacteria; kingdom Pseudomonadati; phylum Pseudomonadota; class Gammaproteobacteria; order Alteromonadales; family Shewanellaceae; genus Shewanella; species Shewanella sp. SM55. Next base: position 37,440 of record NZ_JAKKRS010000010.1, on the reverse strand, counting down.
CTGTCGTGCAGCGCCATAAGCGCGGCTTCGTAAGAGTACTTATCGTGCATGTAGTGGATTGAGTTCAGTGCAGTGACATATTGAGTCGCTAACCAATCCATTAAACCGTCTAAGCGATTCATCACATCATCAAAGTGGAGCACTTCGTCTGTGATCATGTCTGCTTTAGGGGCAATTTGGATTTTCAGTTTTTCGTCTACGCCGCCGTTAATCGCATACAGCATGGTTTTCGCTAAGTTAGCGCGAGCACCGAAGAACTGCATGTGTTTACCCACAACCATAGGGCTCACACAACAGGCGATTGCATAGTCGTCTGATTGGAAATCAGGACGCATTAAGTCATCGTTTTCGTATTGGATTGAGCTAGTGTCGATAGACACTTTGGCGCAATATTTTTTGAAACCGATTGGCAGTTTATCTGACCATAATACTGTGATGTTTGGCTCTGGACTTGGACCCATAGTGTAAAGGGTGTTCAAGAAACGGAAGCTTGATTTCGTCACTAACGTACGGCCATCTAAGCCCATACCGCCGATTGACTCCGTCGCCCAAATCGGGTCGCCTGAGAACAATTCGTCGTATTCAGGGGTACGTAGGAAACGCACCATACGCAATTTCATCACGAAATGGTCAACCATTTCCTGAGCTTGTTGCTCAGTTAAGGTGCCATTTTTCAGATCACGTTCAATATAGATGTCGAGGAATGAAGAGGTACGACCTAATGACATGGCAGCGCCGTTTTGGCTCTTCACTGCAGCTAAATAGCCGAAGTAAGTCCATTGGATCGCTTCTTGTGCATTGGTCGCTGGACGAGAAATATCGAAGCCATACTTGGCAGCCATTTTCTTCATTTGGCCTAATGCACGGTGTTGCTCGGCAATTTCTTCACGTAATTGGATAACGTTAGATAACTCTTCACCCGCTTCGAACTGCGCTTGCAGTGAGCTAAATTGGGCAAACTTATCTTTCATCAGGTAATCGATACCGTAAAGTGCCACACGGCGATAGTCACCAATGATACGGCCACGGCCATAGGCATCGGGTAATCCCGTTAAAATACCTGATTTACGACAGGCCATAATTTCGGGGGTGTAAACATCGAACACACCTTGGTTATGGGTTTTACGCAGTTCTGAATAAACGTATTTAACATCTTCATCCAGTACACGATCGTAGGCGGCGCATGAGCTTTCCACCATACGAATACCACCGTTAGGCAACATAGCGCGTTTTAGCGGCGCATCTGTTTGTAAGCCAACGATAGTTTCTAATTCTTTGTTGATATAGCCAGCGTCGTGGGAAGTGATGGTTGAAACCATCTTAGTGTCGAAATCAACAGGCGCGTGGGTACGGTTTTCCTGTTTGATGCCTTCCATGACTTTATCCCACAATTTTGTGGTCGCTTCGGTGGCACCGGCGAGGAAGGACTCGTCGCCTTCAAAAGGCGCGTAGTTTTGTTGGATAAAGTCACGTACATTGACTTCAGATTTCCAATCGCCAGGAGTAAAGCTTTCCCATGCGTTGGCAAACAGTTCAGTTTTGTCGGTCATCGTACTAATACCTTCTGGTTGAGATAAAAGGTTATTGGCGATCAGCGTTAAGCAATGCTGAGTATAAGCCAATAGCTAATTCCTGAAATAAAGCTCCCTTCATGATGACGCCCTATGATGGGAACTGGATTTTGAAGCGCTCGTCACTCCAAAAGTCTGTCTATTGATACCCGATAAGATGACAAATATTCGCTTACTTTGATTATCGGCTACTGATAAATCTTTATAATTGGTAAGACCAATTGCCCATAGGCATATTAACATAGGTCTGTCGCTATCGCATCTTAAACGGCTTGGTTTATGCTCTGTTAATCCCAAATTTGCTAGCTAGGTAGCATTTTTTTACCACAATAGGGAATACGGCACGCTTTTTAACTTGGTGTGACATCTGAACCCCATTATCTCTTAAATCAGCCTGCCTATATTGTTCCCATTTACTGTCCACCTTTAGCGAGGATAAATCTATCCTCGTATAGGCTGATTTTGATTGATGGGAGTCACGGCTCGATAATGGGAGCTGTCACAGTAGGCGCAGTGGTTATGATATTAAAAATAAGTTTGATGTTAGCTATTTGTATTAATTTATTTTTATTTGCTAACTTAGTGTCGATTTAGGAGACGGCATGTCATAACGCCATCAAATAAAGCATGCAATGCTTAAATCATTCAGGAAGGGTTAAAGAGTGGCTAAATACAGTAGTTGGCTATGATGCAGGCAACTTATTACTTGCTGTTGGACTAAACTGTAAATGCTAAAGTATCGGTTCAATTTAATAAATACCGAGAGACACGCGTCAAGCTATTGGTCATTTAATGTGTCATTGCTGAGGTTAACTTGAATCTATAGCGCATTAATTTAAGCGTTAGTTCGCTAAATATGAGATGGAAACGTGCAGAATATGCATCGTATACCATCTTAATTAAGCCACATTCACGCGATGAAAATCGGGTCGCTGTGGTAAGACCAATTAACCTTTTGTGTTTTTGGCTTCAAAGTTTTCACATTTTGGGTGTGAATAGCATCACGCTTTAGCAATATCTGCTTCACAGCATAAGCGCGTTGTATGATACAAAGCGAGACTTTAGTGAATCATCATTTAAGCTAAGCAAATCATTATCTCGGTTTTGATTCGTGTTATCTGCGCAATGGCGCTGCTGGAGATACCTATGCTACGCGTTCAAGTTTGTTTATCTGAAGTTGGAGTTATGCAATGAAAAGCCCAAATCCATCGTCATCAGTTCCAACTGTGACAAACAGCGCACATGAAGCGCCACAGGTTTCAGCTCATTTTAGTTGTTACAATCAGGCTGAAATTTACGGGACAAGCAAAGTGGTTAAAGCACCTTGGCAGTCCTTTGGCTTAGCCGTGTTTGCTGGCGCCTTTATCGCTTTAGCCTTTGTTTTTTATTTAACCGTAACCACTGGCGCAGGCGATGCGTCTTGGGGTTTAGTTCGTTTCGTTGGCGGAATAGCCTTTAGTTTAGGTTTAATCTTAGTGGTTGTTTGCGGTGGAGAACTGTTCACCAGTTCTGTGCTCAGTACCGTCGCCTGGGCACAAAAACAGGTCACTGGCGCTGAATTACTTAAATGTTGGTGCCGCGTATATGCCGGCAATTTTGTCGGCGCTATGTTGATGGTTTGCTTGATCACTGCCGCAGGTATGTATGATCTCGATGGTGGTAACTGGGGATTAAATGCCCTTAAAGTGGCACAGCACAAACTGCACCATACTTGGATTCAAGCCTTTAGTTTAGGCATTTTATGTAACATGTTGGTGTGTTTAGGTGTGTGGATGACCTTTGCCAGCCGTGATGTGCTGACGAAATCGTTACTGTTAATTTTACCTGTGGCTATGTTCGTCAGTAGTGGCTTTGAACACAGTATCGCTAATTTATTTATGGTGCCTATGGGCATGATGATCCAATCAATCGCCAGCCCAGAGTTCTTCGTGTCTTTAGGGGTTACTCAAGCACAATTTGCCGATTTAACCGTGGCAAACTTTATATTCAATAATTTAATACCTGTAACCTTAGGCAATATTGTCGGTGGCGGTGTGATTGTTGGTTTAGGTTATTGGTGGATAGAGCAGGGTAAAGTAACCTTGGCTGAACCACACAAAGCTCATCATGAACACTTTTCTGCACCACATTCGCATGCTGAAAAATCTCAGCATCAGAGTGAGATTAAGCTGACTAAACATTCCTAGAATTCCTTTAATTATCAGTCTGAAGGGAAAGTGCCCAGCAAGTAGTTGGGCATTTTTTTATGTCGGTTTACTATGATGTGTAAATAATGAAGTAAATAAAAACGGCATCCGAAGATGCCGTTTTTTGATTAGGTTCGAACTAATAAATGCGAGATTAGAATTTAACTTCGCCTTCGATAAACCATTCACGACCACGCGCATCATATGATGAGCGGTTATAGTGTGGCCAGGCTGTATCTGTTGGATCAAAGTTTGGTCCAGCATTAAATAAGTTCATTACACCGCCAGTCACTTTAATTGCGTCTGTGATGTTATAAGCCGATGTTAAGTTCCACTTCGTTTGTGATGCAATTTCGTTTGCACTTTCATCGAATGCCAAACCTTTATCTAATGCAGCTTTTTTAAACGATTTATATCCAACACCATGCATTCTTGCTGTGTGGTAAGCGCCTAAAGTTGTTTCAAAATCGTTTATATACCAACCTAAAATGATATTGGCTTTATATTGCGGTAAACCACCATCATCGATGTCATCATCAATTGCAGCTGTAGGATCTGTTTGTCCTTCAGAAAGAAGAATATAAGTACCATTAAAGTTTAGTTTTAACTCACCAAAGTCAGCGACATCCCATCCGTAACCAGTGGTTAAGTCAATACCACGAACTTTCTGATAAGCAAGGTTTTGTGCGACGGTATTAATGTGAGTAATAGTACCTAATGCGTCACGGGTGATCATGTTTGCATAAGTTTCATATTCACGAGCAGCTTTGCTTGCAGAGATGTCACTTACCATGTCATCCAGTTTCCACTCCCAAATATCGAGTGAAGCATTTAAGCTATCGCCACCATATACAGCACCTATGTTGGCTGTATAGCCTGTTTCAGCGCTAAGATCTTTGTTAGCACCAGTAGTGATATCAATATTGAGTTCATTACAGATTTTGTTCAGTGTTGGATCTGGATTTTTCTGAGATGGAGTTCCACCTAGAGCTTGGCACTGTTTAAAATCAATGATATTGCTATATGCTTTAGTTGCATCTCCATATACGCGATGCATATCTGGTGCGCGGAACACTTTACTGATAGAGCCACGAACTAATAATTCATCAAGTGGGCGATACTCTACGGTTAATTGAGGTGACAAATTTCCACCGAAATCATCATATCGGTCATAACGTAAGGCCGCATCAAGTGTTAAGTCCTCAAGAACTGGAAGCTTTAATTCCATATAGGTTGCCCAGTATGAACGCTCACCAGCACCTGATGAACCACCACGGCTTAGAATATTGCCTTTAACAGATTCTGAGTCAGATTCTGATGAGTAGTCTTGAGTGGTATATTCCGCCCCAAAAGCAAAGTCTGCTGAACCTGCTGGCAGTTCAAATGCTGGACCTGTGATATTTGCCTGAATATTTTTTTGAGTTGATTGAGCTTTTTCAAACGGAGTGTACGCTATACCGCTGACATCATTTGTGCTGATAGGCGCAAGCAGTGATTTACCGTCAGTACCTTGAGCTAGATAATTAAATAATCCACCCACAGTCGCAAAGCCACTATTGAATACATCCACATTAGTACGGCCGTAATTTACGGATGTATCCCAACTATAATCATCAGCGATCACGCCTTCCAAGCCCGCGGTGAAGAAATAGTTACGGGTACTTGTTTCTCCTGCGCGGTTGCCGAATTCGTGCAAACGACGAATATAGTTGTAGTCACCATTTTCGGCATTTTTAAAATCTCCACCAAGACCTGTATTCTTGTCGAATGTCTTTGTCAGTGAATCATCTAAATCAACGCCTAAAGTTACTTTGTCTCCTGCAACATTGACTGTGTAGTTATCGATACCCATAGGTTCGATACGTGTTGTTGATTTTGCTTCTGCAAAATCAAGACGTCCTACAAAGTTCAAATTATCTGCAAGTTCATAGTTAAAGTTCGTTGAACTGATAAAACGAGTGCTTTCTGGTGATAGATCGCGCCACTTTGAGCGATCAAAGCCACATGCGCTACCTGTCCAAAGAAAACCGCCCGCTTCGCATTCACTCGCAGTTAGGACACGTTGGCCTTTTGGTGTTGTTCCTCCAGCAGGTTTTTTACCTGTAATGCCAGCCCCATATGAGCTGTATTGTGAATATTTACTATAAGGTACTTTGTCTGTATCTAATCCAAAAACAGCTCTATCAGTTGCATTCAAACGCTCAGTATCAGTAAATTCGATGAAGGTTGAGACGTTACCACGTTCGGAAGATGAACCCAGAGATAGCGCAATTCGATCGCTTCCACCACCGCCTTCAGTAGTATCACCATGTCGATATTTTAATGCGACGCCATCAAAATCTCTTTTTAAAATAATGTTTACTACGCCACCAACAGCATCTGCACCATAAATTGCTGAACCACCAGATTGTAATATCTCAATACGAGCAACAGCTTCCATTGGTAAGTTTGCGGTATCAACAAAGTTGTCTGTACCACCTGCTGGTTTAGGATATTGGTTGAGACGTTTACCGTTAATCAATGTTAGCGTTCTGCTTGCACCCGCATTACGTAAACTGATTGATGACGCAGCTGGTGTAAAACCATGTACTGATTGAGTTGTCATTGCTCCTGTTGTTGAAGTCAGGCTCTGCAATGCATCTTGTACGTTAGTAAAACCTTGTTTTGCCATATCATCAGCACTTAGTACTGTAACTGGGGTTGCGGTTTCCATATCGGTACGCTTAATACGTGAACCTGTTACTTCAATACGTTCAACTTTGGCACCATCTTCAGCTGCATATACTATCGAAGTGGTTAACGCGGCAGTAGCTGCTCCGCTTATTAATGCAAAGCGAACGGCTTTGGCTAATGTAGAATTTGCACGCATTTTATTCTCCCTTAACACATGTTGTATGTTTATTTTTTATTTTTCTTAAATGGTTACTTATGTAAAGAATTAAGCTCTCATTTAATTGAGTTCAGGATATAACCACAAGAAAATAACAAGTGCAACATTGGTCATGCTGGAGTTTTGTTTAAAATTTGTTATTTACTCTCTTTTTAAAATGCAGATATAAGTAGGGTGTGTGTGTAATCGGTGGCAGATAAGGTTTTAATCTGAGGGTTTTGTTTTTTATTTGGCTTTTTGTTTTTATTATTGGTTCTTTGTGTTTTTTTATTGTTGATAATTTTTTGTTTTATTGTGTTTTAATTTTGTTGTTTTCAATAATAGTTTGAAACTATTTTATGTGAAAAAGTAAAAATTAATAACGATATGGTTTGTCATTCCATATATTTTAGATTGAATGCTTGAGGAGTGTTATCAATAAGGGTTTTCATGCGGTTTAATTTTGTATGGTGATATTTTTACACCGCGTCAGGAAGCTAGAAGTAAAATTATGGAATGAAATGTTGTAAAGAGTAAAAATTAATCAAATGCTATTTCTGATTATTTAATTTTGACTGTTTAAATATGAAATTGAAGTGAATATCTATTCACTTCAATTTCGGTTTATTGTTTAGTTTTTTGAGTGAACAATTCATTTGTATGGTTAATGATTTTTACAAAAAGCTGTTCTATTTATTTGCTATTTAGAACTGATTTGTGCTCTACCACGTTAAATTGCAGTGGAAAGTAGTGTCCTAAATAACGTAGGGCGACATAGGCAACCACTAAGGTGGCGATTACCAGTTCGAATTCTGCTAAGTATTTTATCCATATCGCTAACTCACCCATGTTATTGAGCTGCGTTAACCAAGCTGCGGTTTTAAAGAGGGCGGTTGCACCGATCACCATAGGGAAGGTAAAGGCTGCGTAGCCTGGGCTAAAGGGCAGTTTTAGTAGGTGAAAGAAGGCCAAGTAGATGATGCTGGTCATCAGAATGGCGATGCTCAGTAGTAAGGCGACTAAGGGAATCGACGCCTGCTCGCAAACGGTCAGATAACCTGCAAGTGATAAACTGGCGGGCGCCGCGAGAATGGCAATGGTTGGTTTAGCGGCATCGGGTATCGCCTGACAGAAAATGAGGCGATAGAGCATCAAAGGCAGCATGATTAAGTAGGCTAACATCCCAAAAACCAAAATGGCATTTGCTAACCATTGGTAGTCAGACACAGGGAAAGACACTGCCGCGACGATAATGCCAATCGGTGGTACGAACCAGCTCGGAACCATGTGCTCGAGTTTAAAATCAATGGCGCGATAATAGATAAACGCGCTTAGGAAGATCACATGGATACCAATGGCGACTAGCCACAGAGTTAAGCCTGCATGGGGGAAATAATCGCCGAGTGATTTAGACACCACCATCAAGCCCATGGCGAAGGTGGGGATCACACTACCAATCACAGGGTGGCTTAGCTCGTCCTTTAAAATATTAGGATGAAGCATGAATTTACCCATGAGCAATAACAGTAACACAGAGGCTATGATGGCACCTGTGAGTTGTCCTGCGCCATTAAGTGAAGGTGTCATGTTCTCCCATGTCCAACCTAAGCTGGCAATTGCCAGTGCCAACCCAGCCATAGGGCTGGGAAGTTTAGCTGCGTGGGATGTCCAGCGTTTGCGTTTTGAAGTCATTTTGAATACCTCTCAATACTGACAATGCTTAACATCGCTTTTTTGGGGCGCTGTTTTGATGTATTTAGTGTACTGCGGGTATCAATGATAAATAAATTTGATTAATTTTAGTCATTGCATAAGTTTTGTTTACTTTTATGTTGCTATTAAACTTAAGGTTTGAGTTTACAACGCAGTAGCGTGTGCCCTAGGCCAAGATTGTCTGTGTCTTCATCCACATACAGTCCCGCTTGGTGAAGCAGGGCCAATAAATCCTTAGAGTGATACATGCGGCTATTGCCATTGGCCATGGCGCTGAAATAGAGGCTAGTGGCATTTACGCAATAGGCGGAGGCGGCCGATGGCTGTCTATCCCAAAAGGTTTCGACGATAAAGAGTTGGCTGCTTGATGTCATTGCCTTTGCCGTGCGTTGTAAAATGTTCAGGATTTGGCTTTTTGAGAAGCAATCCAGAAATTGACTCATCCAGTAAGTATCGGCGCCTTCGACAAAGGGTTGGGAGTCGTCCAGCAGATCGGTGGCAAAGGTATGCACTCGTGCTGCAAAACCTCGTGCGAGTGCATTTTGTGTGGCTACCTCAAGTTGCCCCGGAAAATCCATAATCGTGACTTCAACGTTCGCGTCATAATCACAGCAGCTCAGTGCCCATTTGCCCGTATTGCCGCCTATATCCACTAAATGGATTGGCTTATGGGCGAACACTAATGGCAGAAGCTGTGGAAAGGCATGATCCGAATAGTAATGATCGAAGGCAAACCAGCTCTGTTTCGCTTTGGGTGGTAGATCTTTTAAGGCGGGGTAGATAGTATTCCAGTCACCGAACACCTTAAGTCCTGCGGCCTTGCCTTCGAGTAGCGCGGTATCAAGGTTAAAAAGGCCTTGATAGCAAACATCCTGCACAAAGTTAAGATTGATGGCTGCCATGTCGTCATGGAGTAAAAAGTGCCCCGTTTTATCGAGCACATAGCCATTTTCATTTTGCCAAACTAAACCCATACTGAGTCCCATATCCAGCAATACCCCCAAGGCATATTCACTCAGTGGGGTGGATTGGCTTAACTCGGCTGCAGTGATCCCATGCTCGGCCGCTTTATCTATTTGCGTTAGCACATCGAATTTGAGTAGGCAGTGGGCGACTTGAAAGCTGATGGGGCCAAAGGCAATTTTTTGAGCTTCAAACTTTGCATTGAAGGCGCTGATATTACTTGGTGTTCGGTAAAAAGACATAAAAAGGAATGAATTTGCGAGCTGGTCCGTTCTTTATAACCAAGTTAGCCGTGAAAGCCAGTTGAGATACGAAGAACTATGAGCTGTATCCAAACTTGAGCAGTAACTTGTTTATGCTCTGTAATCGAGATCTAAATAATGGAATGCCATAAATAAAAATACCCAGCCAAAGCTGGGTATTTTAAGGACGAGAAAACGTCGTTTATTGAACGTTTTCTTCGTCGCCGAATTGGCCTTGGAACAAGACTGAAGATAGGTAGCGCTCGGCAGCCGATGGCAAAATCACCACAATGGTTTTGCCTGCAAACTCTGGCAACTCAGCGATGCGGTTGGCGGCGACAACGGCGGCACCCGATGAAATACCCACTAAAATGCCTTCTTCTTGCATTAAGCGGCGGGCCATGTCGATGGCTTCATCGTTAGTTACAGCCTCAACACGGTCAATCAATTCTAAATCTAAGTTACCTGGGATAAAGCCTGCACCAATACCTTGAATTTTATGCGGCCCTGGTTGCACAGGTAAGCCAGCTAAGGTTTGAGCTATAACAGGAGAATCTGCTGGCTCAACCGCCACTGAGGTGATGGTTTTACCTGCCACTTTTTTCAAGTAACGGCTTACACCAGTAATTGTACCGCCAGTACCTACACCGGCAACAAACACATCCACTTCACCGTCGGTATCATTCCAGATTTCTGGACCTGTGGTTTTTTCATGGATTTCTGGGTTAGCAGGGTTATTAAACTGCTGCAATAAAATGTATTTTTCAGGAGCCGATTGGCGAATTTCTTCCGCTTTATCAATCGCACCTTTCATGCCTTTCGCGCCTTCAGTCAGCACGAGAGTTGCGCCTAGGGCTTTGAGTAGCTTACGACGCTCTAAACTCATGGTATTTGGCATGGTCAGGGTCAGTTTATAGCCACGGGCCGCGGCAACATACGCTAATGCAATACCTGTGTTGCCTGATGTCGGCTCAATCAGCTCGTGATTTTTTGTTAATAGACCTTTCTTCTCGGCATCCCAAATCATATTGGCACCGATACGGCATTTAACACTGAAACTTGGGTTACGGGCTTCGACTTTGGCCAGCACTTTACCTTGGCTAACACGGTTTAAACGTACTAGTGGTGTATTACCAATAGTATATGAATTATCTTCGAAAATTTTGCTCATGGATTGCTTGCTCCTATGTTGGCACTACTGAATCATAATCTGCTGTGGCGCTTTTAGAAGTGATTGTTTGTTCTTCTTTATTCGATTTGGTTATTAAAGGGTGTGCTGTTATTCGCAAACCCTGATTGGCAGCCAGTTTAACTGTGTTAACCTCTTGCTAACATAAAAAAGATTGTGGCATTAACAGGGATAACTTCTTGATGTCTCAATCGTAAAACTAGCCTATCACTCGTATCGGACAAGCGCAAAGATGAAGCAGCAACAAATGGATCTGGGTAAAGATCCAAAAACGATGGTAACGCCAAAGGCATTTACCATTGCAGCAGCCGTGTTATATACCCCATTGGCGACACCGTTGAAGCGGATGTTAGCCATACTGATTGATGGTTTGCTGATCACTGTGTTAGCTGAACAGATGGATTGGATGTTTGTCTTGCTGGTGGTCAGTATTATCTGGATTGAAAAGCGCAGTCGTAAGTTTGGTCGTTTATTAAAGTGGGGACTTTATGCCCTGATGTTGGTTTTTATGTTGCTGACAACCGCCAATAATCTGTTTGATTTTAATGGAACAGACGTTAAAAGCAGTGAGGGAGTAGAGCAACAATTGGCATTAGGTGAACAAATCATTACGTCACTACCAGCATTGATGTCGTTGAGCCAATGCAATAATTATGCTTGTGGTAAAACTCAAGTTCAATCCCTACATGAAGCGATAAAAAGCGCTTCAGTATCAAAGGGCATGACAGAAAATGATCAACGTGAAATGGTGCTAGAAACCATAGCCAACAGTAGTTTGCCTGCCGTAGACAGTGAAAAGTTACAGGCGGAGGTGCTTAATGGCAGCCTATGGCCTGTTATTACACTTCCTGTTGAGTTGGCGACAACAGATTCTCCGCCTGAGCCACTTCAGCCTATTCAAGCTATTTCGCCGGATGTACAGCCGCAAAGTGCGGCTGATGCAGTGAATGTGAGCTCTTCGCAATATTCTCGCCTCAGAACCGTTGATGAAGCTACAACCCATAGTGTTGTCGCTTGGGTGAAAGGCTTTCTGAGTGATATGGGGTTGGGTTTTGGTTGGGCAGCGTTTTACTTTACCGTCTTTACTGCACGATTTGATGGTCAAACCTTAGGTAAGAAGATGTTGGGCATTAGGGTGATCCAGCTCGATGGTGCCAACATCAGTTTATGGGCCGCGTTTGGCCGTTATGGTGGCTATGCCGCAGGCTTTACTACTGGCTTACTTGGCTTTATGCAAATATTTTGGGATGCCAATCGGCAGGGGATCCAAGATAAAATATCTTCAACAGTCGTGATAGACTTAGTGCAAATGCATAAAAAGCAACGATTAGAGCAACAAGCGCAGGGGCAAAATGAGTTAGCACCTGTGCTTACGAGTGATGATGCATCCTCTGCTCACCTTACAACCAGTACCCGTTTGGAGCATTTATGAAACAGGTCGTCATTTCGGGGAGTGGCCTATTTACGCCGCCCCACAGTATTTCCAATGAAGCCTTAGTTGAGAGCTTCAATGCTTATGTGGATATTTTTAATCTTGAAAATGCAGGCTTAATTGAGCAAGGCCATGTTGCGGCTTTGTCCTATTCATCGAGCGAGTTTATTGAAAAAGCCTCAGGTATCAAACACAGATATGTGATGGTGAAAGAGGGCATTCTGGATCCCGAAGTCATGATGCCGCTAATTCCTGAGCGCAGCAGTGACGAATTATCTATGCAGGCTGAGATTGGCCTTGAAGCTGCCTTGATGGCACTAAAGAATGCCAATCTCAAAGCTGAGCAAATTGACTTAGTGATTGTTGCCTGCGCTTATACTCAGCGTGCGTATCCTGCTATGGCAATTGAAATTCAACGTGCACTGGGTACGCGGGGTTATGGTTACGACATGCAGGTAGCGTGTTCATCGGCGACGTTTGCAATTGTCGCCGCGGCTAATGCCATTGCTACGGGTTCTGCCTCAAGAGTGCTAGTGATCAACCCTGAAATTTGCTCGGCACAGGTGAATTATCGCGACCGTGACAGCCATTTTATCTTCGGTGATGTGGCGACGGCTCTGGTACTGGAAGAACAAAGCTTAGCCCAGTCTGACCATGTGTTTAAGATCATCTCAAGCCGCTGTTTTACCGATTACTCGAACAATATTCGCAGTAATTTCGGTTTCTTGAACCGCTGCGATCCGAGTGCGGCCCATCAAGCCGATAAGTTATTCCACCAACAAGGGCGCAAGGTATTTAAAGAGCTGTTGCCGATGATTTACCAACATTTGGATGAACATCTGGCCGAACAAGCGTTAACGCCACAGTCCTTCAAACGTTTGTGGTTACATCAAGCGAACATCAACATGAATCAGTTTGTGGTGAGAAAGTTGCTTGGGGATGATGTGTCAGCGGAACAAGCGCCCGTGGTACTAGATGAATATGCCAATACGGCTTCCGCGGGTTCTGTTATTGCATTTCACAAGTTTTCCGGTGACTTTAAGACTGGCGATTTAGGTTTATTGAGTTCGTTTGGCGCAGGATATTCTATTGGCAGTGTTATTCTGCAGAAGGTCTAAGATTCTCACCGCCATAATAAAAAGCCCACATCGAGGAAGATGTGGGCTTTTTATGTCAGTTGTTTGCCTAAGTTGCTTTCTGTTTAAGGCAATGATTGTTTATAGCAGCCATGCGTAACTTAACTTCATAAAGTAGGTTTTCTCGTCCCGCGTCAGGCGGCTTAACTCATCATTAGCCTGCAAACTATCAGAGTATCCAAGGTAGAACACACTCTGCGGATTGAGTTTATAACCGTAGAGGAGTTCATTACCTAAATGCGCTTCCTCACTCTGAGGCGCCGAATATAAATACTGCGCCACATTGCGATTTATCCGGGTGTAAATGCTAGAAAGGCGAATAAAACTGTGTAGACTGAATTGCCAGTTGAGGCGTACATCGCTCAGATTAGCGGTAAAAAGCGCACCTTGTTCCACATCCATTTGCTGATAAAGATGGGAGATATCGATAGAAAGTCCATTAGCAATTTTCCAATTGATATTCGGGTTCATTTGCGTTTTAGTGCCCAGCCTATCATTGATAAAATCAATTTCATCGCCGTAGTACATTTCAAGCTCCATACTCAGGGGCGATAACGGGGTTACTGCGCCATAAAACCACACTTGGGTTTCATCATATAGTTGACTATTTCCGGCGATAGTGAGCTGTGAAGCATTGCGGCGAGGGCCCACACGTTCACGGGTTTCTACACCAAAGGTGATTTCGCTTTGTAATGCGCCGAGGATTTCGATGTAGGCTTCATACTCTTCTTCAAGTCGTTCGCCTGCTTGGTTATGAGTGATATCCCAATCTCCCGCTAATTCCACCTTGTTAAAGGTGCCCGTAGGATACCAAATCAAACCCGCACCAGCCTCAAAGGTGCGGTAATCGATTTTTTCGACAAAGCCTAAATCGGCACGAAAATCGGGATCAACTGCGTTGTATTCACTGTAAGCAAACCAATTTCGCTCTTCGTGTTTAAAGGTTAACTGATATAAATTGCCGCCAAAGCGGCTATCAGATTGGCTACGTAATACTTGTTCGTTGAGTTGGCAGTGACCGAGTTCGCAATCAAGCTGAGATTGGCCACAGGGCAAACCATTACTAGGGTCATTTTCAGTATCAGTACAAAATTGACGATAAACTCCCGTGGGGTACTGAGTATCTGATTGGGCCACTTGCGCAGTGAAACTGTCCTGTGGTGTTGGTTGATATTTCGCATCCAGACTAATGACATAGTTGTGGTAATCGGGTTGGCTGTTAATCCCATAGTGTGGGTTATTTGCTGTACCATTGTGAGTGTTGTCACTGCTCGTTTTCGCGGTAAGTAATCCACCGATGGAGAAGGTTTTGCTCATGTCGAAACGATAACGTCCCGCAAGGTTCAAACTTTCTTGATCAAGCGAGGCAACTTCTGAGCTTAAATTTCCCGGTACCAAAAACGTGGTTTGGCTATCGTTACTCGCTAGCAGAGCTAAAGTATGATCATCGCTCTTACTTGTCAGTTTTATACCATAGTCTGGTGCAACAATATTGCGGGTGTGCAGCAGATTCACCTGTGTGTCGAAATAGTCTTTATTATCCAAAAAGAACGGCCGTTTCTCATCATAGAACAAGGAGAAAGTGCTGTTCACATCGAGCTGGCCAGCATCAGATTCGACTTGGGAAAAATCGGGATTAATGGTGGCATTGAGTAAGGTGCTGGAATTAATGCCCCAGCGTAAGTCTACACCTGGCTCGAGATTGTTATCTGCTTCCCAGCCATCCGCCTGTTTATGTTCGTTACGGTTGGCGATAAAAGTCGGGGTGATTTGTACATCCTGTCCTTGTTCTGCCCCCGCTAAGCCAGAAGCCACACCTAACTGACAAAGTTGACAACTCGTATTTCGGTCAATCTTATGGGTCGATAGGCGATGTTTTTCATTGCGTGGATAATAACGAATTAACTCAAAGCCCCATTCTTGTAGGCTTTTCTTGTCGTCAAAGTTGAATAGTCTCAGTGGTAATTCGACTTCGACCTGATAGCCATCGGCGGTGATCTTGCCTGCGGATTTCCAAATCCCATCCCATGCTTCGCTTTCTTCACCCGTTAATTCGTTTTCAATTGAGTCTAATTGCACGCCAAGGGGATTAATAAAAAATTGGTATGCTAAACGGGCATTATTAAAAGTATCGAGTTTAATTCCGACTAAATCATCACTCCACAGCTTGTCTCTGTCCTTGAGGGTTGCCCGAATGAGTTTGGGATTAATGTCTTTGGCAGTAAATGCCACAAAAAGACTGGTTTTAGTCGCATAGACTCGCGCCTCGGTTTTCACTAATGCGGCAATGTTTTCCCCTGGTTGGGTTTCGTATTTGAGCTCTGTGACTGCGGCTTGTTGCCAAATGGCATCGTCCAACTCACCGTCGATATTGGCAGCACTGTTAAGTGTTGGAATGGCTAACTGAAATTGGCTGGCATAGCCAGCAAGACAAGTTACAGGTAGAAAAGTAAGACTAGATAAGATTATGGCTAAGATTGATTTCAACAAAAAAGACTCAAATAACACATTCGTGGCGCGCATTTTGCCAGAAAACGTGAAGTTAACAATAGCGAGTAATTGTTACAAGGTTTGCGTTGATTTTAACGAGGCGAAACATGATTGGATTATTGGGTCTAAAAAAATTGGGGAGCAGTGCTGAGCCATGACTCAGCACTGCTGGTGTTACTACTCGGGTGCGATTGCATGGTTGCGATACGCTTCACGATACTTATCGACCCACATGGCCGTCGCGCCACAAATCGCCACTGGCATGACGATAAAGTTGACTATGGGGATCATCGAAAATAGCGTCACAGTGGCGCCAAAGCTAAAACTGGTGCCACGGGTTTGATTCAAGGCAAAGCGCATATCTTTAAAACTGACCTTGTGGTTATCGAAGGGATAATCGCAGTACTGAATCGCCATCATCCAAGCGCTGAACAGAAACCATAAAATCGGCGCCAGCGTCTGGCCTACCATAGGCACTAAAAACAATAACAAAAATACCAGTGCGCGGGGCAGATAGTATTTGAGTTTGATCCACTCACGCCCAAGGATACGAGGTAAGTCTTTGATTAAATCAATACCAGAACCGGTATTCAGCTGCTTACCAGTTAACAACTGCTCGACTTTTTCAGCCAACAGACCATTAAAGGGGGCGGCGAGCCAGTTCATGACGGAGCTAAATACAAAAGCAAGCATCACCAGCATAGTGGTGACGGCGAGTGGCCAAAGTAAAAAGTTTAACCAGCTTAAGTACTCAGGGAGCTGCGCATTCATCCAAGTGAATAGCGTATCTAACTGGCCTATGGCTACATAAATGACGCCAGCAAACAGCAGAAGGTTAATCATTAGCGGAATAAATACGAAAGTGCGCAGGCCTTTACGTGTGATTAAACCAAAGCCATCGAGAAAATAATTAACGCCACTTTTGGCTGGGAAGGGCAAGGTTTTTTTCTGTGTCATATCGTTTTTCCAAAAAAGTTAAGCGACAGCTATATGCGATTGTGATCAACTCATGGACAGATGACAAGCTAAAAGCCGCATGAATTCAATAAAAAGCGTTACAAAATGCTGCCTGCTTTGTTAAAGTTGGCCGATAAATGCATTTACACCGCTCGGCTCATTTTCGGGCCAGACTTCAGAGACGCGCTAACTGGCACCATGAGATTAAAACAGATAAAACTTGCCGGCTTTAAGTCGTTTGTCGATCCCACGAAAATTCCTTTTTTACAGGCATTAACCGCCATTATTGGCCCAAATGGCTGCGGTAAATCGAACGTGATCGATGCAGTGCGTTGGGTGCTCGGTGAAAGCTCGGCGAAGCACCTACGCGGTGATTCTATGGCTGATGTGATATTTAACGGTTCAAGCGCGCGAAAACCTGTGTCTGTGGCGGGTGTTGAACTTATTTTTGAAAACAAAGAAGGTCGCCTCGCTGGTCAGTATGCCAGTTATGAAGAAATCGCCGTTAAGCGTCAAGTGAGCCGCGACGGTGAGTCTTGGTATTTTCTCAATGGTCAAAAGTGTCGTCGTAAAGACATTACCGACTTGTTTATGGGCACAGGTCTTGGCCCGCGAAGTTATGCCATTATCGAGCAAGGCACTATTTCCCGCCTGATTGAATCTAAACCCCAAGACTTGCGTACCTTTATTGAGGAAGCCGCTGGGATTTCCCGCTATAAAGAGCGTCGGCGCGAAACTGAAAACCGTATTCGCCATACCCGCGAAAACCTCGAGCGTTTGGGCGATATTCGCAGTGAACTCGGTAAGCAGTTAGATAAACTCGCGCAGCAGGCTAAAGCCGCTAAGCAATATCGTGAGCTTAAGCAGGCCGAGCGTAAGACCCATGCTGAACTCCTTGTGATGCGCTATCAAGAGTTGCAAGATCAGATGGCGAGCCTATCTGAGCAGATAAGTGCTATTGAAGTACAGCAAGCGGCGGCGCAGTCACTCGCGCAAACCGATGAATTACAAACCACTGAACTGCAAGTGCAACTCGCGCAACTGGCGGAGCAAGAGCAGCGAGCGGTTGAGGCCTATTATCTGACCGGTACTGAAATCGCTAAGTTAGAGCAACAGCTACAGAATCAAAAGCAGCGCGACGCCCAGCTCGAAACCCAGTTGGCGCAAGTCAAAGAGCAGATCCAACAAAACACCGATAAGCTTAACGGCTATAAAGCGAGTCTTAGTGCGTTAGAGCTTGAGCTTGCCAAGCTTGGGCCACAGCATGATGAGCAACAAGAGCTCATGGATGAGCTGCAATCCCAATGGGAAATGAGCATAGAACGCAGTCAGCAGCAGGCCGAAGTGGCGCGCCAACAGGCCGCGGATGTTTCTCAGCATAAGTTGCAGCTTGAACTGCGTCGCAGCCAGTTAGCGCATCAGCAGCAATTACAGCAACACAAACAGCAGCAAAGTCGTGAGCAGCAGGCGCAACTTTCGGCGTTAATGGATGGTGATCTCGCATCGAGTATTACACCATTGCAGCAAGATATTGAGTCTTTGGATGATGCGCTCACACTGCAAAATGAAATTAATCATCAGCAAGAACAAAGTGTAAGTGCAAGTACGCAAGCCTTAGATGAAGCCCGCCATAGCGCTGAGCAAATTCAGCAGCAATTAACTGCGACTAAAGCGCGCCATGAGCTGGTTGAACAGTGGTTGACTAAGCAAGAACAGCAGAGTGATAAACCGCAGTTAT
Organism: Shewanella sp. SM55; assembly: GCF_025654025.1. Taxonomy (NCBI): domain Bacteria; kingdom Pseudomonadati; phylum Pseudomonadota; class Gammaproteobacteria; order Alteromonadales; family Shewanellaceae; genus Shewanella; species Shewanella sp. SM55. The sequence continues at coordinate 18,954 of NZ_JAKKRS010000010.1, read as the reverse complement.
GGCAGAGTTTAACCGTTGAAAATGGTTGGGAAACCGCGGCCGAACTCGCCCTAAATGGCTTGTTGACCTTGCCCGTTGGCGTCACTGAAACTGAAATGGGGTTTCAAGCATTAGCGTCACAATCAAACCAAAGTGAATTTTTACAGGCTAAGGTGAATCTCGCCCCTTGGTTAGCGGGGCTTAAGTGGGCAAAGGATATCCATGCAGCTAAAGAACTGCTGCCACAACTAACATCCGATCAACGGATTGTCACTGCCGACGGTTATCTACTGGGACAAGGTTTTTTAATCACGAAAACAGAGGGCGCCCAGTCACTGGTGCAACTCAGTAAAGAGCAAGCTCAGTTAGCGCAAAATATCCTCGATTTGCAACAATCCCTGCAGATTCGGCAAGACAAGATGACAGATCTTGCGGCTATTTTGCAGCAACAAAGACTGCAACTGACCTATGGCGCGCAAAAATTACATCAATTGCAGTTAGACAAAGCGACTAAGTCGATGCAGCTTAGTGGTTTAATCGAGCAAGTGAAGGCGCGCGTCGAACAGCAAAGTAAACTCGACGCGGCTTTAAGTACGAGTTTGATTGATATTGAACGCTTAAGCGAGCAATGCGAATTATTAGCAGAACAAGAAATGGAGCTCGATGAGACGCTGCAGGCAAGTGAAGATATTCAACGGCAACTCATCCAAGACACGCAGGCCGATAGTGTGCGCCATCAAGCATTAAAAGGGCGTATTACTGAGGTAGAACGTCAATTATCAGCCACTGCGACGGGTTTGCAAGCCGTGACGATGCGCATGGCCGTGAGCACGGAGCAAATTGAATTACAGCAAGTGCGTGTCAATGAACTCATCCACTCCCGCGAGTCTGTGTTAACAGAACTTGCCAAAGTTGCCCAATTGAGTGGGGTGCAAAATAGTGGGCAGCTGACTGAACAGTTAACGCAGTTACTAAAGCAACAACATGAGCAACAACAGGGCTTAAAAGAGGTTCGTCAGCAGCAAAGTGTGCTCACAGACACATTAAACCGTATAGGAATAAAGCAAAAACAAGAGCTTGGTAAGCTTGAGGACTTGACTCAAAGCCTGAGCACGTTAAAGTTACGTCGTGAAGGAATAAAAGGCCAAGCGAATAGTCAGCTGGAAGCCTTACAGGAACAGCAAATCATTCTGTCTGAAATCCTTGGAAACTTGCCCGCAGAGGGGATGCCAGACAAGTGGCAGAGTGATTTAGATCAAATACGGCAGAAAATTGTTCGTTTAGGTGCCATTAACCTTGCGGCGATCGAAGAATTTGAACAGCAAAGTGAGCGAAAATCTTATCTTGATCATCAAGATGACGATTTAAATAAAGGGCTTGCAACCTTAGAGGAAGCGATCCGTAAAATAGATAAGGAAACCCGAAGCCGCTTTAAGACGACATTTGATTCAGTCAACGAAGATCTCGGACGCTTATTTCCGAAAGTGTTTGGCGGCGGCCGAGCTTATTTAGCGTTAACTGACGACGATTTGCTAGAAACGGGCGTGACTATCATGGCCCAACCACCGGGGAAGAAGAACAGCACAATCCATCTTCTTTCGGGTGGTGAAAAAGCATTAACCGCTTTATCATTGGTATTCGCCATTTTTAGGCTGAATCCTGCTCCCTTCTGTATGTTAGATGAAGTGGATGCGCCATTAGACGATGCCAACGTAGAACGCTTCTGTCGATTGCTAAAAGAAATGTCACAGAGCGTACAGTTTATTTATATCAGCCATAACAAAATAACCATGGAAATGGCGGATCAACTTATTGGCGTGACTATGCACGAGCCCGGTGTGTCTCGTATAGTTGCGGTAGACATAGAGCAAGCGGTGGCGATGGCTGACGCTGGATAACTAGAAGAAAGACAGGGTAACCAATGGAAGATTTGCAACTAGTATTGTTTGTTTTAGGCGCCATAGCCATAGTTGCTGTGCTGGTGCATGGATTTTGGTCTATCAGAAGACAACAGCCTAAATCATTGAAAGATAGCCCAATGAGCAACTTTTATAAGAAACAGGCTGAGAAAGGTGAGCCGAGTCCGAAGCGGATCGATTCAGAAGGGTTCGATGCCGATGGTATTGGCGCCGTACGCGTGCGCAAAGCCGGTGAACTTGCATCTAACAACGAAACTCCTGCGGCCAACCCTTATTTGAAGCAGGAAGTAAAGCTAGAACCTAAGCCTGAATTTAAACCACAAGAGTTTAAATCAACAGAATTTAAACCAGAGTTGAAAGTTGGCCCTAAACACGAGCCTGTGATAGCTCAGCCTGATTTTAGCTTGCAGCCACCCGTGGCAAAAGAGCAACACCGTGGCCCGAAAGTCTCGCGTCAAGAGCCCGTTTTGAACACTCAAGTGAGTACGCAAACTCCGCCAATGGGCCAATCTCATGCGGCTATCGTCGCGCAAAAAGCGGCTGAGCAGGAACATGCGTTACGTAGTGCAGCTCCGCAGCAAACGGCCTTGTTTGACGAAAATGAATATAAAGAAGATAGATATCAAGAAGAGGTTGTCGAACAAGCCGCTGAAGATGAGTTAGGTGAACCACGCGACGTACTGGTATTACACGTGGTCGCTAAAGAGGGTCTACAGCTTAACGGAGCCGAATTGCTACCTTGTTTCTTAACCTTGAATTTTAAATATGGCGATATGAATATTTTCCATCGCCATGTGGATAATGCTGGCAATGGTAAAGTATTGTTCTCGATAGCGAATATGCTAAAGCCTGGCGTGTTTGATCCGGATAATATGGAGCAGTTCAGTACCCAAGGTGTGGTGTTTTTCATGACTTTGCCTTGCTACGGTGACGCCCTAATGAATTTCTCGATTATGCTTAACTCGGCGCGTCAACTCGCGGATGATATCGATGCGGTCGTGCTTGACGGACAACGCCAACCTTGGGGTGAGTTCACTAAGCAAGATTATTTACACCGCATTCGCGCTAACGCTTAAGCCGACGCCGCAACTTGGCGGTTAATACATTGATGAGGCCGCGATTGCGGCCTCATTTTTTGTGATCTACTTTTTGTGATCTAAAGAATTCTGGATAAAGAATATGCAAGACATTCAAATCGATACACTTCTGTCTAAAGACGTCACCCCAGAAAACGCATCGCAGGTGATGCAGGCGCTCAGCCAATCGCTGAACGAGCACAACATTCGTTACTATGTGGACGATGCTCCGAGCATTACCGATTCTGAGTACGACAGGTTGATGCAGCGTTTACTCAAGTTAGAAGCCTTGTATCCCCATTTGATTGTCGCTGATTCACCGACTCAAAGGGTGGGCGGATTGGCACTGGCTAAGTTTGAGCAAATCACGCACCTTAAGCCTATGTTGAGCCTAGATAATGCCTTCGATGAGGCGGATTTCAGTGCTTTCCATAAGCGTGTCACCGATAAAGTGGGTGAGGTGAGTTTTTGTTGTGAGCCTAAACTTGATGGCCTTGCCGTGAGTATCTTGTATCGCCATGGTGTGCTTGAGCGTGCGGCGACGCGCGGCGATGGTTCAGTGGGTGAAGACATCACTGAAAATGTTAAAACCATTAAATCGATCCCGCTTAAATTACGCGGTCATGATTTTCCCGAGCTCGTTGAAGTGCGCGGCGAGGCTTTTATGCCAAAAGCCGCTTTTGAAGCTTTGAATGATAGGGCGCGCGCCAAGGATGAAAAACTCTTTGTTAATCCGCGTAACGCAGCAGCCGGTAGCCTACGTCAACTTGACAGTAAAATTACTGCTGCCCGTTCATTGGCTTTTTATGCCTATGCGCTCGGTGTAGTGGAGCCCGATTCCCATCCGTTAGCTAAAACCCATTTCGAACAGTTGCAACAGCTTAAGTCGTGGGGCTTACCCGTTAGTAGTGAAATCAAAGTCTGCGCTGAACTAAGCCAAGTCTATGATTACTACAAAGACATTCTCAGCCGTCGCGGCGATTTAGCCTTTGAAATTGATGGCGTAGTGATGAAAGTTAACGATATTGCCCAGCAGCAACGTTTAGGTTTTGTGGCTAAATCACCCCGCTGGGCGATTGCTTATAAGTTCCCCGCACAGGAAGAAATGACCCAACTTGAAGGCGTTGATTTTCAAGTAGGGCGCACTGGCGCTGTCACGCCAGTAGCACGCTTAAAGCCAGTGTTTGTTGGCGGCGTGACGGTATCAAATGCGACGCTGCACAATGCCGATGAAATTGCCCGCTTAGGCATTAAAGTCGGTGACACTGTGATCATCCGCCGCGCTGGCGATGTGATCCCACAAATTGTTGCCATAGTGCCCGAAAGACGCCCTGAAACAGCGACTGATATTGTATTCCCACACAATTGCCCTGTATGCGGCAGTTTAGTCGAGCGCCTAGAAGGTGAGGCTGTGGCTCGCTGTAGCGGTGGTTTATTCTGCGAAGCGCAGCGTAAAGAAGCGATTAAGCATTTTGCCTCCCGCAAGGCTTTAGATATCGATGGTATGGGCGACAAAGTCGTTGAGCAATTGATTGATAAAGAGTTAGTTCAAAGTCCTGCGGATCTGTTTAAGCTCACTGCTTCCATGATGACTATGCTTGACCGCATGGGGATGAAGTCGGCAACCAATTTAGCTGCCGCGATTGAAGCGGCCAAAACCACCACTCTCGCGCGTTTCTTATATGGCTTAGGTATTCGCGAAGTGGGCGAGGCGACGGCAGCAAACCTGGCGGCGCACTTTGCCAGTCTAGATGCGCTGCGGGTGGCAACTGTGGAGCAGTTAACCGAAGTGGAAGATGTTGGTGCTGTCGTTGCCCAGCATGTGGCCCATTTTTTTGCCCAGCCCCATAACCTTGAAGTTATTGATGCTTTAGTTGCTGCAGGTGTGCATTGGCCCGCCATTCAAGCACCTAGTGCAGATGCACAGCCGCTTAAAGGCCAAACTTGGGTATTGACTGGCACCTTAAATCAGCTCAATCGCAATGATGCTAAAGCGCAGTTGCAGGCGTTGGGGGCGAAAGTGGCAGGCAGTGTCTCCAAAAATACCGATTGTTTAGTGGCAGGTGAGGCGGCAGGTTCAAAACTGGCTAAAGCGCAGGAGCTTGGTGTTAAAGTGATGGATGAAGACGAGTTGTTAGCCCTTCTCGCCGCGAACGCTTGATTGGCGTCATTTCAGAGAGGGCGTTGGCTTGATGTTGATTCAATGCCGACTGTAACGGCTGCAGCCTTGTATCAAGGGGTGAATACCGCCGAATAGCAGATATTAAATAGCGCCTGGCCCAAGGCGCTATTTTTTGTCTGAAAATAATCAAGGTGCGGAAAGATTATCTGCTTTGGCTATTGAATTAACCGCGATTGGCACCATCTCCTTGATATGCTGTTTTAGATTTTGCTGATTGGAAACCTATTTGAATTTTAGTCACATCACTTGGCTCGATGATAAAGGCCACATTAAACCGCCCATCTTTTTATATGCGCTTTTGGCTTATCTCGCGCGTGGTTGGTGTATTTTTATCGCCTCGCTGACTCAGATGGGTGATCGTTCTGAGTTAGTGCGGATTTTTTACCCTGAAAAGTCAGATTTTTTGCTAGCACTCGGGGCGGGACTTGGCGCGGTTTTGATTTATCTTGTGGTGATTGCTGAGCGTCGCCGTTCGCCTCAATGGTTAAGACCTATTTTTATGCATTTAAAATGGGGGTTGTGGTTGCTGTTGATTATTGATGGCGTCTTGTTGGGTCAGCGGTTAATCCATGGCCAATTTCTGTTTCATTGGAGTCTTGCTTTAGATGCTTTAATGTTGTTTTGGTCGAGTATTTATCTTATTAAATCGAAGCGACTCAGTTATTACCTCCGTGATTGGCCAAAAGAAGAAGCTAAAGAACTTCAGCCTTAGTTTTTATCGTATTGTTATATAATAACTTTATTTAGATCTGAGCGGTGGGGCGCATGACGATGTGTTCTATCCCTCAGTTTGATAAGGATTTTTACCTTATTTCTCCATTGAATGCTTTGAATCATCTATAGTTATATGTACTTAGCTTAAATGTGCCCTGTTGGATACGCAGATGAGGCCATCTGTTTATATCCACATTACATTTGAAAGGAGTCATATTGCGTGGCAAAAGTACCTCAAAAAAAGTTGTTACTGTCAGAAATTCAACTTGGCATGAGAGTCAAGTTGCCTTTGTCATGGACGAACCACCCTTTTTTATTTAACCGTGTTGATATTAGCAGTGCCGCTCAAATCGAAATGATCCGTGGCTTAGGCGTTCCCTATGTTTTTTTGTTATCTGAATTGAATCCCGGATCGGAGACTGTTAGGGAAGATGAGGATGTTGAAGATGAAATTGAAGTTCCACCTGAGCGAGATCTTAAGGCCGATACCCGTAAGGCGATACGTTTAAGCCAAAAGCGTTTCCTTGAGAATGTAAATAACTGCCGAAATGTATTTGGCAAGATAGCCAGTGATCCCGAAGGTGCCTATCGATTGTCGGCGTCATTGGTAGAAGACTTGCTAAGCCATTTGCAGGAAGTTGAAAAACCTTTCCTCACTTTGGTCGGAATGGATGATAACGATGTCAGTGTGACCCAGCACGGGGTCTCTGTGGCAGTATTAGCAATGATGATGGGCCATGCACTGGATTTAAGTCCAAGGGAACTGCGTGATATTGCTCTTGGTAGTTTGTTACATGACATTGGAAAACTTAAGGTACCTGATGTTATTCGCCGTAAGCGCGGAGCCTTAACGCCTCATGAGTCAAATTATCTGCAAATGCACCCTAATTTCGCCTATGACATGCTCAATCGTTCCGGATTATTCCCTAAAGAAGTACTCCACATTGTGCTACACCACCATGAGTTTATTGACGGTTCAGGTTTCCCTGATGGGTTAACTGACCATAAAATTCCTATCATTACGCAGATCGTAAGTTTGGCAAATGACTACGATCAACAGCTCAGTGGTCAACAAATATCCTCCCCTCAAGTCGCTTTAGGTTATTTGTTTAAGAATCGGGCCACTAAACATGCCGAATCTTTAATCGCTATTTTGGTTAAAATTCTCGGTATTTATCCACCAGGAACCATAGTGAAACTCTCCGATGGCTGTATTGCAAAAGTCATGATGACGACTAAAGATGTGAGTCAACCCCAAGTGTGGGCCTGCAAAGAGGATGGCAGTGAGCCATCGCTGCGTTTTTTAAGTAATGAAGGCGTAACAGTGCAAAAAGCCATCAAGGCGGAAGAGTTGTCCGAGGGGGCGATTCGTACCTTACAAGTCGATAAAGGGATTAGTTTTTATTTTAGTTCGCTACAAACTTGAATCTTATGCGCTAAGTTCCGTATTCTATCCGCTGATGTGATTCCCTTAGGGCTAATATGGCGAATGTAAAAGCAGAAAACAGCGCAGTAAAATCCAGTGTTGCTTTGGTCGGTTGTGGTTGGTTTGGTTTTGCTTTGGCAAAGCAACTTGTCCATGAGGGCTATCGAGTCACTGGCTGTAAGCGCAGTGCCGAAGAATTATCGGTATTAACTGAAGTCGGGATTGAAGCCTATCCGCTGCAATTGGGCCACGAAGCACCCTCTGCCCCCGATGCTCAGGCGTTAAGCGGTTTATTTCAGACTGATTATCTGGTGGTCAATATTCCTCCACGGCTAAAGCGTGGTAATGCCGCTTATCTTGAAGAATTACAACAACTCATCGCATTAACTCAAGGCTGGCAATATCAGCGGATTGTGTTTATCAGCACTACGGGCGTATATCCGACCCAAGATAAATTGATGACAGAAGCCGATGCGATGGCAGAATCAAGCGATAGCCAAGTGCTGTTAGATGCTGAAGCTTTATTTCAAGCATTGCCCCATACCTGTATCGTTCGTTTTGCTGGACTCGTCGGTCCTAAACGTCATCCTGGGCGTTTTCTTGCTGGAAAAACCGATGTGAGTGGGGCGAATGTCGCGGTAAATTTAGTCCATCTTAGTGACTGTGTGCGCGCCGTTAGCGCAATTCTCGCGGCAACTCATTCTGGATTATCAGTGGCGCCGATTTATAATCTTTGCGCACCTTCACATCCGACTAAAGCTGAGTTTTATCAAGCTGCTGCCGAATCTCTAGGTTTAGTCGCGCCAGAATTTAATCAACAATCTATGCCGAGTAAAGTCATCCAAGCTGACGCGATTGTCACAGATTTAGGCTTTCGATATCAGTATGTTTCGCCGCTGGATATGCTAGCGGCATGTTGAGAAAGGTTCATTACTGTAAAAGGTAAAAGTCGAACTTTTAGGTTATCTTTGGGTCCCAAGTTTGCTTGAGCAAATGTGTCATCCTTATTTAAACAAACGACGAATAAAAAGAGACAATATAATGAGCGTGTTTAATCGAGTTCGACCTATAGCAGTATTTGCGTGCGGATTAATGCTGAGTGCCAGCTTTGCCCTGCAGGCCGCAAGCTTCGAAGAAGGCAAAGATTATGTCACTGTGTCGGGCATTACCGAAGCACAAAAGCCAGTGCTGCGGGAGTTTTTTTCTTATAACTGTACACATTGTTATAAGCAAGAACCGCTCATTGAGTCGACAGTAAAGCTGCTTGGCAAAGATGTGGCCTTTGAGCGTACCCCCGTTGGTGCAGGTCGTCCCGCTTGGGAATTGAGCCAGTTTGCCTATTATATGGCGCAAAAATTAAAGATGACTAAGCAAACCCATGGTGCCATTTTTAAGCAAATTCATGAGAAAGGTGAGCAATTTACCACCCTTGAGCAAGTAAAAGCCTTTTTCCTTGCCCAAGGCGCTAAGGCTGATGATGTCGATGCCGCGATGAATTCCGTCGATGCTAAATTCACCCTAATGAATTATGACTCTCAAGCTGAGCTTGCTGGGATCAAGGGGGTACCGTCATTACTGGTTAATGGCCGTTATATGCTGACCTCAACCGCACATACCGCAGAAGAATTGGCGGCGTTAGTGAAGTTTTTAGCTGCGAAGTAACGGCATTTTATAGACGGACGGCATGTGATTTATCATGCGATGAAAGTAGCTTTTTGCGAGTAACCTTTAGTCACGTTTCCTCAAAGTAGATTGAGTAACCCAGCATAGGCTGGGTTATTTTTTGTTGTTAACCTGCAAGGTGACTATGAGTCAAACCCTAACATTTTGACGAAATGACATGATGAAATAAAACGGTAAGCAATTAGGCTGACCTAGGTTTGATGAGAAATTTAACGTCTCTAATTAATTGAGGAACTCATGATTAAAATTCTCAATAATCTAGGCTAAAAATCTCAATTATCTGATTTTTAGCCAGTCTAGAGCCGTATTAAAGGTCATTTAAATTTCTAATTTCCCTAGTTCAGACAATAAGTTATTTCTATTTATTGGATGAAAATCCTCTTTCTCCATACACATCCCACTCATTCATGTTCGACATTGGTCTAACCTGTTAAAAAAGTTAAAACCGTATCAAAATGTAATATCATTGTTAACTCTTTGAATTTATTTCTATTCGCTATTTTCGGACAGTGTTTTGAATCACGGGTTAGACGAAAGTCGTGATTGTGCTCACACCAGCTGTTGCTAGATTAAACATGACTTAAAATTAAAACAGCACAGGGGAGTCACTATGGGTTTTGAAAACAACGACAAGGCAAAGGGTTATTGGCGCGAGAATATTCGTCTCGTACTGAGCTTATTAGCCATTTGGGCGGCAGTTTCTTTTGGATGCGGCATTTTATTGGTTGATGTACTCAATGAAGTCCATTTCATGGGATTCAAATTAGGTTTCTGGTTTGCACAACAGGGATCTATGTATGTATTCGTTGTGCTTATCTTTGTCTACGCGGCAAAAGCCAACGCCTTAGATAAAAAATATAACGTACAAGAAGACTAAGGAGCTTTGAGATGGATGTTCAAACACTCACATATATTATCGTAGGGCTCTCATTTGCGCTCTACATTGGGATTGCAATCTGGACCCGTGCGGGTTCAACCAAAGAGTTCTATGTTGCTGGCGGCGGTGTTCACCCTGTGGTGAACGGTATGGCAACGGCGGCAGATTGGATGTCAGCGGCGTCATTTATTTCGTTAGCGGGTATTGTGTCTTTCGTCGGTTACGATGGTAGCGTGTACTTGATGGGCTGGACGGGCGGCTATGTATTGCTTGCCCTTTGTATGGCACCGTATTTACGTAAATTTGGTAAGTTTACTGTGCCAGATTTCGTCGGTGAGCGTTATTACTCACAGGCGGCACGTACTGTAGCGGTTATCTGTGCCATCTTTATTTGCTTTACGTATATTGCAGGGCAAATGCGCGGTGTGGGTGTTGTGTTCTCGCGCTTCCTTGAAGTGGAGGTGGATACTGGCGTATATATCGGTATGGCGGTCGTGTTCTTCTACGCGGTACTCGGTGGTATGAAAGGGATTACCTACACTCAGGTTGCCCAATACTGCGTACTGATTTTCGCCTTTATGGTTCCGGCTATTTTCCTTTCAGTGATGATGACAGGCCACTTAGTTCCGCAAATTGGTTTTGGTGCTGAGTTACTAGATGCCGCTGGCAATAATAGCGGTGTGTATTTGTTAGAAAAACTCAATAACGTTTCGGTTGAGCTCGGATTTGCACCTTACACCGACGGCTCTAAGAGCATGATAGATGTGTTCTGTATTACGGGTGCCTTGATGGTGGGTACTGCGGGTTTACCCCATGTTATCGTGCGTTTCTTCACTGTACCTAAGGTGAAAGATGCACGTATCACTGCCGGATGGTCGCTTGTTTTTATTGCGATTATGTACACCACAGTGCCTGCGTTAGCAGCGTTCTCCCGCGTGAACATGATTGAAACTATTAACGGTCCCGATTCTAAAGGTGTGGCTTATGAGTCTGCACCAGATTGGATTAAGAACTGGGAAAAAACCGGTTTGATTAAGTGGGATGACAAAAATGGCGACGGTAAAATTTACTATTCGTCAGGTAAGATTGAAGATCCCGCTAGCAAAAATGAAATGAAGATTGATAACGATATTATCATACTTGCTACGCCAGAAATCGCTAATTTACCAGCTTGGGTTATCGCCCTCGTGGCGGCGGGTGGTTTAGCAGCAGCGTTATCAACATCTGCAGGCTTGCTATTGGTGATTTCAACGTCGGTTTCACACGACCTATTGAAAAAGAATTTAATGCCTAACCTTTCCGATAAAAAAGAGCTGCTATACGCTCGCTTGGCGGCAGGTATCGGCATTGTGATTGCGGGTTACTTTGGGGTGAACCCTCCTGGTTTCGTGGCGGCAGTGGTGGCATTCGCCTTCGGATTAGCGGCTTCCTCACTGTTCCCTGCCATTGTTATGGGTATTTTCTCTAAGACAATGAATAAAGAAGGTGCGATTGCCGGTATGTTAACGGGTCTACTGTTTACTGCTGGTTATATCATCTACTTCAAGTTTGTTGATCCAACGGCTAACGTAGCTGCTAACTGGTTCCTCGGTGTTTCACCAGAAGGTATTGGTATGGTAGGCATGTTAGTGAACTTCGGTGTGGCAGCGATAGTGAGTCGAGTCACTGCGGCAACACCACTGCATGTTCAGGAGATGGTTGAATCTATTCGTTTCCCTAAAGGTTCGGGTGAAGCAAGCGGCCACTAACCTTACTGCGTAATGATGAGTATCAACACAAGAGAGCGCTTCGGCGCTCTTTTTTTATTGCCTCTTTTGGCCTGCCTTTATCACTCTGTGGGGAGTCACTTTATTATGCTTGCGGCTGACTTTAGTCGAATGTAGCGTAGCGACAATGCAGGCTATAGTGATGACATCTCAGTAAAAATTCGCCTAAAGAAGGTGTTGCCTATGAATGCCAGTGAGTTACAACCCGTAGTGCAATTTCTACAGGGACTTGTGCCCTTTGATGCTCTGCCTGAGGATGTAGTCGTGCGCTGCGCTAAGGCTGTTACTGTTGGGTATTACAGCAAAGCCTCTGGTTATGTTAATTTCGACGCGAATTCGCCTAAGTTGTATATGGTGCGTAGCGGCGCCTTTGAGGTGCGCGATCCTGACGGCGTGTTGGTGGATAGAGTGGGCGAGGGTGAGTTTTTTGGCTTTTCTACTTTGTTATCAGGGGAAAAAGTCGTTAATAAAGTCGCTATTCTTGAAGACGGTCTAGTTTATCATCTGCCCCAAGCCTTGTTTGATAGCCTTAGGAGTGAGAGTCGTCACTTCGATAAGTTTTTTACCCGCGCCTTCGCAAAGCGTTTACGCCATGAGGCCCGCTTTAAGGCAAAGGATCTGACGACCACAAGTCGGATAAGTACCTTGATGTCTTCCACTCCCATCGTTATAGATGCCCAAGCTAGCGTGACTCAGGCGGCACTCTTGATGCGAAATCGCCGAGTATCGTCCTTATTGGTGACGGATAATCATAAATTGGTTGGCATCTTAACCGATAAGGATTTGCGTAATCGCGTGTTAGCAGCAGGGCTTGATGGCAGCGTTGCTGTGCATCAAGCCATGACGGTTTCACCTATCTCTATTTCCTCCAATGCATTGATTTTTGAAGCCATGCTGCTGATGAGTGAGCATAACATTCATCATTTACCTATTATCGATCAAGATAAAGCTATCGGTATGGTGACCAGTACCGACATCTTGCGCGGGCAGGGCTCACAACCGCTACTGTTGATTGGTGAGATTGAACGGCAGCAGGATCTTGCCAGTTTAATTGGTGTCAGTAAGCAAATTCCCCTATTGCTGCAAAATCTTATTAGTGCCGATGCCAGAGCTGAAGAAATTGGCAGAGTGTTAACCTCTGTCACCGATGCGCTGACGCGGCGATTAATCTTGCTCAATCAACAATTGCTTGGTGAACCGCCAATGGCCTTTTGCTGGTTAGCATTTGGCTCCCAGGGACGACAAGATCAGGCTGCGTGTTCAGATCAAGATAATGGCTTGTTAGTCGCAGAAGAGATGGATGATTTTGCTAAAGGTTATTTTGATGCCTTAACCCATGCCGTGTGCGCAGGGCTTGACCAATGCGGTTATGAATTTTGTCCCGGCAATATTATGGCGCAAAATCCCCAATGGCGGATGTCACTCAAACAGTGGCAACAGGTATTTGAAAAATGGGTCATAACGCCTGAGCCTAAGGCGTTAATGCACGCCAGCATCTTCTTCGATATGCGATCGGTTTACGGTCCACAAACCCTGTTTGATGCCTTACAGGATAAAGTCTTAGCTCAAACCCGCGATAACGATATTTTCCTCGCGGGTATGACTGGCAATTCGCTGGTGGAGTCGCCGCCGCTAGGATTTTTCCGCAAATTTGTACTCGAGCGGGATGGTAGTGAAGTTAAAGGCATAGATTTGAAGCATAAGGGCAATGCTTTGATTAACGATATTGCCCGTGTTTATGCCTTGTCTGCGGGCATTAAAGAAGTGAATACTGCAAAACGTATTCGTGCCTTGATGGATGCGAATATCCTCAATCGACAAGATGCGCTCAATTTGGCTGATGCCCACGAGTTTATCGCTCATATGCGGTTATCGAACCAAGGTTATCAACATAATCAAGGGGTAGAGGTGAGTAATTATTTGCTGCCTGGGCATTTATCTTCGCTGGTTCGTCATCAGTTACGTGACGCTTTTAAAGTCGTGCATGAGGCGCAGGCGGGGATGAAGATGAAATTTATGCGAAGTTTTTGATATGAATACATTATTGCTGAAAACTCAGCTCAATTGGCGGGCGCTGCGTTGCCAACATCATTTATTTAAAGGCTATTATCAGTCGCTGTTGCCTCTGCTGGCAATGCCGTTATCCGAAGCGCCGTTAACGGCGATGGATTTGGAGATGACAGGGCTCAATCCACAGCAAGACCAAATTCTCAGCATTGGATTGGTGCCGATTGAGCGCGGTGAGATCCCGTTGGCACGCGCCGAGCAAAAGTTAGTGCAAATTCGCGGTAGTGTAGGCCAAAGTGCGACGATCCACGGCATTCTTGATAATCATTTGGTACAAGCCGTCACCATTGAGGAAGCCATGGGCTGGTTTATCAATCAAACCTATGGACGCGTGCTGGTGGCACATCATGCCCCTTTAGATTGTCGTTTTTTACAGCAGGATTTATTGACGATTTATCATCAAGCCCTTGTTTTACCTGCAATCGATACTTTAATGATTGAAAAACACCGTTTACTACGGGAACATTCAGTGATTAAAGAGGGGAGTTTGCGTCTCGGTGCTTGTCGCGAACGTTACGGTTTACCCATTTATACAGCCCATAGCGCGCTGACCGATGCCTTAGCTTGTGGGGAATTATTACTCGCGCAAATGGCCGCCATGGGCGGTGCGGCAAAGCTTACCGTGGCTGATTTATTGCAAAAATCGACTTAGTCAGTGTTAACTGAAATCACTCTTTGTGGTGAGTGAATCCATTTGAGATGGATTGGTTTCACCTGGATTTCATCTTAGGTTAATCACTGACAAGCTAAACTCAGTTGACATTTAATCCTCTGTTCAAATTCAACCTGCCGTTAACTTGGCAATCCAACCAACTTGTACTTCACTCTACTAAGTTGAGTGTGTAGGAGAATATGATGCCGTTACCTTTACTTTGGGTGGGTGGTGCCGTAATCGGTGCGGTTTTGCTGGCCGATGAGCGCCAGCAGCGTCAACAGCTTGAGCGTGACAGATTACTCGGTAAGGCCCCTAAGTACCCCGTTGCCAATCGCGCTATGGTGGCACCGCCGAGTCAATGGCAAAAGGGATTAAAACAAGTATCGCCAATTCCTGGCAGTATCGTCTGTTGTTATGTTTTTGGCGTGATTGAGCATACTGGCATTTGGCTTGGTGATGATTGCCTCGTAGAGTTACATGGCTCAGGGCTGGTGCGAGCTGTATCGGTAAAGCGTTTTTTAGCGGGACGGACCAGTAGCCAAATCTATCTTGCCTGTAATCACCAACATCAGCCTCTTATTGCCGAGTCTGTGTTGCCCCGTGCTGAACAGGCGATTTATCAGTATCGGGAATATGATTTATTCGACAATAATTGCCATCGATTTGTCTGGTTTTGTATTAGTGGCAGCGAAGGCGTGATTAAAGGCTTTAACGAGTTAAATCAAAAACTCGCCGAACATTTTAATCAAGCTATCTATTGGGATGAGATGATCATTAGTAAGCTGAATGAATAAGTTCTGTCGTCATAAACTAAAAAAGCCATCGCTTAAGATGGCTTTTTGTTTTAGTGAAACACTATGTAATCGTTTTGCAGAAACCGTTTACGGCTTACAAAAATAATCTACAGCGCGTTTAACTAACTCTATGCCTGTTTTATCACAAGGCGGTAACTCGGCATCACTGATATTGATAGGTGTGACACGATTTCCCCATTGCAGCAAGAGTGCGGCAGAGGTTAAGCCTGCGCCAAAGGCACAAGAGAGTATGGTTTGATTCGGCTTGATAATGCCTTGTTCTAACGCATCACAAATGGCAATTGGAATCGTCGCCGCCGAGGTATTGCCATAATTAGCGATGTTCACGAAGGCTTTTTCTTTCGGGATTTTCATTCGGCTAACTAAGGTATCAATAATACGTTCGTTGGCTTGATGCGGGATCACGAGATCCACTTCATCCTTATCAACACCACATTTTTCAAGCACTTTAGTGCTCAATTTATTCATTCCGTTAATCGCACGCTTGAAGATTTCTTGGCCATCGAATTCAATGAAAAAGTCCAATGAGTCGGCTGAGAATCTGTCCATCGCCGTGCCAAAGCCCGCTTTCAGAATATCACGACCTTCAGGATCGTTATTCAGCTCATAACCGAGCACGCCACCGGCAACATCTGTCGCTTCAACCACAACGGCACCTGCACCATCACCAAATAGCACTGCGGTTTCGCGGCGTGACCAATCTAAATAGAAAGATAAACGTTCAGCACCAATGACTAATACTTTCTTACTCTGGCCACTCTTGATTTGTGAGCTGGCTAAACCTAAGCCATATAAGAAGCCACTGCAGGCAGCATTGATATCGAATGCGGCACAACTGGCGCCAATATTAGCTTGTACAGTGGATGCAATATTTGGGATCAAAGTGTCTGGGCTGGCACTGGCAAGAATGATCATGTCGATTTCACTGCCATCAATACCTGCTGCTGCGAGCGCACGTTGTGCTGCAACTGAAGCAAGTTCAGAGGTATTTACATGACTGATATGGCGCTGGCTGATCCCTGTGCGAGATTTAATCCATTCGTCGGATGTCTCGATAAAGGTCGCAAGATCATCGTTGGTCAGCGTGGCTGGTGGAACACATTTGCCCCAACCTGTGATAGTGGCGTACTGCATGGTGGTTTCTCTCAAATAAAAAAGGCAGAACCTGAGCGCTGCCTTGAATCGACAACAAAGCTTATCGGCAACTCTAATGGCCGTCCGTGATCTAGACCACCTGTTTGGCGACGAGATCTCGAATTGTCATTGCGGCATGCAGAATATGATGACGCAGTAGCGCCGTCGCTTTTTCTGTTTCTCTCAGTTTGCAGTGGTTGAGCAAAGCCCTGTGCTCATGCTCTGCGGCAGGAATTCCCCCCGCGAGCAATAACTGCAAACGAATGTATCTATCACAATTAGTATTGAGGCCGTGAACAACCTCAAGGGTGTGTGGGCGATTAGCCGCCTGATATAAGCAAGTGTGAAATTGCGTATTCAACTCGCTCCAACTGGCGACGGCATCTTCATGTTTGAAGGCCGACTCCAATTGTTCGAGTACACGTTCTGCTTTTTCTAAATCAGCCTCTTGAAGTCGTGGGATCGCTTTCGCAAGCAGATCGGTTTCGATCATTGCACGTAATTCAAAAAGTTCGGTGACTTGTTCGACGGATAACACGGTCGCAGTCGCACCTTTATGGGGCTCAAACTTAACGAGTCCTTCGGCTTCGAGTTGCAATAACGCTTCTCTCACCGGAATACGGCTGACATTTAACGCTTCAGCCAAGGCACTTTGTCTGAGGGGTTCTCCTGCGGCTATGTCACCTGAAAGAATTCTCTCTCTGAGCACTTCCACAACTAACTGAGTGCGGGTTTTGTGAACGATAGGCGTAGTTCGACTCATTATTTCCGTCTATTTCGGGTATTTTCTCGTTATTTGCCCAAGATTACCGTTAAAAACACCACAAATAAAGGGAAATGCTTGATTGAGTGCAGTACCTAAGAGACTAACAATGCCCAAAAGACGGGGTTTTTTTGTGGTTTTCTCTTACGATTTGAAGCGCATTACTTGCGAGTGGCTTCGATGGCAACGGTGGCAATTATTTGTAAAAACGCTGTTCAGCTTCTTCGATTGAGTATTTTGATTAAAACAGTGCCATTAACATTCCACTGCTGGATTTTTTGTACTCTGATTTGGTGGGACAATTGCTATCTCGCATAGACACAAGCTGTGCATAGAGATTTGCCTGTACAGCCACGAAATATCACTAACGTGCAATTTAGCGCTAAAAGCATAACTTCGCGGTGCAATTTCTGATAATGAATGGAATAATAGCGCGATAACGCCTTAGGCGATTTGGGAGTATTACAGTGAGTCGAGCAGTATTTTTAGACCGTGATGGTGTGATTAACAAAGACCATGGTTATGTCCACCTAGTGGATGACTTCGAATATATTGACGGTGTGTTTGAATCTTGCCTCTCTTTAAAAGAAATGGGCTACAAGTTAGTTGTCGTCACGAATCAATCCGGTATTGCCCGTGGCATGTACACTGAAGACCAATTCCACAGCTTAACGGAGTGGATGGATTGGAACTTTGCCGACAAAGGGGTCGAGCTCGATGGGATTTACTATTGCCCACACCATGCCGAGAAAGGCATAGGGGAATATAAGGTCGATTGTGATTGCCGCAAACCTAAGCCGGGTATGCTTAATGATGCGGCGCAATTCTTAAAAATCGACTTAGCGAACTCAGTCATGGTTGGCGACAAAGCCGAAGATATGCAGGCTGCGAAAGCGGCGGGCGTGACTACTCGTATATTAGTGCGCAGTGGTAAGGTTATTGCTGATGACAGTGATGCCACTGTGGTACTCGACAGTATTGCCGATGTGCCGTCTTACTTAAAAAGCGTGGGTTAGTTGGAGTTCTACTACTTATAAGCAGATAAACATTTGCTTATAAGTTCATCTCAAGTAGCTACTATCACAGTAGCCAGTAGCGTGGGTTATTGCTCTTGTTGAATGGAAGCTTGCGTTAAAAGCGATCTAACGTGGCATAAAGAGCTAACCAATAGGTTGGCTCTTGTCATTTCTAGCGTTGGGTTAACCTCATCTTTTACCTTAATCCAGCACAAATTCGATAAAATTGGCGTTAAAACACACTTTTAGTTTAAAAAGTGTGCGCTTGAATCGTTTTTCGTAATTATTCGCGCCAAAGGGGTTGCGGTAAAATCTGACATCCCTATAATGCGCATCCACTGACCCAGCGGGGTCAAGGGTTAAACGCTGAATAAGCTGATAACCATGCTCTTTAACAATTTATCAAGCAAATCTGTGTGGACACTCACAGGTGTTGAGTTAATCGAAACTGCTTAACCTTCGGGTTGGCAGTCAAAAATTTAAATCAATGTTTTCAAGTCATTCTCCTTAACGGGAAGCGTGATTGAGTGTTCATAGTAATATGTACATACAGTAATGTATGAATTGAAACGCAATGCTTATTAGTGAGCAAAGCGAATCAAAACAGTAGAATTCATTGAGCCGTTTGACGTCAGTCAAACAACAAAACTTTAATTGAAGAGTTTGATCATGGCTCAGATTGAACGCTGGCGGCAGGCCTAACACATGCAAGTCGAGCGGCAGCACAAGGGAGTTTACTTCTGAGGTGGCGAGCGGCGGACGGGTGAGTAATGCCTAGGGATCTGCCCAGTCGAGGGGGATAACAGTTGGAAACGACTGCTAATACCGCATACGCCCTACGGGGGAAAGGAGGGGACCTTCGGGCCTTCCGCGATTGGATGA
>NZ_JAKKRS010000009.1:0-193835 GCF_025654025.1 Shewanella sp. SM55 | reverse complement strand
TTGCTAAGACACTTGATTTGATGACGAGACAGTCAGACTGATCTACTGAAAACCTTAGTCGGGCATAGGCTCATAATGAAGCCGCAAGGATGATAAGGACAGTAGAAGCAGATATCCATCAGGGCCAGAGGAATCCCTCAATAACAGGCCGAATATATGGGTGCAATGAACTCTTCTCAAAATCGCTATCGAATGTCTTGCAAACCGGATGGGTCCATATATGACCGACTAGCTTTCGCAGGTGCAGGGACGCATCCTTCGGAAGCGATAGCAAATTTGTCAATGAGCACAAGGGGCTTTCAACTCCGTTGGGGGCGTCTTGGAGCATCCAAGGAGGATAGGACGAGCAGTCCTCCTTGGTCGGGTGTGGGGTGAAGCCCCACGACTTTGATTTTGATTAAAGCATTCAAACTACGAAACACGGAATGGGGCAATATCTTTTTAGCTAAACGAACAGCAGAAGTGTTAGTTAAGATTGGCATTGTTGCAACTGTGACCGTTGGCGGCATGGATGTCGTCGAGCCCTCAGGGACGCTTCTTGTTAAATGCAAGGGCGGCGTGTCACAGGGGAAACAATGACAATTCATGCTGCAAACTGACAACAAAGTTATCTTGCTTTGGGGCAGAAGTAAGTTAAACCAACCTATCGGATCTAATTGCATCCTGATGTGAATCTTGCAGGTTCAGTCCAGGCTAATTCCCCTTTTGTCATCTGCATGTCATCTAAACTTCATCATTCGGTCAAAGCCCCTCACTAAGCTCATATTCGTTAACAGCCTAATGGGGTGAATACGAGATGACAGGATTTAATTTCAGGAAACTTGAGAGGTCTACGCGGGAAGAGATAAATGACCCCAGCCTTTCCCCTCCCATCTTTAATCGCTCAACGCCAACATTAGCACCAACATCCTCAAATCAATCCAATTGTGCCGCTATTACCCCATCCGCATTAACTTCAACCCAAACAGCAAGCATCACAGTTAACGCCCTCTGGTTGTCAGATATTCATTTAGGCTGTAAGGATTGCAAGGCTGACTACCTGCTCAGCTTGCTTGAAACCGTGCGTTGTCAGCACTTGTATCTGGTCGGTGACATAGTCGATTTATGGGCGTTAAAACGTAAGCTGCACTGGCCCGATAGCCATAATAAAGTGCTGCAAAAATTCATTGAACTGGCACAAAACGGCACCCAAGTGATTTATCTGCCGGGCAACCACGACGAACTGATTAAACCCTACGCCGAGCTAAGCCTGTGGAATATTAAAATTGTCCGCCAACATATTCACCACGGAATTGGCGGCCATAAACTTTTGATGCTCCACGGGGATCAGTTTGATGCCGATGTGTGTGTCGGCCGTTTCTACGCCATATTGGGCGACCATTTATATGACCTATTGTTGTTCCTCAATCGCAATCTCCATAGCTTGCGGGAACGCTTAGGTTATCCCTATTGGTCACTGGCAAGTTATATCAAGTCCAAAGTGGGCAAGGCTCAAGCGGCTATTGGACATTACCGTCAAGCGGTACTCAACTATGCCCAGCACTTTGATGTTGACGGTGTGATCTGCGGTCATATCCATCAGCCCGAACTCTCGACTCACCCCAGAGCTGCCCAATATTACTCACCACTCAGTCCCCCAGAAAAGAGGCGGATCATCTACGCCAACGACGGTGACTGGGTCGAAAACTGCAGTTTAATCACAGAAACCTTAAGCGGCGAATTACAACTTTGCCGCTGGAACGAGCAAACGCTCAAGCTCGATATTCTCAACAGTATAGCGCTGGTACAACAACCGCCTGAGACGCACAAAGACAAGCAACAAAAAACGGCAGCGCAGCAAATGCCAAACATAAATACCGGCGAAACTCGCCCAAGGGATGTTGCCTAACACTATGAATCAATTACATAACGCTATGGAATACAATGAACAAATGCTAAACAGCAGCATTAGCCATAACAAGCATACTGTGCCGTTTAAGGCGAATAACATGATTTTTACCGTTGATAATGTGGTTGAACAAAATCTGCCAGCTATCAATGACAAACCTTGGCTCGCTAAACCTGCCAAGGCCATGCTGCGTTACCTACTCAATGAAAAACAGTGCAACGATATCGCCAGTCAATATACCTATTTACAGGGCGTAGACTTTGTCGAACAAATGCTGGCGAGTTTTGACTTTAGTTTTACCGTGCCCGCCAACGAGATAGAAAATATTCCCTGTGAAGGCCGAGTGGTCATATTCGCGAACCATCCTATAGGTTCACTCGATGCATTAGCGCTCATCAAACTCATCAGTGAAGTTCGCCCTGATATTAAAGTCGTCGCGAATGAACTCTTGATGGCGCTGGAACCGCTGCACTCAATCCTACTGCCAGTGCGCAATATGACCGGCGGCACACCGAAACAGCATTTAGAAAAAATCCACCAGCATCTGCGTAATGAAGGCGCAGTGCTGATTTTTCCGTCGGGCGAAGTCTCGCGTCTGCGCCCTAACGGCGTGCGTGATACCCAATGGCACTCAGGCTTTTTAAAGATGGCGATTTCCTGCAATGCGCCCCTACTGCCAATATTTTTAGATGCCAAAAACTCTGCCACTTTCTACGGTGCATCTATGATTTACAAGCCACTTGCGACACTGCTGCTAGTGAAGGAAATGTTCAAGCAGGCTAAACGTAATATGCCGATCCGCATTGGCGAGCTCATTCCCAATGAAGCCGTACGCTCAATGGACTTTCCACTCAAGACAAAGATAAAACTGCTTAAAAATCACTTGTATCGTATTGGCAAAGATAAAGATCCACTGTTTATCACCCAGAGCGCTATCGCCCACCCCGAATCGCGCCGTGAACTGCAAACGGCACTGCAACAATGTGAACTTCTAGGGGAAACGCAAGATAACAAGTTGATTTATCTCTACCAACACCACGACAGTAATCCCATCATGCGGGAAATTGGCCGCCTGAGGGAAATCGCCTTTCGCGCCGTAGGCGAAGGTTCGGGCAAGCGCCGCGATATTGATAAATACGATTCCTACTACCAACACTTAGTGTTGTGGGATAAAGAGCAGTTTGAAATTATCGGCGCCTATCGTTTTGCCAGTGGTGAGCAAGTCTTAGCAAAATATGGCGACAACGCACTCTACAGCCAATCCCTATTCCAATACGCCGACAGCTTTATGCCCTTTGTGAAGCAAGGGTTAGAACTCGGTCGCAGCTTTGTGCAGCCTAAATATTGGGGTAAACGCAGTTTAGACTATCTGTGGTTTGGCATTGGGGCTTATCTCGCCAAGCATCCTGAATATCGTTATCTATTTGGCCCTGTGTCCATCAGCAATCAACTGCCTGGAAGTGCTAGGGAAATGCTAGTGCACTTCTATGCGCGGGAATTTGCACCTGCACAGCAGATGGCAGTTTCCATGTCGCCCTTTGGCTTATCTAAATCCCAAAAAGCTAAGTTAGATGACTTGTATTTCTCCGAGGATTATCAGAGTAACTTTAAGCAACTCAAACAAGTGCTCGCGAGTATGGGGGCGGCCGTACCTACGCTCTACAAACAATATGGTGAACTGTGTAAAGCCGATGGGGTTAAGTTTCTCGCCTTTGGTATCGACGCCGACTTTGGCGATTGTATCGATGGCTTAGTGCTGGTGGACACCCACAAACTGAAAGGTAAAAAGTATCAACGCTACATAGGCGCACACTTGCCCGAATCGGAGCGGATGCCAATCACAGCGGATGATGAGCCAGAGGTCCAAGATCTTTGAGTTAAAACTTTGTAATGGGTGTTGGCTAAACTTGCACCACTCTGTTATAAGTAACTGTAATGCAGCGCATTAACAGAGCGCATCTTAGGATGCGCAAGCTTAACAGGGGATCATCATGCCGATCATTATCGCCGATATTATGAGTACCCGAGTCGTCACGGTTGAAATGGACGATCGATTAACTGTGGCGAAGGAAATCTTCGACCAAGCGAGCTTTCATCACTTGTTGGTCGTCGATGAGTACCAACTTGAAGGCGTGTTATCGGAGCGGGATCTATTGCGCGCGATTAGCCCGAACTTGGGCAGTAGCGCCGAAACCGCAAGAGACTTAGAAACTCTACAAAAACGTGTACATCAAGTGATGACGCGTAATCCGGTTACCGTCGCACCCCACATCAATTTAGACACGGCCACCCGCATGTTATTAGATAACGATATCGGCTGCTTACCCGTGTTAGAGGACGGTAAATTGGTTGGGATTGTTACTTGGAAAGACTTATTACGTGCCTATTGTGAATACAGGACACAAAATCAAAGCGAGTGCTAATCCTAAGACTACACTCGCTTCTGTTCTCAATAACTCAGTTCAAATCACTCA
Source organism: Shewanella sp. SM55 (assembly GCF_025654025.1). Classification (NCBI taxonomy): domain Bacteria; kingdom Pseudomonadati; phylum Pseudomonadota; class Gammaproteobacteria; order Alteromonadales; family Shewanellaceae; genus Shewanella; species Shewanella sp. SM55. The sequence goes on along the minus strand of NZ_JAKKRS010000009.1, from coordinate 189,473 downwards.
GTTTGCCTAACTTAAATCGCCCAACCACCCATATAAAACACCACTAAACCTAAGGTGATGGCAAGCACGCCTAACTTCAGTTTACGCCATTCGCCACTGCAAATACGGCCTACCACCAGTGTCACAAAACCCAGCATAATACCGGTAACGATATTACAGCTTAAGATGATAAACACAGCGCAGGTTAAACCCGACATGGCATCAACTTTATCGTCAAAGTCGAGTTTCGCCACATTACTCAGCATCAACAAACCCACATACATCAAAGCAGGCGCTGTCGCATAGGCAGGCACTAAGTAGCTTAATGGCGCTAAAAACATCATCAACAAAAACAGTACGCCAACTATGGTAGCCGTTAAACCTGTCTTACCGCCCGCTGCAGTCCCCGCCGCCGACTCGATATACACAGCCGCTGGTGCACCGCCGACTAAACCTGCCACCATACTGCTGACTGAGTCTGAAGTTAAGGCTTTACCGCCGCCGACAATATTGTCGTCTTTATCGAGTAAATTCGCTTGCCCAGCCACAGCACGGATAGTGCCGGTCGCATCAAAAATCGCCGTCATTACTAACGCTAATACGATAGGCAAGACCACAGGATTAAAGGCACCCATAATATCGAGCTGACCAATCAGTGAATGCTCTGAGGTAAAATCAGGTAAAGCGAACAAGCCTTGGTATTTAACGCTCGGATCGAACACTAAACCAAATACCGATAGCGCGATAATCACCAACAAAATACCGCCAGGTACACCGCGGCGCTCTAAACCAATTGTCGCCGCTAAACCTATAACGGTAGCGATAACAGGTAAACTGTTAATGTCGCCTAACTTCACAGGTAAGCCTGCGCTATTGGCCACAATCAACTGCACACTGTTAGTCGCAATCAAAAGTAAAAACAAGCCGATACCTATGCCTGTACCGTGGGCTATGCCCTTAGGTAAATTCGCCAGCACCCACTGGCGAATACCTGTCACACTCACAAGTGTGAACGTCACGCCCATTAGGAAAATAGCGCCTAAGGTGACTGGAATCGACATTCCCTGACCTAGGACTAAGCTAAACGCAGTAAAGGCAGTGAGCGAAATCGCGCAGCCAATCGCCATAGGTAAGTTAGCCCATAAACCCATGAGTAAAGAACCAAATGAAGCAATTAAACAGGTTGCAATAAACACGGCACCGGGATCAAATCCCGCTTGGCCTAACATGTTAGGCACCACAATCACTGAGTAGACCATAGCGAGGAAGGTTGTGAATCCCGCAATCACTTCTTGGCGAACTGTGCTACCACGTTGTTGAATAGAAAAATAACGGTCCAGAAACGAACCAGAGGATACGGCTGTTGAACTCAATTGCTCAGACATAATGTTGTTATACCTTGTGATCTCTTAAAATGGGGTCGGTACCAATTACCCTAAAACGCAATTGGCGACGCTGGCTGCGGCAGATTAGAGCCCCAAATCCATCAGACTTGGGTGAGAGATCCACATCATTTTCCTACTGTGGGAAAAATCCATGATCTGCAAGCAGTGATGCCTCGCGATGATTAAAAAGCCATTAACCATGTAGACGCAGCCGTTGTTGGCCGCGGATGATACTGGAATCTCCCAAAGATAGCTAAGACATCGCCTACACTTCGATAAAAAATTAGCGGCAAAAACTGAAATCTGTTGTTTAAAAAAACGCCTAAACCTATGTAATAACTGCTACTTAATATCACATTAATCACGATAAGAGTCTGCCAGTGCCGCGTAAACGTACGCTAACTTCACCCCCTCCTTCATCTCCCAATATTAGAATATGGCAAGTCAACCAAACCTTGATACTTAGTGTATTGATACTTGGCGTATTAACGTTTCAGGGGTTGTTGTACAAGGAGCCACACTTACGCTTTATGTAACGAACACCTCGTCATTCACACCGCCTGCGTGAATATGCGATCTTGGTAGCTTTATTGAACAAAAAATTACTCTGCTTTTACAGCCACATCAATATGACTTATGCTTAGAGGCACTGATGGGACTACACTTAGCTGACTATGAAAGAAAAAGGATTGGGTATGGACGAAAGGCGTAAGTTTTCGCGGATTCTATTTGCCACGAGCGCACATCTACAACAAGGTGGTGCACAGTGGGAGACGACCATTCTCGATTTGAGTCTAAATGGTGCCTTGGTTGAAGAACCGCAAAATTTTATTAATTCGGGTGATGCTATTACCCTCAGTTTTGCCTTACCAGAATCTGACATTGAGATCCGTATGGAAACTGAGTTGGTCCATCAAAAAAATGCCCAATTAGGTTTGAAGTGTAACTTTATCGATGTTGATAGTATCAGCCACCTAAAACGTATGGTGGAACTGAACCTAGGTGATGCTTCTTTGCTGAATCGTGAACTTATGTTGTTTATCGAAAAACACAATATCACAGCTTAAAACACCAGCTCACAAATACAAACAGCGCCTCATGGCGCTGTTTTGCTTGCTGGTGTTAATCTCACTCGCGAGCATTTGATGCTAAATCGCTTCTAGCGCTTCGGATAACTTAGAAACACCCACCACTTCCATCCCAGCTGGAGGCTTTTTCGGCACATTGGCCTTGGGCACGATTGCTCGCTTAAAACCATGCTTAGCGGCTTCGATTAATCGCTCTTGCCCATTGGGCACAGGACGAATTTCGCCGGACAGCCCGACCTCACCAAAGGCAACTAAATCGCTAGGCAAAATATCACCGCGAAAACTCGATACCATTGCAAGCAGCAAGGTTAAGTCGGCACTGGTTTCCGTTACTTTCACGCCGCCCACCACGTTAACAAACACATCCTGATCCGACATCTGCAAACCACCATGGCGGTGCATTACGGCAAGCAACATGGCCAAACGGTTTGCATCCATACCCACAGCCACGCGGCGCGGGTTAGACATAGCTGAGTTATCCACCAGCACTTGCAGCTCCACCAACAAGGGCCGGGTGCCTTCCCAAACCACCATGACAAGCGAGCCAGATGATTCTTCTTCACCACGAGAGAGGAAGATTGCCGAAGGATTGGCGACTTCCTTTAAGCCGCGCTCTGTCATGGCAAATACGCCTAATTCATTGATCGCGCCAAAACGATTTTTATGGGAGCGCAAAGTGCGGTAACGACTATCGCTATCCCCTTCGAACATCACAGAGCAGTCGATACAATGTTCCAATACCTTGGGCCCAGCCAAACTGCCATCTTTGGTCACATGGCCGACCATAATCACGGCAATGCCATTTTCTTTCGCAAAACGGGTTAAGTAAGAAGCGGATTCACGCACCTGCGACACACTGCCAGGGCTCGATGCCACATCACTCATGTGCATCACTTGAATCGAGTCAACGACGATGACTTTCGGCAATTCTTTAAGGGCAACTTCGCAAATTTGCTCGACGCTGGTTTCAGACAACATCCGCAATTTATTGGTTGGTAAACCAAGGCGATGGGCGCGCATCGCTACCTGCTGCAACGATTCTTCACCCGTGACATAAAGTGCAGGCATTTGCTCGGCCAAATGACACAGAGTTTGCAATAAAAGCGTACTCTTACCTGCGCCTGGATGTCCGCCTATCAAAATGGCAGAACCTGGTACAATCCCACCACCGAGTACTCGGTCTAATTCGCCAAAATGACTCAAGATCCGCGGTAAGGCATTGAGATCGATTTGATCTAATGTCTTCACTTCATTGCTGCTTGCTCCGGCATAACCGACAAACTTAGTGCTACGCCCAGGCGAAGCTGCACCGAGCCTCACCTCAGTGATCGTATTCCATTCCTGACAAGCGCTACACTGCCCTTGCCAACGGGGAAAGTCTTGTCCACACTCATTACATACGTACGCCGTTTTATTCTTTGCCATAACTCATTAAAATCTGTATAAAATCAATTTAAGTAACTGCGAATACTGCCGACATAAGACTAACAGCCCAATACAAAATAAGCATTAAAAAGAACCCTACATGAGTCTAGATAACCATAGTGCACTCATCGAACAGCTCAAGCCATTGCTCATGGAACCTAACTTCCAAGAGATTTTCCAGCAGCTGACGATAGATGAAACCAATTCGACCCGTTTTCTAGTGAAAATGGAACTCAGTCGTTTGGCTTCACCATGCACGCGAATTATCGATCTCAGGGATAAATCTGAGCTTCCTTGTGTTGAAGTGATGTTAGGTCAACAGCGACATTTTTTAGATGAACCCGCCAAAAACAGTATGCATGAGGCCATGTCACTGTTTCGCAACCAATATACCTTGGGAGTATACGAGTATGTGCTCAATGCTCACCAACAACGTCGGTTAAAGTTGCGCCAAAATGTCACGCAAGTGGAAGCCGCTGAGTCAGAGCCTTTTATGGTGCCAGGCGTGGTATTAGGCAGTTATTTCAACCGCACAGAAGAGCGGATGAATTACAGTATTCGCATCGCAGCATCGCAAACCGGCCGTGGTGAAGTACAAGGGATAACTGCAGATTTATCCGTAGGTGGTGCCCGTATTCGTCTTGCAGCCAACCATCCCTTCGATCTCGACCATCCCCTTAAAATAAAATTACTGGAACTCAGTGAAGAGTTTTACTATCCCGATCTCCAGCTCGGTGTTGACTATGAGGTTGTCGATAGCCAAACCAATGGCGAATATATTTGGTTAAGACTCAAGCGTATTGGGGGCAGCGAAGCCTTAAGTGAAATGCTTGGCAATTTAATCCGCGGCTACAAACTGCGTTACAAAGTAGATGTGAATGATGTGATAGTCACAGCAACAGGGCTTGGATTTGAGCGTCATTATTTACCCCATTTACCGCACTTACCTTTATATTTCAATACTCAAACGCAAGGTTTGAGCCACATGCTACTCAGCCGAGATAACCAGCAGATAGTGCATTATTTTCAAGATGAAAATGATGTGAGCCAGTTACCAGCTATGCTGACACCAAGCCGTTTATCTGAGCTACTTAATCATCCTGAAAATCCCGACCATGGGCTATTTTTTAGCTTTACCTATAATGCCCAAGGTTGCTTATATTTTTACTCTGCCACCTTAGCAGAGCTTAAAGCTAAGGGCATGATGCCTTTATTTTTAGGCTTTGCATCGACCAAGCCCAGCTGGCGGATCTTCAAAGTCACCCAAGATAAAATTTATCATGATAAGGGTTATCGACGTGCGACCCTCCCCGGAGATGAAGCAAAATTTAGCCCATTGGTCGAACAACAATTATCACAATTTAGCCATTTGCTTCAGCTCATCGAAATCAGCAACGAAGATACCAGAGGCCATTACAAAGCTTGGCAAGACGATAGTAATGCCAACGCCCTAAAAACCTTTGGTCAACAAAGACTGACCACCAATCAAATTAAGTTAGTTTCCATGCAGTTTAGCGAGCGACGCCAAGAAGCGCGTTTCGCCTTTAAAACCTTAGTCAATGTGACTCAAGACAAGCACAAAGCCACGGGCATTACTTTAGATATTTCAAGCCGAGGCATGCAATTAACCTTGGATAATCCTGCAGATTTTTCATCAAATAAACCACTACTGTTAAGCTTCCCAAAGCTCCAAACCATTGCAGGCAAAACACAGCTAGATAACCTCCCCTACCGCTTAGTGCGTACCCGCAAGAATGGTGTAACCTTGCATTTAACCGCCGTTATGGGCCATACGCCCCATGTTGGGGTAGAATTTTTAAATAAACTTATTGCCCATAACAAAGAAAAATTAGAGCAACTCACCGAAAACAATAGTGAAATCAAAGAACTTGCCGATGGTTTAAAAAATATTTTGATGCATGATTTACATTCTGTGCCCTATTTTGTTGAAAAAACGACAAAATCTGCCCAAGTCGCTTGTTTAGGCGTTGGTACACAACAGGATGAGATCAGCGATATTTTTGCCGCGGGCACCTCAGATACTCTGCAATATAATTTAGCGCCACTGCTAAAAGACGGTTTTTTTAAGCGAGATATTCTCGAACCTATCCGCCAAATGAAACCCCAACAGGACATGGATTTTATTGAAGTGTTTATTCAGTTAATTCGCCAATCTCGCGGAAAAATCTTTTTAAAGTGCACTCTTGCAACTGAAATCGGTGATGTCGAAGCACAGATAACCTTTATCAATCAGAGCAAAGCATTAGGCAGATTCCTCGCCCTACGGATTTATCGCGGCGCGACAGAGAAGCCTGACATGAACTACCTACGCCGTGAATTGGAATACATTAATATTCATGCAAACCATAAAGCTAAACAGTTAGAAGAACAGTTATGGCGTGTGATTGGTGTCGGCGAACTATTAGATATTACCCAAGAAGTCGAATTAAGATACCCAGTACTTCATAAAAAGCAGTCTTAATTGTTCAATACCGCCAGATCAAAACTTAAATACCAATCCCTTATCTTAGGAAAATGATCACTGGTGGCATCTAAATGCGTCAGCATATCTGCATGGCCATAGTCATGCTTAAAGCCATTCTCCTTAGCGAGAAGCGTCGATTTAACCCGTTTAAAGCCACACTCTACGACCATATCCGCCACATCTTCAGGGTGCCCCAACACAGTATCGTTTTGCCCTGAGATAAACCAAGCCGGTGGCCAATGAGCGCGCTTTGCCGCTTTCGCATAATCAAATCTATCATCGTGATCGATCCAATCACCCCGCACCCAATCGATACTTTGAACTAATGAGGCACGGCTCTCATTATCCATCCCAATGCGCAGCTTATCGGCGGCGAGGTAACCTTGGCCCATCGCTAAACCTGGCGCTAAACGATTCCAAAAAACATCAACCATTAACCACTTTTTGAAGGACTTAACCCGAATTGTCCGTTTGCTACCGAAAGTAAGCAGTGAACGAACGCTTTGCTGAAAATCAGGATATCGGGCCAAACTACTCGCCATCAACACGCCGCCCCATGAATGGGCGCACCAATGCACCTGCAAAGGCGCCACGGCTTTACGAGTCGTCTGCTCTTGGCAGACTTTTTGATGTAAATCGAGAATAGCCTGCTGCACTAAAGGTAACTGCTCGCGGATCACTTCACCCTGCCCTAAGGTAAAATCACGATCGATTTTAGGCAAGCTGAGCCCTCTTCCTGCAGTATCCAGCACATACACTACAAATCCCGCCTTCGCTAAATAACAACCAAGACCACGGCCACTCTGGCTATAAAACACCCGACCGTTAGACATAGCGCCATGGAGCATGAGGATAGGCGTTTTAGAAAAATCAGGCGCAGCCGGTAATAACTGGCGTAGATGCAGTTGACCATCGCGGTACGGCAGGTAGATTGAAGACTGTGAAATGGTCGAAATTGAGCCTTGGGCAAGCTGAGTCAAAATAAGTCACTGGTAGTTTATCAATCTCCCTAAACTACCAGTTCATCGATAAAAGACAAGAGTCCTTACTCTAACTCAGTCTATATCCAGACTTATATTTAAATAAATGAATAACCTAGATTTGTAGCAGATAGGGTAGAACCCGCAGGTCGAGATGGCGAATATTGGCATCCGCCGCCGCTGCCAGCTTAGGTTTGGCATGGAAAGCGATACCAAAATCCGCTGCCATCACCATAGGAATATCATTCGCGCCATCGCCGATCGCGACTCTTTGGCCTTTTGGAATTTGCCACTGCTCACTGCAACGCTCAACCACATCTGCTTTAAACTGCGCATCCACAACTTTACCTGTTACTTCCCCCACAAGTTTACCGTCAGTGATCACTAACTCATTAGCAAAGGCCGCATCTAAGTTTAGAAGCTGCCTTAAATGGCCAACAAAAGGCGTAAAGCCGCCAGATGCAACCACTAAACGCCAGCCATGGGATTTAAGCTCTAAAAGCATAAGCTCAAGCCCAGGCATCAAAGGCAAGTTGTCGCACAATGTCGTGATAATACTGGCATCGGCGCCTTTAAGCTGTGCCACACGCTGACGCAGACTCTGCTCAAAATCTAGCTCACCTTGCATAGCACGTTCAGTAATCGCCGCCACGCGCTCACCCGCGCCTGCCATGGCCGCTAATTCATCAATACATTCAATCTGAATCGCAGTGGAATCCATATCCATCACTAATAAACCGGGCTGATTCAAGCGAGGCAAATCAGCATGAATGACATGCAGTTCAGCTAAAGACTGCGGGAATGCAGCTAACTGCGCCTGAGAAGGCAAATTTCCCAGTGCCAACTCGATACAATGTAAACCAACTTGGCGTTCGATATGGGCGATACCGATAACGTTAGACTGAGGCAATTGCGCTATCCAGGCCGATATTGTCGCCTCTACCGCGGCATCTTGATAAATAATTCGCACACGTGAAACACCAGCGGGGTTTGCTGACTCTTGATAACGTTCAAACACTTGCCCTTGGCGTTCAAACCTTGGGGAATGGTCAGAGACTAACCACAAAAAAAGCGCATCTTGGTTCAAGCTTTCCATCGGACTTAAATTCTCCAACTATCGGGCTCACTCAGAATCAATTATGATTAGGCAAGCGCTCTACATTTTAAGGGTCAAAGTGTTATATCTTAAAGGGCTAAAGAAAAGCCATAAAATCAGTAGACTGATCCAAATTGCCGCCGCATTCGCCTTAATATTCGGCTTAGTGCAATTGTGGCAAACAAGCCTACTACAAGGTCAGCTGCTTCTAAAGTCCCAAACTCAAAAGATGGCCAGATTACTGGTACAGCAAACCGCTTATGGTGCCGCACCCGCGCTACAACTGCAAAATGACGAGCAGTTGCAATGGCTCGCCAGCGCTTTAGTGGAAGATCCTAAGGTGATGTCCGCCGCCATCTTCAGTGACCAAGGCATGCGGCTATCCTTCGCTCAAAGCATCACTAAGGATGTAGTTGATCCTGACTCTGAAGATATGAATTTGCTGCTAAGCAAATATCCTCCCTATGTAGAGCCCGTGATCCAAGAAGGGAAAAATCTAGGTTATGTCGAAGTTAGGCTTGATACCAAGTTATTTTTCAACGAAATCAAAGAAGCCCATAATTTAAACATGGAGCAACAACAAATCATGCTGTTGGTTGCAGGCTTGATTGGTATGTTGCTTTCACGCTCTTTGTCTTTCAAACGTGCCGACTTCGACCGCCGTCGCTTTCGGGTTAAGTTGCGTCAAGCGCCGAAAAAACCTGAGAAACGATCCTCAACTGAAGAGCCATCAGAAAGTGTTAATGATGGTTTGGCGCAAGAGCCAACCGAAGATAAACCGGTGGCTACCACTGATAACCCACAAGAGAAAGCGACTAACCCCACTAAGGCACCAAAAGCAGTGACAGAGGCAAATACCGATAAGCTCACTCAGACCAGCGTGCGAACTAAGGCCGAAAAAACGTCAGAAAAATCATTGGAATTACAGGATAATACAACAGTTGAAAACGCGACAAACAATGCGGAACAAGCGGCACCTGTTAAGGTTAAACCTAAAGTGAAAAGTGTCCGCCGAGTAAAACACGCGACTAAAACAACAGCCGCTGCGGCCGAAACCTCTACGCCAAAAACGCTCAATGAGCCAAGCGATCTCGACACAGATTCAACAGGTTAATATCTATTTCGATAGATAAGGTAAATCACTAATCTATTGATAGCTAAGCTCTAGATAAGCCATAAACAAGCAATTTCTAATAACCAAACCATTAATAACAAAGTCGAATAGAACAGCCGCTAAAAATTGGCATAAAAAAGGGTTCGCATTGCGAACCCTTTTCAGTAGCACACTCTTACAGCGTAACAGTTACAGTGTAATCGCCGCTTCTAATGTCATGATGATCATATCATTGAATGTGGTTTGACGTTCTTCTGCAGAAGTCTTTTCACCGGTGCGGATGTGGTCAGATACAGTCACAACGCACAGGGCACGCGCACCAAACTCATGGGCAACACCGTACAAACCCGCCGCTTCCATTTCAACACCTAACACGCCCATTTTCTCCATCACGTCAAACATTTGTGGATCAGGAGTGTAGAACAGGTCCGCAGAGAAAATGTTACCTACGCGAACTTTAGTGCCACGAACTTTCGCAGATTCGATAACCGCATTCATCAGCTCATAGTTAGCGATAGCGGCAAAATCTTGGCCTTTAAAACGTAAACGGTTAACCGCTGAGTCAGTACATGCACCCATACCGATGATCACGTCACGTACTTTAACGTCAGTGCTGATCGCACCACAAGTACCCACACGGATCAGGTTCTTAACGCCGTAATCACGAATTAATTCAGTTGCATAGATTGAACATGAAGGAATACCCATGCCAGAACCCATTACTGAAATACGCTTACCTTTGTAAGTACCAGTAAAACCTAGCATGTTTCGAACATCAGTCACTTGCTCAACATTTTCTAAGAATGTTTCAGCAATATATTTTGCACGTAATGGATCGCCTGGAAACAGCATTGTCTCAGCGAATGCGCCCTCTACAGCATTAATGTGTGGTGTTGCCATCGAAATAACCCCTGTTTATTTTATTAAGACTTAAGTCTTTGTTTACTGGCGGCAAATGTCAGCCGCCAAATCGAAATAAATGCTAATTTGCCTAAAGGAACGATTCGCCATAGGCCATAGGTTCAAGCTTAAAGTGGCTCGCAATAGATTGGCCGATATCGGCAAAGCTATTACGACGACCCAGCGATCCCGCTTTCAATCCAGCGCCAAAGGCTAATACTGGCACATATTCACGGGTATGATCCGTGCCTTGCCATGTTGGATCGCAACCGTGATCCGCCGTTAAAATCAGCAGATCGTCTTCACCTAATAATGCGAGCATTTCAGGCAAACGGGCATCGAAATATTCCAGCCCTTTGGCGTAGCCAGCAACATCACGGCGATGACCGTAGTGAGAGTCGAAATCAACGAAGTTAGTAAACACTATAGTGTTATCACCCGCAGATTTCACTTCAGCTAAGGTCGCATCGAAAAGTGCTTCTAAGCCGTTCGCCTTCACTTTTTTAGTAATACCACAGTAAGCATAAATGTCGGCAATCTTGCCCACACTCACTACTTCACCGCCAGCCTCTTTCAGCTTATCGAGTACAGTTTTTGCAGGTGGCGCGAGAGAATAATCCTTACGATTGCCAGTACGGGCAAAATCACTTGGACCAGTACCATCAAATGGACGGGCAATGACGCGACCTATGTTGTAAGGCTCTAACTCATCACGGGTTATTTCGCAAAGACGATAGAGATTGTCTAAACCGAAGGTTTCTTCATGACAAGCGATTTGGAATACTGAATCAGCAGAGGTGTAGAAAATAGGCTTGCCAGAGCGCATGTGCTCTTCGCCTAACTCTTCTAAAATGGTTGTACCTGAGGCATGGCAATTACCTAAGAATCCATCCAGACCTGCACGGGCTAAGATCTTATCCGTCAGTTCTTTAGGGAAAGAATTTTGATGCTCGCTGAAATAACCCCACTCGAATAGTACGGGCACGCCCGCCATCTCCCAGTGACCGCTCGGCGTATCTTTACCCGAACTTAACTCTTGTGCATGACCATAAGCACCAATCAGCTCAACATTATCGCCAAAACCGGGGGCAAAGGCGCCAGTACTTTCCATCGCTGCATGGCCTAAACCTAAGCGCGCTAAGTTAGGTAATTTCAGCGGGCCTTCACGGCCAATATCGGCTTTGCCTTCGGCGCATGCTTTAGCAATATGACCAAAGGTATCGGAACCGACATCACCAAAGCTTGCTGCATCAGCAGAAGCACCGACTCCAAAGGAGTCCAACATCATAATAATGGTACGTTTCATAATTCTTCCTTAAAGATCCGATGCACGAATATAGGCATAGATCTCAGGTGTTTTTTCTGGAGCGGTTTCACCAATGTGAATCGCTTTTTTCACCGCAAGTTCTGCTTCAGCAAAGGCGGCTTCAGACTGTGCATGGATAACGGCAATCGGAGTCGATGAATCTACTTTATCGCCTAAAGCACACACTTGGGTTAAGCCAACACTATAGTCTAGTGCATCACCGGGCTTACGGCGGCCGCCACCTAAGGTCACAACCGCTAAACCTAATTCACGGGTATCCATGCTATAGGCATAACCTTGCATATCGGCAAAAACTGGGCGAATAATTTGTGACTGCGGTAGGTATTTACTGTAGTTTTCAACAAAATCGACTGGACCACCAAGACCCGACACCATCTTGCCAAAGAGTTCTGCAGCGCGACCATTATCGAGCACACGATTCAGTTTAGCGCGAGCGTCGGCTTCATTGCTTGCAAGACCGCCTAGAAGCAGCATCTCAGCACAAAGACCCATAGTGACTTCATATAAACGCGGGTTACGGTAAGCCCCCGTTAAAAAGTCGATGGCTTCTTTCACTTCAACCGCGTTACCGGCGCAAGATGCAAGCACTTGATTCATATCCGTCAGCAAAGCCGTCGTTTTCGTACCTGCGCCATTTGCAACAGCAGCGATACTGCGAGCTAATTCTTCCGATGCCTCATAGGTTGGCATGAAAGCACCACTACCGACTTTCACATCCATCGCTAGTGCATCTAAATTACAGGCTAATTTCTTAGACAGAATCGACGCTGTGATGAGAGAAATGGACTCAACGGTGGCGGTATTATCGCGGATAGAATAGAAACGTTTGTCGGCAGGAACGAGATCGCCTGTTTGACCAATAATCGCCACACCGACTTCTTTAACCACTTTACGGAACAATTCACTTGATGGCTCAGTTTGATAACCCGGAATGGCATCAAACTTATCGAGCGTGCCGCCCGTATGACCTAGGCCACGCCCAGAAATCATAGGTACATAACCACCACAAGCCGCAGCCATAGGACCAAGCATGAGACTAATCACATCGCCGACACCACCAGTGCTATGTTTGTCGATGACAGGACCGTTGAGTCCCAATGATTGCCAATTAAGCACAGTGCCAGAATCACGCATCGCTGTCGTTAAAGCGATTCTTTCATCCATATTCATGTCATTAAAATACACCGCCATACCTAATGCGGCGATCTGACCTTCAGATACGGAGTTGGTAGTGATACCTTGAACAAAAAACTGTATTTCTGCGGAACTTAGCGCTAAACCATTACGTTTTTTACGAATAATCTCTTGAGCTAGAAACATGATACTGCCTCCAAGATAGGCACTAACAACCCTGTCGCTAGTGCTTATCTTTGCAATGAAACATCAAAACTGTAGCAATATTACAAGTTCATACTATCGAAGTTTTGAGTTTGCCAAATAGATTTAGGTCACACTTAATTAGGCTCGCTATACGCTGATAGTATTAATCAGCGATAGTTTGCAATTAATAGCCTTGAGTCGGCTTAGGCGCATCAGCTAATTCTAGTGTGTGTAACAAACTGTTTAGTAAACTTGAAGCACCAAATCTAAAGGTACGTGGTGAAACCCAATCAGCACCTAAAATACGCTCAGCAACACCGAGGAATTCAGCCGCTTGTGCAGCATCACGCACACCACCGGCAGGCTTGAAGCCTACTTGGGTATTCTTCTCGCTGATCACAGTTAACATGATTTCAGCCGCTTCAAGTGTGGCGTTTACAGGCACTTTACCAGTAGAGGTTTTAATAAAGTCAGCACCTGCATCGATTGAAAGCTCAGATGCACGGCGGATAAGCGCAGGATCAGCTAACACGCCAGATTCGATGATGACTTTTAACAAGACTTCACCACAGGCTTCTTTACAGGCTTTAACTAATTCAAAACCAATTGTTTCATTGCCTTCCATCAGTGCGCGGTATGGGAATACCACGTCCACTTCATCGGCACCATAGGCAACAGCTGCGCGAGTTTCTAGCACAGCAATGGCAATGTCATCATTGCCATGGGGGAAGTTAGTCACAGTGGCGATTTGGATATCTTCAGCACCGATTTCATCTAACGTCTTGCGTGCAATCGGGATGAAACGTGGGTAAATGCAGATAGCGGCAGTATTGCCCGCAGCAGTTTTCGCTTTGTGGCACAGGTCGATCACTTTTTGATCTGTGTCGTCATCATTCAAAGTCGTTAAGTCCATCAACTCAATGGCGCGTTGTGCTGCTTTTTTTAAATCAGTCATAATAGCTCTCCAAAATAAAAATTAAATGAATAGAAATCAGTCGCATAAACGCAACGCTTGAGAGGTGGCATTATTTTGATTATTTTTATATGGCCGGGCCTTCAGGCGGTGCCGAGTAATTTGCTTGTACAAACTACCTTGTTGTAGGTATTCAATCTTGCCTAAGCCATAAAGAACAATAGGCATCCTGACACTTAAAATAACTTATAAGTGACCACGACTTGAATCCTTGAAGACCGGAAGAGAGGATACGAATAAAATCTTGCTCCTACTTTTCCGCGAAAAATCCATTTTAGCGCGAGAAAAACACAAACCTTTATATAAACTCACTTGTTAGCCTAATAGGCTTAGATAAAGACTCATGGTAAAACTAAAGATGGAGCCGCATAATGCGGCTCCAACAAGCAACTACTATTACAAGAGATTAGAACTTGTAAGTTGCTGACAGGTAGTGTGACCAACCTGTTGATTCTAGAGCTAGAGCACCAGCACCATCTTCTAACAGATAAACGTCTTTGAAGCCTTTCAAGCCATAGCCCAGAGCATAACGATCTGAATGCCAGTATAGGCCGAAGAAGATGTTACCACCGTTTGACGTTTTTGGTACGAAAGCAGCTTGGTCTTCATCTGCACCGAATTGATAATCGATGTAACCTTGGAATGACAGGAAGCTCTTGTTATCAAAGAAGTAGAAAGGTTTGAACCAGTTAGCAGAGAACTGATATCCGTTCCACTCTTTAGCATTCAGGTCGTAAAAACCATATAGGTTCATACCTGTTTTGCCTAACCAAGGCACGTTTACATCAGCACCAACACCCCAGAATGAAGAGTTAACGCCTTCACCATTCAGACCGTCCCAGTTGAACAGAGTAGAGAAGTAAACTTCTTGAACTGGGCCAAAAGATAAGTCTTTACCAGTCAAAGCATCGATAGACACACGTGGAGCAAACTTCATGAAAATTTTGCTTGTGCCAGAACCTGGGTTCTTGTCACCGTTGCTGCTTGATTGGTTTGCTAAGTTGAATACGTCAACATAACCGTATAGATCGAATACGCCAGAACGACCGCCGAATTCCATTTCTAAATAGTTATGTTGATCGCCTGTTGCTGGGTTATCTGGCTTTTCACCAATAGAGTACATAGCGTTGAACTGCATCCACTTATAATCAGTACCGTGAAGATCAGTACGATCAGCAGCAAATGCGTTGCCAGAGATTGCTGCTACTGCAGTAGCGGCTAAAGCTAAAGTTTTAACGTTTTTCATCATCAACCCCATTTATCTTGTTTGCTACCATCGAGGGTAGCGTTCTTTTTGTGGCGTTCGCATTCTACCTAGATTAAAAAAAATCTCAATAATCTAGCGTAAAATCACAAACACAAAATTCTTAATTGTGAACAAAGTCGCGACTTCTGCATTACGATTAATTAACGTAACCGTAGACTCACGACATTTAAGACAGAATGACAGCTACACTTCAGTTGCATTCTGTATCTTTCAATTGGAGAAACTATTCACTACAGGAATCACTACTGGAAAATGGTTGAATTAACTTAGGCCCTGCCCTGCATGGTCAGGACCCAGTTAGTGGGGTTTCCCCCTGCTGTTGTTACTTAGATAGCTAAGAACAAACCAGCAAGTGTTGCGCTCATTAAGTTAGCTAAAGAGCCGGCGATAACCGCACGAATACCCATTGTAGCTAAATCATGACGACGGTTAGGAGCCATAGCACCTAAACCACCAAGCAAAATCGCGATTGAAGACAAGTTAGCGAAACCACACAGAGCAAACGAAATAATCGCTTGTGTTCTATGAGTCATCACAGCTTGAGTTTCAGCAACGCATAACGGCAGGCCTTTAACAACTTCAGCAGCAACCGCTGTACAAGTAGTGGCAGCATCAGAGATATATGGAGCAAAGTTTAAGTAAGCAACGAATTCGTTAACAATGATCTTTTGACCGATGAAAGAACCTGCTACTAATGCTTCATTCCAAGGCACACCGATAAGGAATGCTAATGGCATAAACACATAGCCAAGGATCAGTTCAAGTGTTAAACCTTCAACGCCAAACCAACCACCCACACCACCAATAATGCCGTTGACCATAGCGATCAAACCAACGAAGGCTAACAACATAGCGCCTACGTTTAAGGCTAAATGCATACCAGATGAAGCACCTGCAGCAGCGGCGTCTAATACGTTAGCTGGTTTGTCAGGATCTTCTGGTAAATCGCTCATGTCATTTTTAGCAGCTTCAGTTTCAGGGTGCATCAGTTTAGCCATTAATAGACCACCTGGTGCTGCCATGAATGAAGCGGCAACTAAGTATTCGATAGGTACACCCATCTGCGCGTAACCAGCCAATACTGAACCCGCGATTGATGCCAAACCACCCACCATGATCGCAAACAGTTCAGACTGCGTCATAGTTGGAATGAATGGGCGAACCACTAATGGGGCTTCAGTCTGACCAACGAAGATGTTAGCTGTTGCTGACATCGATTCAGTACGGCTTGTGCCCAATGCTTTTTGTAAACCACCACCGATGATACGGATGATCCACTGCATAACGCCTAAGTAATATAGAACCGCAATCAGAGAAGAGAAGAACACAATAACGGGTAACACGTTAACTGCGAAGATAAAGCCAAGTTTAAAGTTAGCTAAATCACCAAACAGGAAACCGATACCGTTTTGTGCGTAACCAATAACGCTAGAAACCGCATCAGACATCCCTTTCAGA
Source organism: Shewanella sp. SM55 (assembly GCF_025654025.1). Taxonomy (NCBI): domain Bacteria; kingdom Pseudomonadati; phylum Pseudomonadota; class Gammaproteobacteria; order Alteromonadales; family Shewanellaceae; genus Shewanella; species Shewanella sp. SM55. Next base: position 172,676 of record NZ_JAKKRS010000009.1, on the reverse strand, counting down.
ATGTCTTTACCAACAGGAATATACAGTACAAAACCACCGAAGGCAGCTTGGATAGCTAACGCGCCACCCACTGTACGTAAATTAATTGCTTTTTTGTTATTCGATAGGAGGAAACCTATCGCAAGTAGGGTGACCACCCCTACTAAACTCATTAATATATCCATTAACCATCACCCTATTGTTAACACTTTTTAATTATGTTGTTAATCAACCTATTTCCGAGTCAGATTATACCCGAGGCAAAGTCGAAAATCGTCGTTTTGATCATATTTTTGGAGTTTAATTTCAATCGCTTAGTGCAGAATGCTAGTGCGACCTACACCTGTTTATTTAAAAACAGCTAAAGGTCAAACAGTTGCATTACATTCGACACCAAGTGTTCTGATATTAGAACACTTGATTTTTTTTGCAAATTGGCAATTTTGTCTATAAAAAGAACAAGGTTAGCGGGCTGGTTACGTTTTTCAGTAACATTTAGCGGAGTCATTGCAGGAGAGTCAGTCTCAAGTATGAAGTGCTGAAGTGGTAATTCGCTGACAGTTTTGAGCAATTTTTTAGCATTAGGGTTCATAATCAAACCACCAATTCCCAGCTTAAAACCTAATTTGATATATTCCAGTGCAATTTCAGTACTGCCAGAAAAAGCATGTATAACACCGCCTCTAGGCAATTGATGCTTTTTCAAACATCCTAAAACCTCTGAATGTGCTTTTACGCTATGAATAATAACTGGCAGATTAACGGACTTAGCTAAAGCTAATTGTGCCTCAAAAAATGCGAGCTGCTGAGGCCAAGTTGAGGAATAGAGCTTATCTAAGCCACATTCACCAATAGCAACAAAGCGAGGACATTCTAGTAACGCCGAAACTTGAGATGTTAATGCTAAGATCCCAGCATCAACATCCTCTGGACAAAACCAAGGATGAATACCAAGGGCAAAATAAGTTTGGTATTGTTCGGCAACGGCGAGCTGTTTGTGCCAGTGCCGCGGGGACACACCGGGAATAATCAGATTATCTACGCCAACACTGTGCATTCGTAACACCACATCGTCGCGGTCAACATCAAACTCGGCAAAATCCAAATGGGCGTGGGTATCAATCACAGTAAATGCCTCACTCTGCGGTCGATTTACCAATTGAATGAGGTTCTGGTGGTGATACCGTTTCGTCAACCACCAAAGCTTTGGCGCATTTTACCGCTAATGGAGGATCTTCAAGGCGCGGCATGCAACAGCGACGATTTTCAGGTGTCAGCCCCATTCGGTCGCACCAATGAATATAAGCCTGCCATGTTTTTGTGATCCAATTCGCCATCATTCACATCCAGAACCGATTTTTAATTTTCATTAGATACAAAAATGGCGGTGAATTCACCGCCATTTCAACCACTATTCTAGACCGAACCCTATTAATGTTCGCGGGTTTTCGCAAACTCAATATCAGGATATCTTTCCATCGAAAGATTAAGGTTAACCATAGTTGGTGCAATATAGGTTAAGTTATCGCCACCATCGAGAGCCAAGTTTTGGCTACACTTACGGCGGAACTCTTCAAGCTTACGCTCATCCTTACAATAAACCCAGCGAGCTGTCGACACGCTAATACCTTCGTAAATAGCTTCAACGTTATATTCACTCTTCAGACGACCAACAACCACTTCAAACTGCAGTACACCCACAGCGCCAACAATCAAATCGTTAGTATCAATTGGGCGGAATACCTGCACAGCACCTTCTTCAGATAACTGTACTAAGCCTTTTAAGAGTTGCTTCTGTTTAAGCGGATCGCGCAAACGAATACGGCGGAACATTTCAGGGGCGAAGTTAGGTACGCCAGTGAAACGGAATTTTTCACCTTGGGTAAACGTATCGCCAATACGGATAGTGCCATGGTTATGTAAACCGATAATATCGCCTGGGTAAGCTTCTTCAGCACGCTCACGATCGCCCGCCATAAAGGTCAATGCATCGCTAACGTTAACATCTTTACCAATACGCACATGGTGCATTTTCATGCCTTGCTCGTAACGGCCAGAACACACACGCATAAAGGCGACACGGTCACGGTGTTTTGGATCCATGTTTGCTTGGATCTTGAACACGAAACCGGTGAATTTTTCTTCATCAGGCATGATAACGCGTGTATCGCTTTCGCGCGGTAATGGCTTAGGTGCCCACTCGACGATGCCGTCAAGAATATGGTCCACACCAAAGTTACCTAGCGCAGTACCGAAGAACACTGGCGTCAACTCGCCTTTCAAGAAAGCTGCATGGTCAAATTCATGCGACGCGCCGCGCACTAATTCCATCTCATTGCGCAAATCAGCGGCATAACTGCCAATCGCTTTCTCAAGATCAGGATTATTAATGCCTTTAATTACACGACGCTCTTGGATCGTGTGTCCCATACCGCCTTGATACAAGACCACTTCATCACGCAGTATGTGGTAAATACCTTTGAACTCTTTACCACTGCCAATAGGCCAAGTAATAGGTGCACAGGCAATATTCAGCACGCTTTCGACTTCATCCATCAGATCAATAGGATCACGGATATCGCGGTCGAGTTTGTTCATAAAGGTCACAATCGGCGTATCACGCAGACGTGTCACTTCCATCAACTTGATCGTACGGTCTTCAACACCCTTAGCAGAGTCGATCACCATCAAACATGAGTCAACGGCCGTCAGAGTACGATAAGTATCTTCAGAGAAGTCTTCGTGACCAGGCGTATCGAGTAGGTTAACAAGGGCGCCACCATAGGGAAATTGCATGACAGACGTAGTAATAGAAATACCACGGTCTTTTTCCATTTCCATCCAGTCAGACTTAGCATGCTGACCCGATTTTTTGCCTTTAACCGTACCCGCTTTCTGCAAAGCGTTTCCGAATAACAGCACTTTTTCGGTAATGGTTGTTTTACCCGCGTCGGGGTGCGATATAATAGCAAAAGTGCGTCGCTTATTGATTTCTATAGACATATTTATTAAGTCTTACTCGTTGTTCAATCAGTTTGTACACACGTTTGTACACAAAACTAAAATAATGATTTGTCATTTGATATCTTGGCGCGGAGTATAGCAGAATCATTCAGTTAAAATCGCGCTCAAAAATCAGCTTGTCATAGATTTTATGGGCAGCCTTTACGACAGTGAACAATCACATATTTTGAAACTTGAATATAAAGAATACCTGGGCTACCTGTGCGGCAGTATACAGTCACACTTCATTGACGGAAGTAGGGCGAAATTTCTAAGCCACCTATTCGGCGGTGAACAAAGCCACTAACGCTTTCATATGTCCATGTTTTTTCTAAGCAGCCTATGCGGCGGTGGACTTTACAGCAAAAAAGACGGATGGCCAGCTACATTTCTAAGCCGCCTATGATACGCGCCAAGTCTTTTCTGATTTCTAAGCCGCCTGTGCGGCGGTGAACCTCGCTTAAATGAGCAAATGCCCAAACCTGCATTTCTAAGCCGCCTGTGCGGCGGTGAACTAACCACGCTTGAGGCTCATTGTCATGCTAATTTTCTAAGCCGCCTGTGCGGCGGTGAACGCTTGCTATCACCACATTAACGTTAGTTATGTTTTCTAAGCCGCCTGTGCGGCGGTGAACCAACGCGATAACTGGTGACACTAAAACCGAGATTTCTAAGCCGCCTGTGCGGCGGTGAACCAAGCGTCACGCTCCGCTCCCATCAAACCTACTTTCTAAGCCGCCTGTGCGGCGATGAACGATAACATTAATAAAACTGGATGGACATTACATTTCTAAGCCGCCTGTGCGGCGGTGAACTTTCCTTGTTGAGTTAATGGATTACGAGTCAATTTCTAAGCCGCCTGTACGGCGGTGAACTCATCGGATTCTGTATTGGCGCACTAATGGGATTTCTAAGCCGCCTGTACGGCGGTGAACCAGCGCTACAGTATATGTTCGTGAAAATGTCATTTCTAAGCCGCCTGTACGGCGGTGAACCCGAATAAGCTTGATGCATCCTTCGCGCCAACTTTCTAAACCGCCTGTACGGCGGTGAACGTCGCTTAACAACAAGGTAACTATCGAAGCAATTTCTAAGCCGCCTGTGCGGCGGTGAACGAAACCGTCAGCTTATCTGCCCTGAAGAAGTGTTTCTAAGCCGCCTGTGCGGCGGTGAACGAACCTGAAATACCGCATCATCCATTTTATAATTTCTAAGCCGCCTGTGCGGCGGTGAACGCCAGTGTGTTACTCGCACACGTTGACCTCTATTTCTAAGCCGCCTGTGCGGCGGTGAACCCGAACCGACGGTAATAATGTTTCTCGATACTTTTCTAAGCCGCCTGTGCGGCGGTGAACCCGAACCGACGGTAATAATGTTTCTCGATACTTTTCTAAGCCGCCTGTGCGGCGGTGAACTATGGCGCTGAGGTGGTTGAGGTCATGCTGTCTTTCTAAGCCGCCTGTGCGGCGGTGAACACCAAACCAAACTCGCGATGAATCCCGCCAAATTTCTAAGCCGCCTGTGCGGCGGTGAACTCAGTAGAATGCAACAGCACAGCAATAGATAATTTCTAAGCCGCCTGTGCGGCGGTGAACGATCAACTTCATCAACAAACATCTTAATCAGTTTTCTAAGCCGCCTGTGCGGCGGTGAACTTGGGATTGTACCTAAACAAGCAGAGCCTAAATTTCTAAGCCGCCTGTGCGGTGGTGAACCACAAAATCAACGCCCTGATCCTGCTCGCAAATTTCTAAGCCGCCTGTGCGGCGGTGAACGATGGTAATGATCCCGAAGCCTATATGACGCTTTTCTAAGCCGCCTGTGCGGCGGTGAACTTAACCAGTGTTTTGTATTAGTGTCGCGAAAATTTCTAAGCCGCCTGTGCGGCGGTGAACTATAAGGGGGTTTTTGAAGTCGATGAATTAGATTTCTAAGCCGCCTGTGCGGCGGTGAACCTAAGGTAAGATTTGATATTTTAGTATCAGCATTTCTAAGCCGCCTGTGCGGCGGTGAACGGTCAAATTAGTCTTATACGGAGGAGCTGCATTTTCTAAGCCGCCTGTGCGGCGGTGAACTACAACGAATCGGCCAATACCGTGTCATTTCATTTCTAAGCCGCCTGTGCGGCGGTGAACCGGGTGGCATGGGTAAGCGTAGATCCCCTGCATTTCTAAGCCGCCTGTGCGGCGGTGAACTTGAGAAGTCAGTTTCAGGGGTTTATATTTCATTTCTAAGCCGCCTGTGCGGCGGTGAACTTTTGATTGCGATTATGCCCGATTAGCCTATATTTCTAAGCCGCCTGTACGGCGGTGAACTTCGCTGTATTTCAACCAAAACGACAACTACTTTTCTAAGCCGCCTGTACGGCGGTGAACTTCGCTGTATTTCAACCAAAACGACAACTACTTTTCTAAGCCGCCTGTACGGCGGTGAACTCATGAAAGCTAAGTCGGACTTTAAGCTAAGTTTTCTAAGCCGCCTGTACGGCGGTGAACAAAGGTGCGCCTATTGTGCGTATCACAGATTTTTTCTAAGCCGCCTGTACGGCGGTGAACTCATGAAAGCTAAGTCGGACTTTAAGCTAAGTTTTCTAAGCCGCCTGTACGGCGGTGAACAAAGGTGCGCCTATTGTGCGTATCACAGATTTTTTCTAAGCCGCCTGTACGGCGGTGAACGCAGCAGGCCATTACTTTGACTTATGCCAAGATTTCTAAGCCGCCTGTACGGCGGTGAACGATGCCATGGCCGCTGTACGGGTGCAGGTAACTTTCTAAGCCGCCTGTACGGCGGTGAACGTTTCAGATATTTTCCCTACTAAAAAGTCCAATTTCTAAGCCGCCTGTACGGCGGTGAACCAAGTTTGGCTTCTTCCTCCGGTGTAAATACTTTTCTAAGCCGCCTGTACGACGGTGAACCAAAACCCTCAAAAATTACATCGTGATTTAAATTTCTAAGCCGCCTGTACGGCGGTGAACCGAACCCTGAGCAGCCTATACAATCTGTTCAATTTCTAAGCCGCCTGTACGGCGGTGAACTATAAAACTTTGCCACAGCCTCTTTGTTAATTTTTCTAAGCCGCCTGTACGGCGGTGAACCTGGCGTTTTTTTTTAGTGAGAAGTTTTTCTAATTTCTAAGCCGCCTGTACGGCGGTGAACTGCCCATATACCCCGCGTAACCGTCCGTGTATTTTCTAAGCCGCCTGTACGGCGGTGAACGACGCCATTAACGCGGCGGAGCAGATACTTGATTTCTAAGCCGCCTGTACGGCGGTGAACGAGTATATCGATTTGCTACTTTCGCGCGATGATTTCTAAGCCGCCTGTACGGCGGTGAACTTGGTTGCCGCAACCGTGTTTACATGCTGTACTTTCTAAGCCGCCTGTACGGCGGTGAACCGGAGCATGGCCACAGTATTGAGCCGTATTTCTTTCTAAGCCGCCTGTACGGCGGTGAACGCATCGCTGGCGCAGTCGCCCCGCTACAGGGTTTTCTAAGCCGCCTGTACGGCGGTGAACTCGAACAGTGCGGCAACAAAGCCTTTTTCCGTTTTCTAAGCCGCCTGTACGGCGGTGAACCCATAAACGTGTTATCGCACATATCGTCGTTATTTCTAAGCCGCCTGTACGGCGGTGAACTCAACGCGGGAATGATTATCTGGCGCCACTTCTTTCTAAGCCGCCTGTACGGCGGTGAACATTAAACAAGGGTCGCTCATATTATTATTAGCTTTCTAAGCCGCCTGTACGGCGGTGAACGCCAATAAGCTGGCGTTCTATAGTGCAGCAGATTTCTAAGCCGCCTGTACGGCGGTGAACTCGGATACCTGCGAAGATTTGAAAGCGAGCAATTTCTAAGCCGCCTGTACGGCGGTGAACCACTTAACAGTAGAGTACAAGTGCCAAGTCAATTTCTAAGCCGCCTGTACGGCGGTGAACGCTGGCTAATGCGTAGGCTGCGAGATAGTAACTTTCTAAGCCGCCTGTACGGCGGTGAACTACTCAAGAAATTGATGGGTAGTTTGATGTTTTTTCTAAGCCGCCTGTACGGCGGTGAACCGCGGGTCGTTGCGGAACTGCTCAGGGATCAATTTCTAAGCCGCCTGTACGGCGGTGAACGTAACTTCAATGCCGAGAAGGGCGCTAAGTACTTTCTAAGCCGCCTGTACGGCGGTGAACCGCCACTTGTTGCTACGTTTATTCATCTGTGTTTTCTAAGCCGCCTGTACGGCGGTGAACAGTCAAGCTTAAAATACGTATCCATCAATAAATTTCTAAGCCGCCTGTACGGCGGTGAACAGTTTAACCCTACGACAACTAGTACGGCATCTTTTCTAAGCCGCCTGTACGGCGGTGAACGTTTAATCGGGGATCATGTTATGTACCAAACATTTCTAAGCCGCCTGTACGGCGGTGAACTTGAACGCATTGACTTCGACGCTTTAGTGTTATTTCTAAGCCGCCTGTACGGCGGTGAACTATGCAGTGAAGATGGCTATGCAGTGAATCGATTTCTAAGCCGCCTGTACGGCGGTGAACTTGAAACACAAGCAGTTATGGCAGCATCTAAATTTCTAAGCCGCCTGTACGGCGGTGAACAGTTCAGATGAGGCATGCATACTCGTATTCGATTTCTAAGCCGCCTGTACGGCGGTGAACGGCGGAACCACTCAACCTGATCCAAAGGTAATTTTCTAAGCCGCCTGTACGGCGGTGAACTGGAAGGCTGAACTTCTGCACGTAACTTGCTGATTTCTAAGCCGCCTGTACGGCGGTGAACAAGACACGGCTGAGTTACTGAATGACGCTAAATTTCTAAGCCGCCTGTACGGCGGTGAACCAAATTAATACGGGAAAGCCATACCACTGTCATTTCTAAGCCGCCTGTACGGCGGTGAACCTCTCCTGTAGAGTTATTAATAACATCTAGCATTTCTAAGCCGCCTGTACGGCGGTGAACTCACCGCTTGGCCTTCCGGAGTCCAGATAACATTTCTAAGCCGCCTGTACGGCGGTGAACTTCAAAATGGGTGCACAGATTTATGACCGTATTTTCTAAGCCGCCTGTACGGCGGTGAACAGCGGACGCAATGAAGACTACGTTCGTGAAGATTTCTAAGCCGCCTGTACGGCGGTGAACACAAGACATCCCGCAACGGAATATCGTGGACATTTCTAAGCCGCCTGTACGGCGGTGAACGAAAGAAAGGCTGCATTTACATCTTTAACACATTTCTAAGCCGCCTGTACGGCGGTGAACAAACGATGTTGGCAGGGACGCATTAGGTTTATTTTCTAAGCCGCCTGTACGGCGGTGAACAATATCACTCTGTTTGAGCCAAAGACTTATAATTTCTAAGCCGCCTGTACGGCGGTGAACCAAAACTCTACAGGTTACAAATTGTTACAGCATTTCTAAGCCGCCTGTACGGCGGTGAACTTGATTTTTGGCTTAACCGAGCGATTCACCGATTTCTAAGCCGCCTGTACGGCGGTGAACAGTAGATAATCTTCAAAAAAATAAGCTACAACAGGCGGATAGGTAAAATTCACTTTTTTACCTATTGAATAACCACCTGAAATAAGTAATTGTTTTACAATCAATTTTTTAAAGAGCAAAAATAAAGGGTTAAAACCAAGGTACTGTTGCGGTTTTGCTAAGACCATAACTATCAAACTCACCATCAAGGGGGTGAGCTTGAATGTCGCTAAACTCAAAGAATTTACGATATACCTGCCCTGTGGAACTACTAAACAGATCAAGATATGGATTATCAAATCCTTGACCGAGCATTTTTACCTTGTACCGTTTCTCTCCGTCTTTATCTATGCTGCCTCTGGCAATTAAACGCTTCAATTTTGCTTTACTTAAATTACTGCGTTTAACGGAAACAATACGATATTGCACGTGATCAGGCACGGCAGAAACAGCAGTAACCTGACAATATCCTGCCAAAGGGCCTAACCAATCCAGGCCTTGTAAATCATGCAATAAACTCGCATCACCATGAATGCGAAATAACTGCCCTAAGCTTAATTTCATTTGCGGAAAGCTAATACCAATTTTATGGCTATTGAGCGTCACTAACGCTTTGTGAAATTTAGTAAATACTTTACTACTGAGCTCAGCCTCCCGCATTTCGGCATCAGGCTTAAGCCGTATATCAATATATGAGTTCATAATTCCTCCTAAATTCGAATGTTTGATACATAAGCCAGCCCTTTTTTCCCAAGGTAAAAGCTTGATACGCCAGCATTTTCAATCAAGCTTTTGATTTCTTGGGCTTTGTCTCGATCCACATCGATACTAATTTCCAATTGACCACTGGCTTTGGTCATCATGGAAGTCACTTCACCTTGCCCTTTTATCTTTTCTTTTTTGATAAAAGGATTACCCCAGATTGTTTTTTTGGGTCCCGTTGTATATCGGTCCATGAAGTCTTTTTTAGTGAAACCTCGTTTGGAAATTCCACTAATCCCCCCTGCTTTCGTTTTAGCTGTGGTCATATTAAAGCTAGTTTCTAAGCGGGCAAGCTGAAGGTAAAGCGCCGAGCAATAAATGCTGATAGGTGTGATCAAACCTTTATTATTTAAATATTCAATATCAGGAAAGTATTCATTTAGTACCTTTAATACTTGGGCTAAATCATCACTATTTTCTAGTGCTTTTTCCTGATTAAGGCTCTCCAAGCGATTGATAATACTTAACGGGTTTAACTCAATAGATCCTACAACTTGTGATTGCTTAATAATAAAATCACAGAGCTGAGTGAAATCGAGATCCAAAACGCCCCAAAATTGCTGTGAATATTCAGAGGTAAAAACAGGATCAGACACTTTGATCATTCCAGTAAATGCATTCTGATCCGTACTGCCATTCATATTACGAATAAATGATATTTCATTGGTCAACTGCGGCTTATCTATAAAGCTGACTTTATCTTCCAGTGCTTCGAAGTAATAACCGGATTCGTACATTTTACTGCGCGCCTGATAAAGCTTTCGTTGGTCGCCAATTAAACGATTTAGTACTCCCATTACGGTATCTAAGGTATTTTCACACACCTTAAAATTGCCTTCTTTTTTTAAGCTCGTCATTGAGCCTAAAAATTCGCGGCCTTTTTTCGGTACAGGTTCATTATTTGAACCACCTAAAAAGGCATTACGCCAGCAAGAGTCATATTCTATGATTATTTTCATGCAACCTCCTATTTTGCATAAAAATACTGTGCAAATGGTGCATGCTGCTCATTGATGATTTCTGACTCATCACGCTTGATACGCATCATTTTATGGCTGTCGTTGTAATCCACCGTGATGTCATCCACGTACATATAACCTTTAGCTTGGCGAATAGACAAATTAGCTAAGCGTTCTAATGTTTCAGCAATCAAGGCTTTTACTGCATCATCATTAAGTAAAATGCCGCATTCTCCCTCTTCGAATATAGTGCCTCTTCTGACGTAGTTTGAATGAAAAATGGCTTGTGGATTTAAGCTGGGGTTAAGTGACTGAATATAATTCTGTAGTTCAGCGGCAATAACCTCCCCCTCTCCTTCTTTGATAACCATTGCAGCACGATCAAACTTCTTATCCAACGATATAAACTGCAGCTGTTCAATACTAATAGAGCCATAGGAAATGTATTCTGTATCCCCAAAAGTGGTTTTTGAAAAAAATGATGTACTATCTCTTGCTCCTGCCTGCCCATATTGTTCAAAATTGCCGTTGCCCAATTGATCAACAAAATCTTCCAACAATAGCGGACTGGTGCGCTTACATTGACTTGATGGCACTACGTAACCACGGATCAACCCCGTAATTGAAGCCAGGACATTTTTGAGGTTTTTGTCACTGGCATAATGTAAATCGAATGCTTGTTCACGAAATAAATGATGGCGAATGCAATTTTGACTTATATACAGTGGCGTTTCTTTAAAATTAATGTCAGTTGCTTGTTTTTTATATTTATAGCCCGTTTCATCTTTCACTTTACCGGTCAAGTTTGTGTAACCACGCAATTTTGGCAAGGTATGATTATCAACCGTTTTACCATCATCACCGGTTAAGGTTGTAGGCCCATTCCAATTCACTACGCCATGACCTAATGCTTTAATTTTAAAATCAACACTTTTAATTCCCGTTACTTTTTGCATGATTTATTCCTCATCTTCAGTGGTTTGATTAATTTGTTTAATGGACATAGCACCGATGGCTTGTTTGTCGCACACGGCGTAATAAATGGCATGAGGATGACGAGCACTTTCGCCACCCACTTGCAGTAAATCATTAGTGGTATAACTCAAATAAATCGGTGACTCTGGGTCGCGTGCTTCGTTGAGTAAAATCTTATCAGTGAACGCCTTACCCGTACCGCCCATAATGTTGTGATGCTTTTTAAACATGTGGGATAGTAAATCTTTATCGCTTTGATCATAACCACAAATAGCTTTGATAGCGTATGTGAGATTGTCGATATTACTGTCATCATCCACTGGAATCGAATAAGCGTAGGCTTCAATATATTTCGGCTCAGCTTGACTTAAATCCACCACAGCTAATTGTACAAAGCGATTATCACCGCGCAGTGATCCTTTGCTGATCTTGGTGCGTTTTTTATCTTTGTTGTTCTTTGGTGAAGCAGTAATGGGATCAACAATTTTCGCTTTGATTTGTTGCACACTATTTTTGAGGGCGGCCACTAAGTCACTTGCAATAACCCCCCGATTACGCTCGGTGTGATGAAAGGTGAAATAAAGTTGATAAATCTCTGGCAAAGTAAAGGTATTGTCTACCAATTCACTATGTAAAAACTGATACCAAGCCCGAACAGAACTCAATGTATACATTTTTGATAGAAAGCCCGCTGCTGGCCCCTTACCTTTGCCATTGGCGATTGTTTCAGGCACAGCTAAGGTATAGGTATTCACCTGACTATTTTCACCAAAACGATCTAAACGACCCAAACGCTGTAAACAATCTTCAGCACTGGTGATTTCGGCCACCATATAATCACAACTGATATTAAGCGACGCTTGTACAATCGGACCACTGCGTAGCACTTCATATTTGCGAGTGCCATCGCGCTTGTAAGCCTCGTACACTTCACCAAACCATTTACGTTTATCACTTTTAATAAATTTGGAATGCAATAACACCGCATTCTCGTTGTGCTGATTTTTAATAAAACTGTTTTGCGCCGTCAGCGCCATGTTACTGATAACAAAAGTACAGCCACTCTGTTGTGCAAATAGCGGGTTTATATTGCTTAGATTAGTATCATCAAAGATTTTAAAATCGAGTTGATACTGGCTTGGGTTAAATGATGGCATGACTTTAATATCGTCAGGGTGAATACCGAGTAAATCTTCTACAAAGACATAATGAGGTGTTGCCGACACTAATAAGGTCTTAGCTTGATCTTTTTGCATTTTTTTTGCTGCTATGAGTTCAGCAAACAGCAAATTAAAAGCTGGCATGTTGACGTATTCATGGAACTCATCAAACACTACATGCACATTTAAAAAATCAATAAGCGTATTAGCTTTCGTGTGGCTGATCACTGAGCCAAGAATTTGGTCTATGGTGGTGATCACTATATCACCGGAAAAGTTTTCATCATCAGGAATAGGGTTATCCCATTGATTGTGGAATTTAAATTCACCTGTATTAATTTCAATGGTGCTATTGGGAAGGTATTGCTCTGAGGTCAGCTCATAAAATAATCCTTGGCAGACTTGTACGCGAGGGCAAACCCAAATAATCCGTTTTGCCCCCTGCAATTTGGCCCACTCTAAGGCGATTTTGGTTTTACCACAGCCTGCAGCCCCCGCGAGCACAGCGACATCTTCGGCGGTGGTTAGCTGCTTGGCAATATCCCTTTGTTTTTGACTGCGCTCACTCGTAGGAAAAAAGGCGTTTAGGCAAGTGTCAATATCAGAACTAAGTGTCGTTTCCACTTCAAATAGCTCGGTAACTATTTCATCTAACTGGCGCTCAAAAATGGCAGTATGTAACTCTGCCGCGCTCAATGCCGATACAGTACGATCAGCTGAGATCAAACAAGCACGTACTATGTTGTTTAGCGCATTGAGTTTAACATTGGTGCTATTGGCCGATACCGACTCTTCAAATTCATATTCTTTGTAACTGGGTAAGGCTGGTGCATCGGGCAGATTCGCCACTAGATCTTGTTCAACTTCAGTTAAGAAGGCTTTTTCAAGAAGACTATTCGTTAACTCACGATACTTTTTATCGATTCCGATAACCTGCCTAAGCAGTGTTTGAGCTTGAGCGACAATATCAGATAGACCTATCTCTTTTTGATTTGCCACTAGCTTTTTGCTGATGTCTTTATAGGTATCAAAACCATTCTTTTCTTTACGAAATGGCTTAGCATGATGCCAGTACACCGCATGCTTTACTGAGCGTTTATTACTTGGGTTTAGTAATTTAAGTTCTGCACTATCAAGCAATTGATAGAGTAGCAGTGACACTTCATTATGCCTTGGATGTTTATCAAAGCTAAATTTAGCATCATCAATGTGTTGTCCATCTTCGGCAATTAAGCCCCTCTTTTTGGGATTAGTCACCCACTCTTGAAACTTGGGGTCAATTTTTCCTAAGTCATGCAAACAACCTGCAATAAAATTCGCAATTGAAAACTGTGTATTGTCTGGAAATAACTGACGGTGCAGTAGCTCGGCTACAAAGCCGACCGCAAATAAATGCTCACTCAGCGGCTGTAGTTGGGTGTTGGCATACAACACACCTTGCTTGGGTTTGTCTGTTACAACATCCATAAAAACCTCTTTCACTGTATTATTAACCGGCACTATGCCCTGGGCATTAAATTTCGACCTGTTACCCACCACCCACAACAGCTGAGTTCTTGAACGTGAGCGGAACCAGTGGCAACTCACGGCGGTGCTTTTACTGGCGGTTTGGCGCAGCATTTTTTTAACAGTTAATAGCCCATCTTCGGTGATCAGAGTTTGCCAAGTGTTATCACCTATGCGATTGGCGAAAGCATCAAGTACGCGGCGGGTCTTTTTCAGGGCATTTTTCTCGCACTGACTGATAAAAGTCACCATCATAGCTGCTGTACCTTATAAGCCTTGGGCTGCAATTTGCTCAGCACTGTAGTCTTGGAGTGCAACGGCTTTAACCGTATTAAACATAAAATCTAATGCTTTATGATCGGTAAATGCCTGCAATACTTGCTGACGAAATTCTTGCTCAGTGGCGTTCTCTTTGGCGCAAACAAAAGCCCATGGCAACACTATGGCATCTTTAATGAGATCCGCGACGTCGAACACTAAGGCCCCGCGGCGAGTCTTGCCATGCATCACCGCAAAACCGTGGGGAATGCCCAGTACCCAGAGGCAACTAGCTGCAAGTCCATAGGCTAAATAATTGCCGTGGTTTAAAAAGTCATTAGCGATATCTGTGCTTTGGTGTTGACGGGTAAAATCTTTGAGTTGGGTATTATTGGCGGCGTGCTTGTATAGCACTTTCGTTAACTGAGCTTCGGTCAATAGCAGGTCGGACTGTTTGGTTGCCACCTTTGTGCGGGTATGAAAAGTCTCAAGCGCGGCTTGGATTGCCGGATCCTTAAAAATAAAGCCTTCCGTTTTGAGTTCGCGATCCCTCTGCCACACTTGCTCGATAAATTGGATGCGGGCTTGCTGAAAGGTTTTCGCGGCGAGTAATCGTTTTTCATCATCGAACCAAAATTGCATCCAACCGTGCAAATATTCAGTGGGCCGGTATTCACTCTGGGGCGTCAGCCATTCCACTTCGCAGGTCATATAAAGTGGCGTGCCGCCACCGCCACAAAAGCCGACTAATACACCTGCCTGCGCCAGCATTCGCATGGCAGCTTGGGTGACGGACGTGCCATTGCCCAATAACAAAACTGTGGTATTGGCGATGGGGATATTGAAATATTGGTTTTCGTTTTTTGCTTCGGTTAAGTAAAGCACACGACCGTCTTTCTGCATCACTCGACAGTATTCGAGGTAATAAACATTAGCTCGTTTAGAATGAAGTATCGTTTTTAAATCCGAGGGAGAAAGATCGTCCATAAATACCTCCATGTGGAATGAAAAGCTTCAACAAATCAAAGCTATCGTCCTAATTCAAGCAATAGTAACTTAGAACCATTTGATTCCCTATGCAACAATCGATACATCGCTCACATATCAGCAACAACCTCACGAAAAACATATATTGTCAGAACCAAAGTCAATAATTAAGAAAGGATCAAAGGATCACAAAATCGATCTATTGAAGTTGGTATATCCGAGCACACCTATTTTTTGAGCTTTTGAGAAAGTAAGGAGAATAATTATTTATAATCAACACCATAGATAGCGTTCAAAATTATGAACGCCCCTTAAAAGCCCGCTAATAAAACAACAACCAAGCCCTCTAAAATCCTCATATGTAGTGAAGCACTGCGTGTCGCCGCCCCCGCAATCAACCGCGCCGGAAGGACCCGCGATGATAATGGTTCGCATCTACAACGAGTTGAGAGTGATTCTCATCATCATAAAGTGTCGCGTTCGGTTTCAATCAAACCGTGAGCATCGGCGAGACACAAAATCCGCCCATCAGAAAGTCTAAATTCATTATAATTGCACATGATCATCGCTCCCTTTCTATCCATGCAGGATGACTAATATAGGTAAAGTGGCACTCGGTTAAAATGAGCCTAGGCCTAGACAGCGCTATTCACCTAAAACCGTCTAAAACCTTGGCTTTTACCCTCTTCACCCTATCGCTAACAATTAACACTAAAGCAACAAATACGCGCTATTGCATCCTCCACTAGGGTTGATGCAATGACTCGTCTGTAGCCTTACTGCTGTATGGGCTAGAGTGCTCCCAACTTTTTGAGGCTATCTAGGGATTATCTAGGCCGCATCGAAAAACGGTTGAACCATATTGGTGCAACACACTGAACAACACCCATTGAATAGAAACATATCAATAACAATTCAAACTAAGGCAGCATGAGCCTAAAAACGCGTTCAATCACTCAGAAACAGTGTGCAGATCATCCCACTTTGCCTGCTTTTAATGACCAAAAACGGCGAGCGGATAGCACCCAAGCAGGATGAGGCAACGACCTAAACCGTTAGCCGAATAGAAGGATCCATTTAGGCGCCATCAATTCACCCAGAACTACCAAAAAACTCACCTTTTGCCCTACCCTTTACGCCCCTCAAGCGTTAACACAAAAGCAACAAAAGCGAGTCGTTGCATCCTCCTCTAGGGTTGATGCAACGACTCGCCTGTAGCCCTACTGCTGCATGGGTTTGAGTGCTCCCAACTTTTTGATGCTATCTAGGGATTATCTAGGCCGCATCGAAGTACTGTTGAACTCGAATGGCGTAATCCCCCTATCGCCATATAACATATAAGAAACAACTACAACTAGGAAAACGTGTGGTATTCTCACTCGTCATCGTCGCATAACACGCCTATATCCGCCCTAACATTACTGACTTCACCCACAGACATGATGTAAATGCCTGAACGACTAATACATCTGCAGGTATTAAGCAGCTAACGAACGGAAGCATGCACCTTAATGCTTGGTATCAGCCCTATCCATCCCCTTATCCCAACAAGCAATTAGCCAGCGTGAGATCAGCGGACACAGCTGCAGGTAAACACGGCAGGCTCGTAGGACCAAGCGGAACACCATACTTAGGTACCGGCCATCATCGACCGTCATTAGCGTATTACTGCCCACAACTCATGATGTAAATAGGGATTGGGTAAAGCCGACGATTTGAGCATGAGGCGTAAGGTGATCGGGTGACACGTCAGCAGGTAAAGATAGTGATCTATGAACAGGTCAAGCAAAACGCACGATTGAACTAGATTAGTCTTGACTAAATCCCTCAATATTCAAACCACTAGGCAATTAGTTCCGACAGATGGCTTTAACCCACTTCTACCAAAAGTTCGCCACAGCTCGAAGTTCAGCCATTTGTTGTCTGATAATTTGAGATACATAAAGTAATGACTACCAAAAAGTAAGGTATGATCATGAGGAATTTCATAAACCGTTACAGTGAATCAAACTTACCTAGTCTGGTTCACAGAGTAACATCCAGTCATAGATATTAACCAATTCCTCTTCAAATGGTATAAAAACCGCTACCGCAAAAAAGCAAATTCCTATAGCATTATTCATACCCATTTACATGAATGTGGCAGCGGCCAAGTCCTACACGCAATTTATGCCATGCAAACAGCGCAGCGCATAAATACTAATAAGTTATGTGTATTAAGGAAGTAGCATGAAATTTTCACTTGTAAATGGATTTAGAGCAGAACCCTTTAAAGGTGGAACTGGAACTTGCTTATGCTGTGGAAGTGACACAATTGCAAAGTGTGGTAATTTTAAAGTGCACCACTGGGCGCATAAATCGAAAGAGTATTGTGATCCTTGGTGGGAAAATGAAGGTGAATGGCATAGAAAATGGAAAAACTATTTTCCAGTAGAGACACAGGAAATTATTTTTAAAAACGTAATCACCAATGAAAAACATATTGCTGATCTTTATATTAATCAAACTGTAATAGAAATCCAAAGTTACCCTATAAAAGAAGATGAAGCTCGTTTGAGAGAAGCGTTTTATAATAATATGATTTGGGTAATTGATGGTTGTAAAAATGAATTTGATAAAATAAATTTTAGACTCAGCTTATACTCTCCACACACCGAAGATCCTTATTTACGTCAGCTTAAATGGTATGGAAGAAGTAAGATTTTTGCTAAATGGTCTAAATCAACTAAACCTGTGTATTTTGACTTTGGAAGCGACATAGTATGGCAGTTATTCCAATTCGATATAAAGAGCAAAAAGGGTTTAGTTAAAGCGATTCCTAAAGAAACATTTATAAACTGGTTTGGTGGAAAATTCACCTAGCAAGCTGTTAAACAAGGACAATCAGGAAGTACCGCCCCCTCAGTAGCGCGGTAGCTGACTTCCTACCATGCTGAAAATATCATCGCCTAGTACCTTCCAAGTTCTGGGATCACGTTCCTCGTCAGAAAAACACCATTTTTAAAGGAATTAGCGTACATTATTGCCTCAGATGCTTTCCGCTGCGGCTGTTGGTAGTTCTTTTTTAACAATGTAAACACTTACAAGTTGTAGACAAACGGAAAGTGCATTATGTTGTTGATCTAAAATAAATGGCTATATTTTTGTCATGAGGAATCAAATTGCACTGGTTAGCAACTCTAAATGGAAATAGCATTATTCTGTCTAGCTTAGACAAAATGAAATCTCCACACTTTAGTATTTTTCAAGACTCTGATGATCATCAAGCGGAACAATTTTCTCTACGCTCAAACCATTTAAAAGGTGTTGATGATGCTCAACAAGTATACTCATCTGTATGTGGCTTAATCCAACTGGTAAATGGAGCATCTGCTATTCACTGGGGGTTTAATGATTACCTCTGCAGGGGTAGCATAAAGTTGGATGAACTATATTTCTCGAATGAAGAATGCCCATCATATTCTGATTGAACTTCTTCTAGAGTCAAAGGGGAAATATTACCATCTAATCCTTTTATTGGAGAGCCAATTGTTTCAAAATTACTAAACCCATTTAGTTCTACTACAGGGTATATTGAGTTTTGTATAGATAATGAAGATATCTTTAATATTTTAAGGCAAATCACAATAGGCTTAGATTGGAGGAATCTATATTGTATTTGGGATACCGTTTCCACTATAGCGGTGGCGTTAAAAAATAATTAAAGATTTAAAATCAGATGAAAATAAAATAAAAGCTTTTTACAGGTACAGCAAATAATTTTGGTATTTTAGGCGTAGAAGCTCGGCATGGTGTTATGGGTTGGGAAATACCCCAAAATACAGTAAACCATGAACAAGCAGTATCTATAGTGAATGATGTTGTAGTTAAGTATTTAAAAAATAAAGTTTGTCTTGGTTGTAAATCTAAAGAATGTGAAGCGCAATTTAACTAGTTTCTCAAGCAGAACTCGAGCCAGTGAATCACTCTAGGTCAGACTGATTCAATGAATCAGACTTGCCTAGTCTGTTTCACATGCTTTGGTCCAAACTCGTGTCAGGCCAGTCAGTTCTGGCACGTTTATGCGCAAAAGCTTACTAGCACTCGGTTGGTAAATCGCAAATTTGCTACCTCATTGCCCTACAAATTCTCATTTATGTCCGACATTCAACTATTCTCCACGAGTGGCCGAAAAAGGATCGTTATACAGTCGTATACAAAAACGAGTATTTTTCATTCAATTTGCGTGCGTGTTATCCCAATACTGTAATGATAAAACTATTAAAAAAATAAATACTTAAATTTTATATAGGTTAGATAATAGATTTGGAAAACGCGCATGGAGTATTTGATAAAAAGCGGATAAGTTCCTTTTATTACACGTAATTAACTGTGCGCATTTTTACTGGTCTAATTAGGTAAACGCGCATACATACTAATAAAACATTAGCTCACATGAGGAAGTTGTGAAAATTATTGAAAAAGCCTTATATGGTTTTTCCTAGCACTTGCGGTGTTCTTACTGTTTAAATCATCAGATGAACCCTTAACCTCTTTACTTACGGAAACTTTTGTAGGGACACTGTTTTACAAGTTTGATTTAGGAAACTCGATCATATTTAATCTTTGTATTGGTTATATAGTGAGCCAATTTTTTTATTTGTTGGTTGTCGTAATACCAGATAGCGAAAACAAAAAGAGCTTACAGAAGAATTGGGCAGGTCGTATCATTTATGCTTGAGGCGTTTTTCCATGCTCGGAAAGATTCGAGTATAGTTTTTCATTAGAGTAAGCATGCTATTAATTGTAAAAATATCAATGAACATTTAAAGCAATATAACAGGTTCAAGCGTGACGCTAGCTATGAGAAATTGGGAAGGTTGAAGGCCATTTGTTTGGTTCAGTCGGCTCATGAGATATTGCCGACTTTTGAGCAACTGATTCCGGTTGCGTTTCAAGTCTCATATAAGCATGCAATGTCATGGATTAGTTTAACAAACTCAATACGACAAATTGCAACTCTAAATGATATCGAAGAAGATGATAGGGACTAGGGTGTTTTTGATCTTAATTTAGAAGAGTTTGTAGTATATGTAGGTCAATTTTACGATGTGGGTTAACGCGCAATTGCTCCAAAATAACTCAGCAACGAGCATTGAACTACACACTGGCGACCTTATTATTGCCCAACAAATGCTTATCTATATTTTGCCTTCGGTCATACATGACGAGTGGTGGCCGGAACAGGATCGTTATACCTCCGTCATCAAAAATACGTGTTTTAAGGGGTTTTAGTTAATGTTCGGGCGCGTTTTTCATGTGGTAAAGGTAAAAATAATTGGTTAAGTATTGTGATTGCTAGATTATAAGTTTGAAAAAAGCATGGTGTATTTGAAAAAAAACTGATAAGTTCTTTGCAATACAGCTAGTTAACTGTGCGCATGTTTAATGGCCTAATGAGGTAAACGCGCATGTTTACAAATAAATTGTTCAAGCTATTTATGCCCTGCAAACAGTGCAAAGTATAAATTAAGTGAATAGAGAATTGATCGCATTCCGGATACCTTATATGAGTATTGATAAAGAAGTAAGCAAAGCTAAGCAAGAAATAGTTAAAGATGGCTTGGATATGTCTCTTGGTGAGATTATGCGCATTTATGAGAGAGGCGAACTCATTATTCAGCCAGAATACCAAAGATTATATCGCTGGGATGACTCCAGACGCACAAGGTTTATTGAATCACTAATTTTAGGAATTCCAATTCCGCCTATTTTTGTTTTTACAGATGAAAAAGGCCGCTGGGAGCTGATTGATGGACTACAGCGGCTATCAACTATTTTTCATTATGCGGGAATCCTTAAAAACGCCGACGGTGAAAAAATCTTACCTTTTTCACCGTCGGGTACAAAACTACTTCCATCATTAGATGGACTTAGTTGGCTCGCCTTAGATGAGGATGAAGATAAGGCATTACCCATGTCAATACGATTGGATGTTGAAAGGGCAAGAATTCGAGTCGAAATTTTGAAGCGTGAAAGTGATCAAAGAGCTAAGTATGAACTCTTTCAACGCTTAAATACCGGCGGTGCAAAGCTGTCAGAACAAGAGGTGCGTAATTGTGTGATAGTAATGCTAAACAAAGAACTTTATAGAAAACTTGAATTAGCGTCGCAAAATTTAAACTTTATAAAATGTACCGCACAAACTGAGAAATCTATATCAGAGCAAAAGCCTATTGAACTTCTCTTGCGTTTTCTTGCATATAGATATAAAGATTATGACCAAAAAATAGATGTACATGTTTGGCTTGATGACGTTGCGATTGATATGGCTACCGACGTTGAATACGATATAGATTCTGAAATATTATTATTTAATCGGATTTTCGTATTGTTAGAAAAATCCCTTAGTGCGGAAAGCTTCAAAAAATATGATAACGGAAACTTTATCAGAGGCTTTTTAATTTCAGCATATGAAGCAATAACGCATGGAATGTCAAAGAATATTGATAATCTTGAGGTAGGTGGCGAAGCTAAAGTAATAGATTCCATAAAAAATATGTGGGCTGACGCAAGATTTACAGATAACGCTAAAGCAGGCGTAAGAGGAACAACAAGATTGGCAAATATTTTGCCAATAGCCGTAGAATGGTTTTAACTTATGAGAATAAAAACGGTTCAACATTTATCTGCGGCATTAAATGATGAAATTTCCTGGAGAAGTCGCGAAATTATTGAACTAAGAATGCAGGCCTCTATGAAGGGTAATGTTGCGCACAAAACGATATTAAGGGCAGGAGTAGCTATTCTTTACTCCCATTGGGAAGGTTTCATTAAATCATCGACTGAAATACTTCTAGAATATATATCAAATCAGAAACTAAAGAATGATGAGCTTAGTGATGTTTATATAGTACAGTCATTTAAGTCTCACCTTTCAACGCTTGCTGATACAAAAAGCTCTGTTGCTGCAATTGAGTCTCTTCGATTTATTGTTAACAATATGAAAAAAAACTCCAATATAAGCTATAAAAATTATGTAAATACTGAATCTAACCTTAGTTCCGAAGTGTTTGACCGTATAGCAAAATCTGTTGGTATAGATGTAAAAAAATATATGCACCTGTACCCATTTATTGATGAGTCTATAGTTAACAAAAGAAACTATATCGCTCATGGTGAATTTATGGATGTAAACTTTGACGATTATATAAGAATATCAGATCGAGTTTTCGATTTAATTCGGTCATATAAAGATGATATAGAAAATGTTGCAATATTAAAGTCATTCATAAAAAATGTCGCTTAACAAGCGTCTGCAGCCGTACTCAACAATAGTTGTCACCTAAACTGTTCACACAATTTAGGTGACAATACCTTCCCACTATGTGGGGAGTTAATCCTTAGAAATTTTAATTCGAAATTCACTAATTCGAGCTAAAAGTCAAATTCGGAATTATCCAAAAATGAGCTAGTGAATCACTCTACACCAGACTGATTCACGCCAACCGCTAAAACCCGCCCTCCCCCCCATTTGCGGCTATTCTGGGGCGTTTTTCCCTTAAGATGAACAAAGTCCCTGTTATGCCCATTCCGACTAGTTATATCGAGCGTTGATTAGTTTGTAGCCCAAAGAGGCGTTACTAATAGGATAGCTAATCCGAATCTGGCTAATAAGAATGAATTATCTAACAAGGTTTTGTCCAGAAGTGTGGTGTTAAATAACGACTCTTTAATCTCTCTCACACAATCAAGCCGGCCTACTCACACACACCAGCGCGGCCATAGTGTAGCCAGCGACACCGCCTCATCTATGACAAAATTCAATACGACATCAACGGCACATATACAACTAATATGTTGTATTCATACGTATAAACAACAAATTGATTGTATTTACACAAAATAACATCGCATTAGTTGTAATTAATAGCAGATAACAACTAATATGATGTTTATGAGTAAAAGATAATCGAGCCAACACCATGAAGCACCTCAGTGAATTAGCCACAGAACTCAAGCACTACCGAGAACAACTAGCACTAAGTCAGAAAGACATGCTGCTAAACATAGGAATGTCACAGCAACAATACCAACGAATAGAAAGTGGCAGTGATACTCGCTTATCGACATTACTGAGAGTCTTGGAAGGATTAAATCTTGAAATGATGCTCGTTCCTAAACAGCACATAAGTGCAGTAAAAGCACTCATTAACCAAGCAACTTTAGAACCAGAAATTGACCGTCACTCGCCTAACAACTTAACGACAGAGACGGGCACATCTTGGGATAAGGTCCTACATTCAGTTGATGATAAAGAAGATAACCTATGAAACCGGCTGAATCAGTAGAGGCCCTCGCGCTTTATTTAAATCATCAACGGATTGCGATACTCACCCATTATTCTGGTGGTAAAAACATTCTGAAATTTGACCCTGAATATATCGCGATGCCAAAAGCACTTAGACCAACATTAACGCTCACCCAGCTGCTAGACCCCCACTACATCGATAAAATACAAGTCAGAACACAAAGATTATCACCGGTGCTGTCCAATTTGCTCCCCGAGGGCGCATTGCGGCACTGGATGTCAGCCGCGCTAAAAGTACATGAAAACAACGAATTTCCTATACTAGCATGGGCAGGGAACAATCTTCCTGGCGGCTTAATCGCATCAGCCATAGCAAAAGAAGATATTCCAGCCTGGGCACTATCACCACGGGAAAGAACAGAAGCTATCGTAATCGACATCACCCACACCAGTAATAAGTTTTCACTTGCTGGTGTTCAAATGAAATTCTCGACAAGCAGAAACGATGGACGATTCAACATAAATGCCAATCAAGAAGGCCAAGATAGTTGGATTATCAAGACGCCTTCAACAGTACACCGCAACGTCCCGCAAAATGAATACACTGCAATGAAGTTGGCACAAATAATCGGAGTGAATATCCCTGAAATTGAGCTCATCTCGCTTAACGCATTGGATAATCTACCTAACATCAAACTCCCAGATGAACCAACGGCATACGCAATTAAACGCTTTGACCGCAGTGATACAGGCCGCATTCATGCAGAGGACTTTGCCCAAATATTCGAAGTTTACGCCCATGATAAATACGGTAAATACAACTATGAAGCCATAGCTAAAGCTCTATACATGAGCAGCTACAATGGATTAAAAGATGTGCAGCAAATGGCAAGGCGGTTGCTGGCCAATATCTTGCTCGCCAACGGTGATGCCCACTTAAAAAATTGGAGTGTTATCTACCCAGATGCCCAAAATGCGATACTCTCGCCCGCTTACGATATTGTCAGCACCTTACCCTACATAGAAGGCGAAACCGCCATAGCCCTCAACATGAATAAACAAAAGCTATGGTACGCCATTGATATCACCACCTTCCAAGCATGGGCAACGAGAACAGGCCTACCATGGCCCGCGATAAAGGTTCATTTACTAGATGCCATGCAAAAAGCCCGTACTCTTTGGCCAGAGGCACTTGCTGAACTCCCCATGCATGAAGAGCATAAAGCAATATTAAAAACACACTGGGCGAAACTACATAACGACTTTAAAATCCTCTGCTAGCTAATGATATCAGGCCCCAATAATAATATTAATTTCGGTTGTAACATCTGGGTATCGGTGTGAATCAGTTCTCTAGAGATTCGATTCATCTTAAGGGAAAAAACCGCCCCAGAATAGCTGCATGTAGGGTGATGTGGGGCAGAAAATTAGATACCCCCTGCTATCCGATTAGTCATTTTTTAATTTCAACCAACTCGACAATAAACTCAGCAAACTCTGTATAACCGTCAAGAAAATTATATAATTGTTCTTGACTAAGCTCTCGAACAACTCTTTTAGGGTTTTCTACCAATGGAATAATAGTAGTTAGTTTGTATTTTTTCTCTTCATAATAACTATGCATTTCTTCTGGTGTTATTACCACTTCACTTTTTACTACACCGGACATTAACTGTAGCTCTAAATCCCAAGTAATCTCTTCAAGTAATTTAATTCCCAACTCTACTATAGTTTCAGCACTTTCTTCAGAAATTGTTTCCCCATGAATTGCTCTATTACAGATATTTATTACTTGGCTAAGTGACTTCCCAGTCTGGGCAGAAATAATTTCATGATTAGAGAGAGCTTTTACAATACTACCTAACGAGAGTCGATGAACATCAATTTCCGTGCTTCTAGCTATCCTATTTAGAACTTTTTCAAGTTCAATTCTAATTTTCGCTAGCGCAATGATTGGGTCCGATTTTGCTAATTCTCTAATTGCATTAGAGGTTTCGTCCACTTCACTTTCAAATTCTTCTTCTGTACTTTTAGCTGTTGAATTATTTTCAATATCGGTTTTAATTTTCTCAACTTCTTTCGGATCAATTTCTGCTTCAAACTCTCCATATTTAATTTTTTTAATGGATGTTATGAATGGACTTAATAGTGCAACAATTAGCAAAATAATTGATGTTGAATCAACTTCAATAGACGCGATTTTAAAGCTATGAAGAGTAAGCAAACATATTGCGAGCAAGAATGTTACCCACCATATGTTGTTTATAATAATTTTTTTCATTACTCGTTACTCTCCTTAATAGCTAACGCCCGCCTAAGGGGCAGGCAAAGCATCACCACTAAACTCAAACAAAACAACCGTAACCACCGCAGCTCAATGAGACTGGAAACACCACGCGTTGACAGTCACTCTTGAAGAATTTATTAGGCATTGAACTTTTTCATGACAAAATAGCACATTGATGAGCACATATTACGACCAAGACGAACAAATTCCTCATGGCTAAAACCTAGAGGAATATGTGCTCCATTACTGATAAATGTAAACATCACAGCTAATGCTTGCTCTTCTCTAGTGTCAATGAATCCACACGTTCTTAAGTGTGCAAGAGAAGGTCCCCATGTATTCCCACCATTTCTAGCATGGGCAAAACCATTGAGAATCGCAATTTCACGAATAATCGTTTCCAAAGCAATACGAATATTAGTCAGACTACCATTATAATCAGGCTGCGCTTTTATAAAATCTTCTGCTGATGCCTTTACCGCTTGTGAAATGCTTGCCTTATTTGAGAGATTTGAGTTATCGATCTCATTCAATAACTCATCTTCAACAGGCTCGTATCTGTCAAAGTTTGGGTCAAGAGCGCTGATTTGATTTCCCTCGATTCCATAACCATCTAGCAAGAGGGATTTTTGAAAAATAGAATATTTTTCATCAAACTTGTACCGAGGTGAGGTCTGATTTCTAAGTGTTTTATTACTTTGAACCACTTCAACAACTAAATCTGATAAAACGCTTTCATGCGCCCCTTGAATCTCAGAGCTAATACCTCCCACCGAAGAGACTGCTTGCGGATTGAGGTGGTACTTTTCAAAAATAACAAAAATATCAGGACGTTCAATTACGCCTAAAAGTTGTGCTAATGAGAACTTTGTTCTTCTAGAAATTTGCATATATGTTCCACAATCTATCGTAATGCCTAACGTCTTCGTATTTATACAAAAATACCTGAGCTTACTTTTTACAATATCCGGATCATTACACTTCAAAATCCCTTCACATAGCTCATCTAGATACCTCAATTCCAGAACTTTCATATTCCTCTTAGGCGTAGCTAACGCCCCAATCACTGAGCAACGAAGCAGGCCCCGCGTGCATTGGCTTGTTAGCAATGTGGCCCACCTGAGACTCGAACTCAGAGCTACTCCTTCATAAACACCCTATACCAAGGTGCTTATGAAGGGAGTTGCTTTACCGATTAAGCGAGTGGGTCATAAAACTTATCTACGATCTCTCTAGCTAGATCTAAACTATACGAATATTCAGAATGAATATAGTTTGTTGCCACTTTTTTCAGCTTCTCATGGTTGTGACCATATTTTTTCCACCGTTCAAAAGGTATCTTTGAGTAAATTTTACTTTCTTCAGGCTCAAGCAACAGAGTAATTGTTTCGGTAAACTCCAAAAGCATTTGACACCAAAACTTTATATCATGAAATGATATGCTGCTTGGATCATTCGGTGCTGACACCATGTTGTATTTGTTTCTAACGAAATCAATCGATTCGGATCTTGATTTATAAAACTCGTTTGCGCTAGTTTTATTATCTTCACTCGGATGGGCAATTGAGTTACGAAGCAACCGGAAATAGTCAACGGCATCATTTTCGTACCGGAAGTACGTTTTATTAGTTGGCTTACCAATGTAGTTCTGCTCAAGAACTACAAGGGGAGAAACTTTATCCGGCTTGATCCACTTATAGCCAAACTTTTTAAATTCGTCCTCTACTTCTTCCAAAAACACATCGAAACCACTATAAATAGATACAATAGATAACCTGATTTGACTATTCAAAATGCGCTTTGAAGTAATGCCATTTAGCACTATCCCTGCGTCACTTGCTTTGCTTTTCCAGTAGTCTTTTTGTTCTTTTTCTCGATCCTGTGAGTCAAGTAGAGATATGTGAACAGCCGCGGCTTCAGCAGTGAGTTCGCCGATAAATAATTTAAAGTTTCTAACACTCGGAGGTCTATACATACTCATTCAGCTAACGTCCTAATATTTATGCTCTGCGCTGTTTGCGGGGCATAAATCGCTTGTTAGACTTTGCCGCTGTCACATCCATGTCAATTGGTATAAATGATGCTATAGGAATTTGCTTTTTTGCGATAGCTATTTCTTATACAGTTTGATGGGTAATTACTTGATATCGTTTTATCTTTCTCATTCTTTTACGCTCATATCTGACTCATTATTGATCTTGATGAACAACATTTTGACCTCGCATTCAGGTTGATACTCGCACCACATTTTCTCATTGGCTAGGGTAATTGCGGTTGATAACTGATAATGCCAGAACTCTTTATCATTACTAAAATTGGGTCAACATACTGATGTTGTAGTGAGCTAGATGTCACTTTGCCAACGAGAAATGGGGCATAAATATGTTAGTACAATTACTCTGATTTGTAACTTTCGGATTAGAAACTCTATGAATTAACTGCGCCGACAGGGGTACATAATTTACGAAGTAAAGGCACCAAGGCCCATAGCTTTTGACGTCCTGCTGCTCGGCCTTGTTAGAAGTTGGCTGTATCTCCGCCGTGTAAGTGGCAATACTCACCTTGCCGCTCTGCCCACTCTTTAGGCAATATGCCAGTGCCATCTTCGACAATATTTTTACAGCGGTTACCCTTAGATGTTATTCCTGCACACCTTAAACAAAACTCTTCTTCGACACACCTTAGATATTCTTCCTTTGAAACACCGTAGCATTTTGCGTGTAAAGCTGCCTGATCTTCTATAAGCTCGATCATGTCCCAAGGCCCACATACGAATATTTGAGTACCAAAGGGTGCTGGCACACTGATCGAAAATGACGCGCCTAATTCCTGCATTCTTTTGAGCAGATCAACAGTCTCCATTTACAACATCCTTATTTTTAACGCCGTTTTTAGCGGCTAGCGTAGTTTATTAAACTGTGAAACAAAGTGGAACCGTACAAGCTGTTACTAGCCCGACTTGAAACCATTTGTTAGGTGTTTGATCCACCATAGGTTTCATATTTTTTTATTCTTTGAATAATCTCTAAAGCACCAAATGTAGTGCCACTAAGATTATCTACACTCCAATTTGGGCCAACTCTTACTTGTGAGCGATCGAACTCCGGTAAGCACCTAATGTCTTAGTATTTATGCGCGGTGCTGTTTATCTGATGAGCACAATAAAAACGCACATAGTTGACTATCTGTATTAAACCGAAGTTATCAGCTTTCTACCGCTTTTCATATACAATAATCTAACATAAAAACCGCATGCGAGTTTTTCCAAACCGACCACCTCAAAAGGGTAACCTTTAAGTATCTAATTTTAAATGTATTTAGATTTGGGTGTTTGAGATAATTTGAAAACAAGATCCCGTTTCGGTCACTCGTGGTGGTATACATAGGTATCTGTCCGAACCTTGGATAAAATCCGGTCAACGGGTTAGCAGTCTTGGTGGACAACCGGCTAACCCGCCAGCCCTCGCAAGAGAGCGTTCCTTCTAACTCACCCTATCTAGCAGTGCCATTTCGGCTTTTCTTAGCCAGAAGATATAGGACTTTTTGCTGTCAAATCCCATTAAGGCCCACTGCTCTTTGCACAGGTAATGAGCGCGAATGGCGCGTTTGCAGTTAAGGGATAACTGCTCAACGAGGTGGTCAAAATGGGCGACGTGGGCAGGCACGTTAAGTTCGTGCTTTAAGTTGCCGCCGCCCAGTGCTTCACCTAAACGGTCGCAGGCGCTGCGGTTCGAAAACCCCTTGCCCAATTCTTGGTACACCCAATAACGGCCCCAGCGATATAACCCTAACCGCAACGCCTTAATGTTCATCCTCTGCTCGGGTTCATCGCTAAAGCCCATTGGCCACCTCATTTATCTTCTCGATCGAAAGCTTAAACACATCAAGGCATATCGATGTCACATCGTCATAGGGCGCAGTAGTACGGCCATTTTCCCAACGTTGGTAAGTGTTGCGGCTAATGCCGTAAATCTCAGCCACTTCGTCTTGGGTCATGCCCCGTAAACGGCGCCCTACTTTCAATACATCCGCGGCGCGATTAGCCATAAATCCTCCTGCGTGAAGTCCATAACCCAGTTGTTCTAGTTGTTCCAATTGTCATTGTCATAACCACCCCACTAACATTGGCTCGTCTGGCTCACTCGGCTCAGTGGTCGATTGGCGCATAATCTCGGGCGCCACATCATCAAACCCTAGCGTGATTAAGTGTGCGTGGTAGGCATCCAACGCCATCAACATGCCTTTATCTAAGGTGCTGTTAACGTAAGTGCGTAGCAGCAATGGCAAGGTGTGATTCAAAATCCGCTCACCGACCATGGTATCTACGCCCATGTCGGCAATAATGGTGCGGCACAGTTTGCGCAGCGCATGCGATGTAAACGCCTTAAACCGAATCGTTTCACTCCAATACTGCGCAGTGCGAATGCTCACCGGCCCCACTTCGCCTGGGAACAAAAACGCCCGCTTGCCCACATGCGTGTATTGCCACTGGGCATAATGGGTTATCAGCTTCTTGGCCGTCGGCGTCATGGGCAAGCGATGCTCTTGGCGGTTCTTGGCATTCTCAGCGGGAATAAACCAGTAATCGCCGGCAAAGTGGTCCCATCTTGCTAAGCGGGTTTCACCTATGCGGGTACCGAACATCAGCATTAACACAAACAGCATCGCCACCGGTCTTGCAGCATTTCGTAGGGCGCTGAATAACGGCCCCACGTCCGACTCGCTTAACTGCGTGCCCACCAAAGGGGGCATCTTCAAACTCATTTGCACCCGATACCCCGCCAAACTATTGGTGTCTAACACCCGTAAATCGGCCGCAACCGATAGCGCTCGTTTCAACACTTTTACCGCGGCTTTGATGTAATTGGCCGAGTAGCCTTGCGCCAACATGGGTTTGATTAAGTAACTGTCCACCGCGATAAAGT
The DNA here is from genome assembly GCF_025654025.1 of Shewanella sp. SM55. Classification (NCBI taxonomy): domain Bacteria; kingdom Pseudomonadati; phylum Pseudomonadota; class Gammaproteobacteria; order Alteromonadales; family Shewanellaceae; genus Shewanella; species Shewanella sp. SM55. The sequence continues at coordinate 142,109 of NZ_JAKKRS010000009.1, read as the reverse complement.
TCAGCTCATTGAGTGGTAACTCACCAAAGCAACCACTGAGATGTTTACTCACTAACGATTTACAGTTACTGCGCCAGCTGTTGCTTAAAGTGCGGTTGCATTCCACATGGGTGACAAACCACGCCAGCAATTGCGCTACCGTGGCAAACTCGTTGCTGATTACCGCTTGGCCCATACTGCGTTTGGCGAGCAAACTGGGTAACTCGGTTAAAAAGGTCTTTAAGCACATCACTGGCCACACGCCCTGTTTTTGCCACACGGTTTTGCCCGCTTCGTTCATCACTAAATACACTGAGGCTTGGCGTCTATCGGTCGAGGCCCGTAACCGCACTGCCGGAAACTGCGTGTCCCGAAAGTCCCGCGTTATCCCTGCCCTTAACCAACGGCGTAATACCGCATCGTTTAACTTACCTTGCTCCACGCCTGTTGCTGTCATCACCTGCGCCATCTAACCCTCCAACCGATATTCAAAGGTGTGATGAGTACCCGAGCGTATGCGTTTTACCCGCTGGTTCATCGGCATATCCCGAAACCGCGCACTTAACGCCGTCTCGCTGTCGTGAACCCCAAAACGGTTAAAGCTCTCTTGCTGGATTTCAAACAGAGTCCAAAACCGTTTCCCTGTGATGATGCGCATCAAGCGTTCGCGCTGGGTCAGTGGTTTATTCGCCATCATTTGCCCCCTTAAGCCCAAGGTTGGTTCGTAGCGTGGCAATAATTGATTTGGCCTTTGCTGCCTCAGTGGGCCGCGTCACCGTTTCGGGTAGTGCCTTTGGCAACTCAATATCCGTCAACTCGCCACGGCTAAAGCGGCGGCACAACACTTTGTAATTGCGCTCAAACGTCATCAACACGTCCTTTTCGAGCCCTGTTGCAAACATCCAACTGCCTGTTTCACGCACCGCTAAGCGCACCACATCATGGCTCCACGTATGCTTATCAGGGTGATGGTAATGGCGCGTCGCTTCCTTAAACGCCGCCTCTAACTTGGGCAACCCCAAATCACAGGCCGTGGGTTGGCACCACAAAGCAAACTGGCGTGGTGTCGGCCAAAACTGCCTGTCGCCCTGCTCGCGTCTGGCGCGATTCAGCCCCGCTTGCACTTGCTCGCGGCTCGCAATGCCCTGTGCCGCCAAGGTTTTAAGCCACTCGGCTTTGTGGGTCGCTTCGTCCTCAGGCCGCGGTGCACTCACCGGAAACAACACCCGCAACTTGCTAAACACGCTGTCCACAATCGCCATGTCCATTGCCGTGGGTTCGGGTTGGCTAACACGCCCCTGCCCAACCAGCGGCTGGCGCATCAAGGTCTGCAGTGATTTCATGCTCGCATTTTGATTGGCAGTCATATCAAGGGGTCCTCTGGGTCATACACCGCATAACTCCAATCCACTTGCCCAACCGCGGTACCCATCGGTCTTGGCAACGGCGTTAGCCAGTGGCGTTCACGGATAAACTTGGTAATGCCGAGCACAAACTGGCCGTTAGCACTAAAGCCCCAACTCGCATCCAGCGCCGCAGCGTCCTTCAACCACGTCACCGCCAACACGCAATCAGCATCGGTCAGCTTTTCGGCCTTCCACGCTTTCCACGCAGCCGAATCCGAGCCGCCTTTGCGGTGGGCGGGATACGCTTTGAAAAACGCATTGAAAACCGACTTCGCACTCGTTGCTGGACAACTATCTTTTAAAGATTCTTTGATAGGTTCAAAAGAGTGACAGATTCTGGGTGCAGCTCCTGCACCCTCAGAGGGTGAATCTCCTGCACCCATGGGTGCATTTGCTGCACCCTCAAAATTGGCTAGGGGTGAATCTGCTGCACCCCCAATATTTTCTAGGGGTGAATCTGCTGCACCCTCAGTATTTTCTAGGGGTGAATTTGCTGCACCCTCAGTAAAAGGTAGGGGTTGAGCAGGTTTATCACTCAGAACACACGATGAAAAGTCCAAAATATAAAGGTTGGATGTATTGCGTTTATGCTCACTCTTGCGGGTAATTTTGCGCACCAGTCCGACGTCAACCAGCGCATTAATGTGGTTAATCGCCGACCGCTCGCTTATCTCACAAGCCTGCGAAATATACTCGTAACTCGGCCAGCATTCGCCTTGGTCATTGGCGTTATCGGCAAGCTTGATCAACACCAGCTTGCGCAGTGGATTACCCACCTTGGCCTTCATCGCTTTTACCATCAATTCCATACTCATAAGTCACCCCCAAACGGAGCAACCCACAAACTCGAATTGACGCAAACCCCATGCTTCAGTAACATGATATTGCCTCACTTAGGTATTAAGCCCGCGTTCGTCGCCAAAACTTCAGCGGGCTTTCTTATGTCTACAACAACGGGATCAACTGCAATGCGCCCCGTTGCCCTCCGCTCGCTCGCCTTCACAGCCAAGCAAGTAAACCCTTTGCGCCAAGTTACTGCGCAACTGGCTAAAAAAATCACGCCGTTTAATGTGCACGTTGCGGCTAGTCACGATGGTATTCACATTAGCTGCATTCATATCAGCGGCATTCGCATTAGTTGCACTCGCATCAGCCGCGCCTACATCCGCCGCCAATAGCGCAATAGAACGTTCCGCGCGTTGTTCTTCCATCAGCAGATAATTCATAATCCAATCGATGCTCACCGTCGGCAGCAACAACTGCTTGCCATTGCCCAACAACGCCTTATCCACTATGTCGGTCGCGATAACCGCCAAACGCTCAGGGCGACTATGCTGCAATTCATCGCAGCCCCTTAACACCTCAACCATTCGGCCCACCTGCGTTCGCCTAAACAAATCCGCCGTGGTATGCCCATGAAAACAGGCAATGTCTTTGCCCATGTTCACGCCACTTAACGCTGCCCGTTCAGTGGTTGCCGCGCTAAGCTCAGGCACATTAGGCTCAGTACTATTAGGCATGTTCGACTTAGATTTAAGCGCCATCGCCTTAAGCATTAACTGCCTTGCTTGCATCACGAGTAACGTCACTTGCGCGGTTTCCATCTCGGTTAGCGCGGCCACGGCGGGTCCATCATCACGGCTAACTTGCCCATGCACCGAACACTCAGCGCCGCCCTCCAAACAACAAATTAAACATTCAGGATCAAACATCGTTTATCCTCCTCACTGCCACTTAGGTATCAAGCCCGCGTTCGTCGCCAAACTGTGGCGGGCAATTTGATAACGGCACTTTTTACGCGCCCAGTTATCACTTAACTGATTTGTGAACATGTCATTCACTCCGTCTCTTATTTCAACAAGTCATTCAAACAACTCATTTCAACAACTGCCACTTATGCCCATTGGCACACACGGCGCGTTTCGAGCCCGACTTGGTTTGCTTTAAAGCCAAACCGCACTGGCCACACGGCACATCAGCCACCCGCTTAAGCATCACCGCATTAATCTGTGCGCTGTGATTCGCTCGTTTAGGCCGATAACCTAACGCCCGCGCCACTTTTACATACTCTTTCGCAATCCATTTGCCATCGGGCTCCAAGTGCAAACCGTCGCCGATCATGTCGCCCAAGCGGATCAACTGCTGATGCAGCTCAGTCTTAGCACTGGCGATAACATTGATGTTAAGGTTCGATTGCGGCATCGCGGTCACTTCTCGGCCGCGAATTGCGCCGCCTTGCCGCCATGACTCGCTAAATACGGGTACGCCAGCTCTAACGCCGCCATGCTCGCTTGCGTGGTCGCCGCCGACTCTTTTAACTCACGGTGCGCCGCCACTAACTGCTCGCGCTTGGGCTCACAGCCCAAATGGATCACCGCCACTTGCGCCTCGGCGTTCTCTTTGGTTAACGATGCCGCCATATCGGCCACATGCAACACATGGCCGACACTCATGCGATCGGCAATGACCGTCACCCCAGTACAACCAAATACATCGTTGAGATACTGCATCCGCAAATGCTCAGGCAATGCCGCCACCAGTGCTTGCTCAACATGAAACAAGCGATCCGCCTGTGGATGTTGGCCCTCGTACTGGCCAAGCCAACGGAACAGCTTTTGGGCATTTATCCGCGCATCGTTGTGCACGTCTTGCGTGCTCGCAAAGCTAATGCCCTCCGCGGCCAACACCTCACTCAGCCCAAGGCGCTCAACCGCCTCAACAAAATCTATCGCCAGCGCAAAGCGCGTCATCTTGGGCAATTCCAACACCCGATGAATCGTTTTCATCAACAAATTCAAACGGCTATCTTTTTTACGTGAATTGGTTTTCATGTGTACTTACCTCCTTCAACCTACAGTGAACCTAAGCCACACTCGCCGACTTAGGGATATCTAAAACTGAGTTATCCTGTTTATCGTTTGATTGATTTACAGCATGTGGATCACATTCCAACGGATCAGGAAAAACATCAGAAAATGAACATGAGGAACCTAAGCGATTGAGAGCGTTTACTACTTTCCAAGCCATGTCATAGCTAGGTTTTCTATTTCCATTGGCATAGTGGTTAACAGAACCTTGTGAGATCCCAACCTCGCTAGCCAAATCATCCTGAGACCTATTAATGGCTTTCAGTATTTTTTTGATGTTTGTCATATCGACTCCGTTTTGCCTTTAACACGGATATTACACAATGAAATATTAAACAGCAAACACTTATTACAAAATGGATATTCTGAAATCAATTACAATAGGTAATAATTGCTATATGAAAATAAGTTGGATTGATCTGGTTAAAACCAGAATGAAAGAGGCTGGGGTAACTCAGTCAATGCTTGCTGAAAAGATGGGAATGTCTCAGGGCGCCATCGCTCACTGGTTAGGTGGGAAAAGAAAGCCAAGCATTGAAGACATTGCATCCATGATGAATATCGTGGGGATTCGTCACATGACTTTAGGGGCTGATGGACTGATTGATTACCCTGATTCTGTGTTAGGTAACACTGAGGAATTACCAGCGAAGATATCCTATGTAAATTCATTCCCAGTTATCAGTTATGTCCAAGCTGGCGCTTGGACTGAGGCTGTTGAATCCTGTCCAGCCTCTGCATTGGATGAATGGCAAGACACCACAGAGCGCACGAGCGAAAACTGTTTTTGGCTTCGCGTTCAAGGTGACTCTATGACGACACCGACAGGCATTAGTTTTCCTGAAGGCACGCTTATTTTAATTGATGCGGAAAAAGACTATCAAAATGGCTCATTCGTTGTTGCTAAGCTAACAGATATCAACGAAGCGACCTTTAAAAAACTAGTGATAGATGCAGGGCAAAAGTTTCTACGGCCATTAAATACTGCTTATCCAACTCTGCCAATCAATGGTAACTGTAAAATAATAGGCGTCGTTGTAGACGCAAAAATGAAAATTTTTTGACTCTACTAGCAAGCACAAACCGGACACTTTAGTTGAGAGCTTTCAAGCTCTTCAGGTGACAAGGCACTGTTAGCCAAATGAAGTCGTTCCGAGTTGCAGTGTTCCATGTAAAGCGGTCACATATGGCTTTATAAATTCCCTTGTTACTTACAACGTTAAAAAACCATTCGTGTTTCAAACCGTCAAAAAATCGATCAACAACAGCATTATCCCAAAAAGCACCTACATCCTCATATTGGCTCAGATATCAAATCCGTAGTCATGTGTTTGTTTATGCCCCATCCACATCACTACCACCAAATACACCCTATTTTTAGATAGTTCACGTCACCAGCTCCAAGCTTGATTAGTCAATTCAAGATTGCCTCCCTACGTTCTTCAGTTCTATAAACGCTTCTTGTCCTATTAAAACCATCAAATACTTATCCGTTTCTTCTTCCCAATCATTACCACCTCTAAAAATATCAACGCCAATTTGTTTAGTGGAAATATGTCAAAACAAAATATTATTCCATTTTGTAATTGACACATAAATTCCATTATGTAATATTCGTTGCATCAGCGACACGCCACACTCTTTAACAATCTGGCTCATGAACGACTGATAAATCTTTCGAGATTTACTCCCAATGGGTACTACCGAGGACAAGGAAATGATTCTAGCGAAAGTTCACACCACACCTAAGCAACGCGATGAGTTTCGTCTACTGGTTGCAATACGTTTTGCCTGCTTGATGGCGCTGGCCAAGGGCCACACCGACCCAATGGATTGCCCACGGGTGCAAGCCCGTTGCGCCGAACTGGTCAAGCATTTTGCCTATCACCACCCAAGCCCTGCCTTTTACCGCCAGTTCATCCGCCACACGGGCGAACTCGGGCTCAATTTCAGCCTGCGCTTCACTGAGCCCCAACAAGGTTTGTACGGCAAGGTGATGGTGTGGCGTAACGACTCGCAGGCCGTCACTAATGTGCATCCGCTGCACACGATGACGACAGCCACGCCCGTCGGCCGCTAACGCAGTAGAGCCGCGCACATTCACGATTTAGGCTATCTAGGCAAAGCAGCCAAGGGGTGATGGTCCATATCCCTGTAACGGTAACGACGACAGTTTCACCTTGTTGGAGGCAATTATGTTTTTTGTTTACGGCGTGTCCATGACCTTAGCGAAAAATCAAGCGGCCAAAAAGTGCAGCACCTCAGTAGGCGCGCACCCTAACCGCCGTCAACTTAGCCCCGACGAGTACCAAGCCAAGTTGGATGATATGGCGAAGCACTTGTTTGAAACCATGAAGCCACAACGCCTATCGCATTCGTTATCGACGCCCGCGCTGTGCCAGCAATACATAGTTTTAGCCATGACCCAAGAAGCCCACCGCGATGTGCATATTCGCTATCACAAGCTTTCGGACAAGGTGAACCCCAAAACCAAGAAACCCATCATCAATCTGGTGGTGTTTAACGGCGAAGCCGCAGCTTAGGCAATGACGAGAGAAGGAAAGCAGCATGTTAACTGATGACAAACCGCTACACAGCGATATCAAAATCGGCGTTGGCCATATCGTCGCGTTTAAGGAAGGTTGGATGTTGCCCGGTGGCAAGTTTACCACCGACCGCACTGTCGCCATTCGTGCCGCCAAAGGTCTGCACCGTTTCTTGGTTAGAAGATAAGGAAATCAACATGAGCCAATTTGACTACATCAAACAGCATTACGCTGTTCCAGCCGAAATAGGCCGCTTAGTTAAAGTGAATGGCCGCGCTGGCGTGATCATCAAAGATTGCGGCCATCACCTTGGCGTTAACTTTGACGACGATAAGCCAGGCGTTATTCGTCATTGCCACCCAACTTGGGAGGTTGAATACGGTGGCATTGGCAGTATCCGCAAAACAACTAAGTCACAGCAGCGCTATAAGCGTTATTTAGAGTACGGCGACGGCTTTAAAAACTTTATCGAGTTTTGCTACTGGGACGCAAGCCCTGAGCACGAATGGAACAGAGGTGAAGCATGAAACAGCGCCCTATTATCTTCAACACCGAAATGGTGCGCGCCATCCTTGATGGCCATAAAACACAGACGCGCAGAATGTTTAAAGCTCAGCCGCATGATGATTGGGCGCCATTTTCTAGAAATGCCGAATGGTATACACCGACAGTCATTGATAAGCACGGATTCTATCAACCAGCCAATGATGAGGTTTTTGGTGTTAGCGATGAAGATTGCGCGTTTGTTTCGCCGTTCGGCACGCTTGGTGATCAGCTGTGGGTGCGTGAGACTTGGAGATTATTCAATTCATCTGATGAATGTGGTTGCAGTGAATCGCCTTGCTCATGTCCGGCTAACGGAACGGTTCTATTCAAAGCAACGGATGATAGTGGCGAAAGCAAATGGAAACCATCTATCCATATGCCACGTTCTTGCGCTCGTATTCTGCTTGAAGTCACCGCCGTTCGGGTAGAAAGGCTAAATGATATCAGCGAGCAAGATGCAAAAGCAGAAGGTTTGCAATATCACGCCCTTTACCAAAAGTGGGGTGGCGTTGAAAAGCATTCGAACCATAAGCCTCACTCGCCTCATTGGCGTTGGTATAAAAACCCACAGCATGCTTTTAAATCCCTATGGAACTCAATCTATAAAAATTGGGATGCCAACCCATGGGTGTGGGTGGTTGAGTTTAAGGTGATCAGTACCACAGGCGGTGCAGCATGAACCACTTACTCCCGGGCTTTGAATCACAAGAGCGCGTTGCGTTATTGCTTTCGCTTACCCGCATTAGTTCGCCCGAGGTGATTGCCGCGTTAACGCTGCATTACACCAGCGCCCTACCCGCCGAACGCGCGGCGGCTCGCCACGGTATTGAACTGTCGAACTTTATGCGCGGGCAAAAGAAGCTAGAGCAAATCGCCGCCACGGTTGAGGCCATTAAAGCCATCGACTGGGCCAAGCTGCAATTAACTCATTTGCAATCAAGCGCTTTGCTAACAACTCCGTTGCAACCGAAGCAGGTGGCCTAAATGACTCAATCAGCGGCGTTTCGCCATCTGCTAAATCATTACCGCAGCCATAAGTTAAGCCTGTTACTCAAGGCAACAACGGGTGACAGCATCAAAATCGCACTGGCGCTGGGCGCGTTAGATTGCCTCTACTGGCAAGCATTGGGCAACGGTTTAACCAACCTCGCCAAGGGCATTAGCCGCACCATAGTGTATTCGTACCGATATCACCCAATGCGCCTGCCCTGCCATTCGCCTGTCAGCCAAACAAGCGACAGCCAAAACAAGGAGGCGGCATGAATACGTTTAGCACTAAAGATGGCGTGGTCACGTTATCTAAGCCCTACTCCACCTTGATGTGCGATCAGCAACAAATCGAAGTGAAATACACCCCCAACAATTACCACGGCTGGGGCATTTGTAAGTCTTTTAACGCCATCGAGTGCAGCGACTTCGGCCAAGCCGACGCCGAAGTATTCGCACTCAACGCAGAATCAAAACTCAGGATAAAAGGAGAAGCAGCATGAACACACCCAAGATTAAAGCGTTTCAAGTACAAGAACATTGCGAGGGCGCAGCGTGCATCGTGTTTCATCAACATGCTGCAGCCGCTCGTCGCATAGGTGCGGGCGAACTCAATCTGACCTTTGAAGATGATATGTCAGTTACTCGCTGCCCTGAATATGACCAATACGCTGAGCAAGGCAACGTGCCTTATCAAGTGTTACTGGCCGATGGTTGGTGTTTTACCTGTTACCACTGTGGCAACCAAATTAGTGCCGAAGACGATGAAGGCAATGCGACGGACATTGAAGCGGTGCTCTGCGTCGGCGAGGCGTTTTATTGCAACGCGGCGTGCCATTCACAAAAGCAAGCTGACATTACGCAGCACAATGCTAAGGCAGAAGCCTTTAAGCAACGACTGTTATCACTGCGCCCTGATCTGACCTTCACGGCGTTTAACGGTGCATATCCACAACTGTATTGCACTGCGACATTTACTTTTGAAGGTGCTCAATATGGCGGCTCAGTGGCCTATGACAAGGCTGGCGAGCTTGATTGGCGAGTATCAAACACTGATTTGCCCGCATGGCAAACATATCAAGCCCAGCGCCAAGGAGAAGCAGCATGAAGTTGATACAAGCAGCAACAGTAGAACGTGAAGAAGGTTATTGGACCCATCCCGATTTGCCCGAGTGGGATGAAGGCGTGACACGTGTGGAGTGTGAAGCATGGGCAGCACGCCAAGGCGGCGAGTTTGTAGCGATTTGGTTTGAACTCGATGCCACTGAACATCAGATCGAGCGCTACTTTGACGAGGGCGACACCGATATCAGCGATTGGAACCCCGTTTGCGACAAGGCCGGCTCATTCTTGCTGAGTATTCACGACACAGAAGATGGCCCCGTCGCGCTGTTCTTCGCACCTAAGGATAAGGAAGCGGCATGAAGCAATCTGCAGTAATCAAAGACGCTTTGCGCCAGTGGTACACCCTGCCCCGCAAACAAGCCGGCAGCTGCCAACAATTTTTAAAACGACTCGCCGAGGAATTGGCAAAGGAAGGTAAATGATGATTAAGTCTACTGCTAAACCCGTAATTAAAGGCTATTGGACCACTAAGGATTTAACTGCGCGCTATAGATGTTCAAGCCGCACAATTGTTCGGTGGATGCAGCGAGAAAAACATCCTTTCCCACTACCCAGAATATTAGCCATTGGAAGTTATAACCGATGGGCAATTGATGATGTAGAGGAATGGGAAGCAGCCGGAGTCGATACATCACAGCATGCAGCCTAATGCTAGGCCGTGATTTTACGTAGTCTTTCTACCCATCCACTATATGCGTTAGCTTGTTCTTCTAGATATTCATAGTGGTCATAAACTTGCCATTGCCCTGGCAGTTTATGGCCCAACATGATCTCGGCGACATGCGGCTCGGTTAAAGTTGAAAAGTTTGTCCGAGCCGTTTTACGCAAATCGTGTATTGACCAGTGTTCCATTTCATAGCTCATGTTCTTCTTAAGCCATTGGATAATATTGTATGGCAGAGAAAGCGATGAAGAACGCCCCATTGGCTGATCTGTGCCTTCATTATTAAATAAAAACTCACCGTCACCACTCAAAAGCACGGCTTCTTCAATCAACTCTTTTGTCTCTGGAATGATTGGCCTGAGCAATGGTTTTTTAGTTACCTTACCTGTTTTATGATTTTCAGGAGGTACAGTCCACACCATAGTATTGAAGTCAAAGTCTGATTTTTTGCTTAGCCTCAATTCACCATTACGGCAGCCATAGATAAGATTGAGCTTGAGAAAGATTTTATTTTTTTGTGCAATTCTGGACCCTTCTATCGCTAACCAAAACAACCGAATTTCATCATTGTTAAGTGAGCGATCACCCACATTCTTAGTTATTTGTAGGTCACTCTTGGCGCTGATATCAACCAATACGTTTGACTTAAGTAATTGCCGCTTGACGCCCCACTTAAGTAATTGCTTTCCATTTGTGAGTAATCTATCGGCAATTGAAGGTGAGGTTTTTGCTTTGGTCTCGATAACATCAAGCCAAATATGTAGCGAGACTTTATCTGCTGGCAAGTGACCTATCTTTGGCAGAACGTGTAATTTGAAGGATCTTAAAATTTCAGCGTGACTGGTTTTATTGGCCACACAATAACTCTCATACCACTGCATAAACAACTCAGACATTGTTAGCGCTGTAGAAACGGCTTTGTGCTCAAGTTCCTTTACGGTCTTCGGGTTATTGCCTTGCTCAAGCTCTGCACGCAATCTAACGCATTCAGTTCTTGCATCCTTAAGTGACATAAGTGGGTAAGAGCCTAAGTCAACTCGGCAGGCTTTTCCAACATAGCGGTATCTGATTTGGAAAGTAATCTTACCTTTCGGAGACACCCTAACACTCAGACCATCACGGTCTGCGCGTTCAAAAGACTTGGGGTAACTTTTAGATAAATTAGCCTTTAACCATGTGTCAGATAAGGACATTTTAAACTCACTGTGTACAAATTTTTTAAACCGAGTGTGTACAGTCTAAATTTGTACGCAAATTTGTACAAGTTTTTGGTGTCTATAGAGAAGGGAGGACGTCATGAGGTGTCTAGCGTGAAGATGGTTAACTATTGATAATTATAGCTAAATTTAATAAAAATTAACTGTTTGTCATATCGAGTCAGTAGGGGCATCTTTTGGGTGCGATATGATCGCGAAGGTGCGACGTTTATCGACCTCTACTTTATTGCCTGACATGTTAACCTATGCACTTGTATCGCTAAAAAGGCGCAAATTATAGCGCCTCAGTTCGAGCTTGGCTAGGCAAAGCCCGAGATGAACTCGGGCTGAGAGAGGTTATTTTGTGGCTTCGAGCAAACCTTTGACTTTGGCGAGTTCAATACGCGCATATCTATGTTCGACAAAATCATAGATATTGGTTGCCAATGCTAAGCGAAAATAGTTTGCCGCATCTTGATATTGCTTAGTTTCTATCGCCATTTTTGCAAGGTAAAAATAAGCTTCGCATAAACGTTCAGCATATTCTTTCGGATATGTTAAGCCTACTTTAGCGGCTGAAAACACCTCATCACGGCTTTTTTTACCTAAATAATAATCGACGATAACGGTCGCCCAAGCATCATTTTCTAAATTCTGACGATGCTGCGCTAACTGTTTTTTAGCTTCAACGGAGTCAGCTTTCAAATCAATCAAATACAGCCATAATGCCCGATAACCATCTTTATTGTCGCCTGCATAAAACGCCTGCATATCTTTAGTCGCTAAATCAATACGGTCACCATAGTACAAAGCAATACCGCGATTCAAATAGGCATAATCATAATTAGGTGCTAACTCTAATACGCCATCGAAGGCTTCATAGGCGCTGTCGTATTCACCTTCTTGGGTGTAATAAATTCCAAGGAAATTATAGGCATCAGCGAGATCAGGCTGAAGTTTTAACGCTTGCATAAAATCAATCCGTGCAAGCAGTCTTAAGCCCACACTGTCGTAAATCACACCACGATCGTAATGAAATCTGGCTCTCTGTTCATTCGTCAGTTCGACCGTAGCCAAAATCTCGTTGAGTTTTGCCAGTGTCACTTCGACTTTATAATCAGGCATAACTGGCGCGACAACCAATTTACCTTCAACATCATTATGGTTATCTAAAGGAGACTGGGTGGTTGCGCATCCGGCTAACAACAGACTGGCACTGGCCAGCACAGCAACGACAGCGGTTCTAATTTTAAGACTCATCCATTTCTACCTTTTTAGATTCCCAACATACGCAGAAGAATCTTCATGATAGCAATCCCACCACAGGACCGCTATTAGGGAATTAAGATTAATACTGACTTTCTTAATGCTAAAACAAAAAAGGAGATCATTTGATCTCCTTTTGATGCAATCACTTAAAAAGTGTGTGACTATAAATAAGTCAAAGACTCATTATTCAGCAGCAGCTTCTTTCGTTTGTGCTTCTTTAATTGACAGACGTACGCGGCCTTGACGATCCACTTCCATCACCTTAACGGCAACTTCTTGGTTCAGCTCAAGGTGATCAGACACGTTAGCAACACGTTCATCACTGATTTGTGAAATGTGTACTAAACCGTCTTTGCCCGGCAGAATGTTCACGAACGCGCCGAAATCAACGATACGGATAACCTTACCATTGTAGATACGACCCACTTCAACTTCTGATGTGATTTCTTCGATACGACGGATAGCTTCTTTAGTTGCTTCGCCGTTTGAAGAAGCGATCTTCACAGTACCATCATCTTCCAGTTCAATCGTAGTGCCCGTTTCTTCGGTCAGAGCACGGATAACTGCACCACCTTTACCGATAACGTCACGGATTTTTTCTGGGTTGATCTTGATAACAGTGATACGTGGAGCGTGATCAGAAATATCATCACGGTGTGAACCAATCGCTTGATCCATCACGTTCAGGATATGTACACGTGCACCATAGGCTTGTTGCAGTGCGATATCCATGATTTCTTTAGTGATACCTTCGATCTTGATATCCATCTGCAGTGCAGTAATACCATCACGCGTACCCGCAACTTTGAAGTCCATGTCACCTAAATGATCTTCATCACCTAAAATGTCAGAAAGAACAACGAAATCATCGCCTTCTTTCACTAGACCCATAGCGATACCCGCTACAGAAGTCTTGATAGGTACACCGGCATCCATCAGCGCGAGAGAAGTACCACATACTGACGCCATAGAGCTTGAACCGTTAGATTCAGTGATTTCAGATACAACGCGTACGCTGTATGGGAATTCAGCCGCTGAAGGCATAACAGCGTTAATACCGCGCCATGCTAACTTACCATGACCGATTTCGCGGCGCTTAGGTGATCCCACCATGCCTGTTTCACCAACAGAGTATGGAGGGAAGTTATAGTGCAGCATGAAACGGTTAGTGCGCTCGCCCATGATGCTGTCGATCTTCTGTGCATCACGTTCAGTACCTAAAGTACAAGTGACTAACGCTTGAGTTTCGCCACGAGTGAACAATGCGCTACCGTGAGTACGTGGCAATACGCCCGCTAACACACTTAAGGCACGGATCATGTCTGGTTCACGACCATCAATACGTGGCTCGCCACGGATGATGCGACCACGAACCACTTTCTTCTCTAAGCTACCCAGTAAGTTGTCAACTTCACGTAAATCAACGCTTGGATTGCTCGCTAACAAGGCTTCTTTTGCTGCTGCTTTTACAACAGAAACTTGAGCATAACGATCTTGTTTAACTTGGATTTTATACGCATCACCTAAACCAGCTTCAGCAAGCTCTTTGATTTGGGCGACTAAATCGGCATCTTGCGTTGGTGCAGTCCAATCCCAAGTTGGTTTACCGGCTTCTGCTTTAAATTCAGCAATCGCCTTGATAACCACTTGTTGTTGATCGTGACCGTAAACTACAGAACCTAACATCACTTCTTCTGGTAATGCTTGGGCTTCTGATTCCACCATTAATACTGCACCAGCAGTACCAGCAACCACTAAGTTCAGTTGGCTGGTTGCAAGTTGTGCAACACTTGGGTTCAACACGTATTCGCCATCAATGTAACCCACACGTGCAGCACCTAAAGGACCGCTGAATGGAATACCAGAAATAGCCAGTGCCGCAGAAGTACCGATCATGGAGATGATATCTGGCTCGATTTGTGGATCGACAGATACTACGGTAATGATAACTTGAACTTCGTTTTTGAAACCATTAGGGAAAAGAGGGCGAATTGGACGGTCGATCAGACGAGCGATTAATGTCTCATCTTCTGAAGGACGGCCTTCACGCTTAAAGAAACCACCAGGAATTTTACCCGCTGCGTAGGTTTTTTCTTGATAGTTAACAGTCAGAGGGAAAAAGTCACGGCCTGCATCTGCATCTTTTTTACCGACAACAGTGACTAACACTGTCGTGTCACCCATACTCGCTAAAACGGCTGCATCAGCTTGACGCGCTATAACACCTGTTTCCAGGGTGACTGTATGTTGACCATACTCAAAACTCTTTACAATAGGATTCACGTGACCCATTCCTTAATTAATGACCTTGAATTACGCGCGTAAGTATACTGCAATTCGGATCAATAGATAAAGAGCAGATAATGATGACAAATACGTAACTTTTCACTAAAGTGGTTAAATCAACAAAGAGTTGCGGTTTATATTGATACGGAAAATCTCGCCGATGGTGAATAATTATCATGAAGGATGCGCCCGATGACAGGCCGTTTTAAGTCACTGACGTGGAAACAAACTAACCTAGTCGTATTTACTGCCCTATTTTTTGCCATTGCCATTTTTATTGTTGAAATCGCTTTAGTCGTCGTATCAACCAAACAACAACTCACGACCACTCAGCAAGAACTCCTTGATTCAGTTGAACAACCTGCAGCAAATGCTGTATGGGCATTAGATGATAATTTAGCCCGTCAAACTTTAGAGGGTGCCATCAAAGTCGAACATGTTGGCTCGGCGGTGATTGAGCTGGACGATGGCTCAATGTTTGTTTCTGTCAGTAATAATAAGCAGAATAACTCACAGACTTTTATCAGTTTAAGTAATAAATTATTTGATGATCTCAAAGAAATTTCTCGCCCTTTGTATAGGCCTTTTTATTTTGAAGGTACCCAACAACAGCAACTCATTGGTACATTAACGGTTTTCTACGATACCCAAGAACTCACAAACACCCTCTTCTCGCAGTTAAGATTTAGTTTTTTTGCTACTCTCGCTCGTGCACTCTTACTCACCTTAGTACTGTCCGTGGTATTCCATCGCTTCCTGACTCAGCCTATCGCACGCATCAGTGAGGCCATCGATAAGATCGAACCCGACTCTCCGGATGAAAATCTCTTACCTATGTCCAACGCACACAAGGATGATGAACTCGGCTTAGTAACCTCAAAATTCAACCAAATTCTTATTCAATTTAGCCAAACCCAGTCCAAACTGCGCAAAATGGCGACCCGAGATCCGCTAACGGGTTTACCTAACCGCACATTATTACTTGAAACTATCGCAGTCACTATCCAACGCTCGCGAGTACACAAACGCAGCTTTGCATTGATGTTTATCGACTTAGACCGTTTTAAGAATATCAACGATTCCCTTGGCCACGCATTAGGCGATCAATTCCTCGCTCGTATCGCCCGCATTCTCGAACGATTCGTTGGTGATAAAGGCACAGTTTCCCGCTTAGGTGGCGATGAATTTGTTATTCTGGCCGATACAGTTCACACCCCAGACCAAGCAGCAGATTTTGTAGATAAGCTACTGATCCAGCTCAATGTCCCGATTCAATTAAATGAACATGCTATTCATCCAGCGGCATCGATTGGGATTTCTATTTATCCCGAAGACGGTAACAGCGCTGAAGATTTGATCCGTCACGCTGACATTGCCATGTACAGCGCGAAAGCTGCAGGCTCGAATCAATGGGCCTTCTTTAAACAACAGATGACTGAGCGAGCAGCAGTTCGTTTACGCACTGAAGCATCTTTACATGATGCGTTAAAAAACAATGAATTTTTACTGTATTTCCAACCGAAACTTGATCTGCAAACGGGCAAAGTCATCGCCTGTGAAGCCTTGATCCGTTGGCAAAAAGACGGACGACTCATCAGCCCCATTTCCTTTATTCCCGTCGCGGAGGAGACCGGTATCATCATTCCTATAGGTCGTTGGGTGATAGAGCAAAGCTGTAAAGTACTTAGGGAATGGCAGAAAAAATATAACTATGCCATCCCAATTGCGATTAATGTTGCCTCACAGCAATTTGCCGATGCTAGTTTAGTTCCCGATATCAAACAGATGGCATTACGCTATCAAATCCAACCCGAGTTGCTGGAAATTGAAATCACTGAAACCTCGTTGATGAACGACATTGAACTCGCTATCGCTAAGCTGGAACAATTGAAATCAGCCGGATTTGGTATTGCAGTCGATGACTTTGGCACAGGGTATTCTTCACTCTCTTACCTGCGCCATTTGCCTATCACTACCATGAAAATCGATCGTTGTTTCGTTTCCGATCTACCAGGGGATAGTGCAATTGCATCGACCATTTTAATGTTGGGAAAGCAGCTTAATTTGACCATTGTGGCCGAAGGCATTGAAAACGAGCAGCAATTGGATTGGTTGAAAGAAAATCAGTGCCAAGTCGGCCAAGGTTTCTATTTTAGTCAGCCTCTACCCCAAGCAGAATTTGAAGCGCTGTATATAGCAACACAAACAGCAATAATAAGCAGTCTTGATGGTTTACGTGGGGCTTAGGATACTTACATTGGCACTTAAGTTTCGATTCGATGCTTAATCACATCAAGCTCAGCGTAACAGACCTAAACATTAGACTGATTTTGGCTGTAACTTCTGTATATCTCTCGTTTGCACAATAAATATTCTGTTGAATTTTAGGCAATAAAAAAGGAGGCTAAGCCTCCTTTTTCACGTTAGTCGACGCGAAATTAACGACGTAGACCTAACTTTTGGATCAGAGCAGTGTAACGTGCTAAATCAGTACGTTTCAGGTAAGCAGTTAACTTACGACGTGAGCTAACCATACGTAACAGACCACGACGTGAGTGGTGATCATGAATGTGCTCTTTGAAGTGATCTTGCAAATGGTTGATTTGCGCAGTTAACAAAGCAACTTGAACTTCAGTTGAACCAGTGTCGTTTTCACAACGGCCAAAATCAGCCAAAATTTTTGCTTTTGCTTCAGGACTTAGTGACATGTATATCTCCAAATAAATAATATGAATCTCTAGCCGATCACTAACTCAGCCAGAGGGCGCGCTATTTTACCCATAAACCCACGTTAGCGCAATAAAAGGCGGGGACTAATGCATCAACTAATTTAATCATTTGTCGATGGATAGCGGGCTAATGCGTTTCTGAAGGTTCGTCATGGATAACAATGAGTCGTTTCGGCGCTAATAAGCCATCTTCGTTCATTGTGCCAATCCCCACAAATCGGCGAATGTCACCTAAAGTGATACGTACCAACTCATCGGTTTTCAATTCTGCATTAACCGGTACACGAACCGCTTGACCTTGCATTAAGTAAGGAGCTATCGCATCCGGCACATTGACCTCTGGGAAATCGGCCACGGCCGTGTCCATAGGCAATAACAGAGGGTCGAGTAATACGCTCGGATCTATCTGTTGTTCATGTGCTTGAGCAACTAGCGCTTCAAGTTGTTCTAAAGTGACCATTCTGGCATAGGGATACTGCGCAACTTGGGTGCGGCGCAGCATTATCACATGGGCGCCACAACCGAGCATCTCACCGAGATCGTCTATGATAGTGCGAATATAAGTGCCCTTAGAACAATGAATGTCTAAGGTCAGCTCATCGCCTTCAAGACCGATGAAATTTAGCTCAAATACCGTAATAGGGCGAGATTCACGCGGCACTTCTATGCCTTCACGGGCATATTTATACAGGGGCTGACCCTGATATTTCAGCGCGGAATACATAGAAGGCACTTGCTGAGTTTCACCACGGAAGAAATCAAGCGCAGTTAATAGCTGCGCCTCGGTAAAATCAATGGCGCGGCTTTGCACCACTTCACCATCGGAATCACTGGTATCTGTCCGTTCGCCAAGCTTTGCCGTGACTAAGTAGCGTTTATCGGCATCCAATAGATGCTGAGAAAACTTAGTCCCTTCGCCTAAGCATACAGGTAACATACCTGTCGCTAACGGATCGAGTGCGCCCGTATGCCCAGCTTTATTCGCAT
This sequence comes from Shewanella sp. SM55, assembly GCF_025654025.1. NCBI lineage: Bacteria > Pseudomonadati > Pseudomonadota > Gammaproteobacteria > Alteromonadales > Shewanellaceae > Shewanella > Shewanella sp. SM55. The sequence goes on along the minus strand of NZ_JAKKRS010000009.1, from coordinate 123,522 downwards.
TAAAAAAGCGCTTTACCCTTTGCAATGCAAAGTTAGAACTCATGCCAGTGGATTTATCCAGCAGCACTATCCCATCGATAAAACGACCTTTTGGACGACGAGCCATTAATCTTTACCTTCCGTTTCATCTGCGTCATCAGCAATATCATCACCTAAGACTTCATCTTCAACCGATGCGTCTTCGCTGCCAAATTGCTGTTGCTTCGCTTTGTCTTGGTTGATCACTTGGCTAACTAAGTTAGACATGCGCATACCTTCAACTAGCGAGCTATCGTAGATAAAACGCAGTTCAGGCATGACACGCAGCTTCATACGACCCGCCACTAAAGTGCGGATATAAGGAGCTGCGCTGATCAAAGCGTTTAGCTTTTCTTGAACGACAGCTTTGTCTTCTTCGAAAAAAGTCACAAACACTTTGGCATAGCTGAGATCGCGAGAGACGTCGACGTCATTCACAGTCACAAAGCCAATACGAGGATCTTTCATGTCGCGCTGTAGCACTTGAGCAAGTTCTTGCTGAAGCTGCTGAGCGATTCGACGAGTACGACTGAATTCTTTTGCCATAATATTTCTTACCATAGCTTAAATTGATAAGGGCGGCTAAAGCCGCCCTTATTATCGTTACAGAGTACGAGCAATCTCGACGGTTTCGAATACTTCGATTTGGTCGCCTACGCGAACATCGTTGTAGTTCTTAACGCCAATACCACATTCCATACCATTGCGAACTTCAGCAACGTCGTCTTTGAAGCGACGTAGCGATTCGAGTTCACCTTCGTAGATAACAACGTTATCACGTAGTACGCGAATTGGCGCGCTACGCTTGATGGTACCTTCGGTCACCATACAGCCAGCAATTGCGCCCAGCTTAGGTGACTTGAACACATCACGAACTTCAGCCAGACCGATAATTTGTTGTTTGAACACAGGAGACAACATACCTGTCATCGCTGCACGAACTTCATCAATCAAATTATAGATAACGCTGTAGTAACGTAAATCAACACTTTCACTTTCGATAGTCTTACGGGCTTGTGCATCGGCACGTACGTTAAAGCCAACCATGATAGCGTTAGAGGCAGCCGCTAAGGTTGCATCCGTTTCAGTCAGTGCACCCACACCGCGAGCGATGATGTTCACTTTCACTTCGTCGGTAGACAAACCTGTTAACGAATCAGTAATCGCTTCGAGTGAACCTTGTACGTCTGCTTTAAGAACGATGTTCAGTTCTTTCACTTCGCCGTCTGTCATGTTCGCAAACATGTTTTCTAGCTTAGATTTTTGCTGACGTGCCAGTTTCACATCACGGAACTTACCTTGACGATACAGGGCAACTTCGCGAGCTTTACGTTCGTCACGTACGACTGTTGCTTCATCACCTGCAGACGGAACGCCTGACAGACCTAGAATTTCAACAGGAATAGATGGACCCGCTTCAGTGATTGAACGACCGTTTTCGTCTTTCATTGCACGAATTTTACCGTACTCAAGACCACACAGAACGATATCACCTTGGCGCAGCGTACCTTCTTGAACCAGAATCGTAGCCACAGGGCCACGACCTTTGTCCAATTGTGATTCAATGACCACACCGGCAGCCATACCATCACGTACCGCTTTCAGTTCGAGAACTTCAGCTTGCAGTAAGATACCTTCTAACAGTTCGTCAACGCCTTCACCTGTCTTAGCTGAAACGAAGGCAAACATGTTGTCTCCACCCCAATCTTCAGACATAACACCGTGTTGTGACAATTCGCTCTTAACGCGATCGATATCCGCTTCCGGTTTATCCATCTTGTTCACAGCCACGATTAATGGCACGTTACCAGCTTTAGCATGTTGAATAGCTTCGATTGTTTGCGGCATTACACCGTCATCGGCAGCAACAACTAGCACAACAATATCCGTTGCCTTGGCACCGCGGGCACGCATTGCGGTAAACGCGGCGTGACCAGGAGTATCAAGGAAAGTGATCATGCCATTTTCAGTTTCAACATGGTATGCACCGATATGCTGAGTAATACCACCGGCTTCGCCAGCAGCCACTTTAGCGCGGCGAATGTAGTCAAGTAACGAAGTCTTACCGTGGTCAACGTGACCCATGATAGTCACAACTGGTGCACGAGATTCTAGCTTGATGCCATCTTCATCATCACGGTCTTGTAGCACTTGGTGCTCAAGTTCGTTTTCACGGATAAGCACAACTTTGTGACCCATTTCTTCAGCAACTAGCTGGGCAGTCTCTTGATCCAACACTTGGTTGATCGTGACCATAGAACCCATTTTCATCATCTGTTTGATGATTTCAGTTGCTTTCACTGCCATTAAATGCGCAAGTTCAGAAACAGTAACAGTTTCACCGATACGCACATCACGGCTCACTGCTGCCACAGGCTTATTGAAGCCATGCGCCATAGACTCAGGTGCAGTACTGCGGTTACGCATGTGTTTTTCACGGCCGTCACGGGCATCTTTGCCGCCACGTTTTTTCGCGTTGCTCTTGTTACGAGCACGACGTCCGCGTTTTTCTTCATCCAGATCAGAAGTATCTTCAGCAGCACGAGCTACTTTAGATGTCGTGATGTGATGATCACCGTTTTTCTCGGCTTCTAAACGTTGGCGCTCTTCTTCGGCCCAGCGCTTAGAATGTTCTTCAGCGAGTAAGCGAGCAGTTTCTGCCGCTTTAGCCGCTTCTTCGTCTTGCTTACGTTTGGTTGCCGCTTCTTGCGCCGCTTTCAAACGTTCAGCTTCTAGACGAGCCGCTTCTGCTTCTGGTGACATATCTTTAACCACTTTCACTTCGGCTGCTGCTTTAGCTTTCGCCTTGGCTTCTGCTTCCACTTTTGCCTTAGCATCTGCTTCAGCTTTCACTTTTGCTGCCGCAGCAGCTTCTGCTTCGGCCTTTGCTTTTGCCAAAGCTTCTGCTTCGGCTTTCGCTTCTTCTTCAGCCTTCAGAGTAGCCTCATTAGCATCACGCTTAACGAAAGTTCGTGTTTTACGAACTTCAACTTTAACATCTTTAGATTGACCACCATTACCGGCCACACTTAGGGTCGATACGGTTTTACGCTGCAGCGTCATTTTCGTTGGCGCATTTTCGCCACCGTGCTGCTTTTTCAGATAATCCAGTAACTGCTGCTTTTCAGCTTCAGTCACTTTATCAGCTTGGCCTTTCTTAATTCCAGCCTGAGAGAATTGCTCAATCAGACGTTCAACACTTTTACCCACTTCCGTGGCCAATTTCTCTACGGTAGTATCTGCCATCAGTTAAATCCCCCTGTTGATCGACTTATGCTTCTTCGCCAAACCAACAGATATTGCGGGCTGCCATGATGAGCTCACCTGCTTTTTCTTCTGTCAATTCTTCAATTTCGATCAAATCATCAATGCCTTGTTCAGCCAAGTCTTCTAGAGTCACAATACCTTTGCTAGCGAAAACATAGGCTAAGTGTCTTTCAACACCTTCAAGTGCTAGCAACTCTTCACTTGGCTCCACACCATCCAGTGCTTCTTCAGTAGCGAGAGCTCGAGTTGAGATCGCCGCTTTTGCACGTTCACGTAAAGCTTCGACGAGATCTTCGTCAAAACCGTCAATCGCCAATAGTTCAGACACAGGCACATAGGCAACTTCTTCGAGCGACGTAAAGCCCTCGTCTGCCAGTACTTGTGCAAAATCTTCATCGACATCCAGTGAGTTAACAAATAAATCAACCACCTTGGCACTTTCTGCCTGATGTTTCTTATTCATATCTTCCACTGTCATAACGTTCAGAACCCAACCAGTCAGTTGTGTTGCTAAACGTACGTTCTGGCCATTACGTCCAATGGCTTGTGCCAAACTATCGGCTTCAACAGCGATATCCATAGAATGGTTATCTTCGTCGACTATGATAGAGGCAACATCGGCTGGCGCCATGGCATTGATCACGTATTGTGCTGGATTATCATCCCACAACACGATATCAACACGTTCGCCACCCAGTTCATTCGAAACGGCTTGTACACGCGCACCACGCATACCCACACACGCACCGATAGGATCGATACGGCGATCATTCGACTTAACGGCGATCTTAGCGCGAGCGCCTGGATCACGAGCAGCGCCCATGATTTCAATCAGTTCGTCAGCGATTTCAGGCACTTCAACACGGAAAAGCTCGATCAGCATTTCAGGTTTAGTACGGCTTAAAAATAACTGTGCACCACGAGCTTCTGGACGTACTGAGTACAATAATGCACGCACACGGTCACCAGGGCGGAAAGATTCGCGTGAAATTAAGTCTTCACGGAACAATACGCCGTCAGCGTTATTACCTAAGTCAACCACTACGCTCTCGCGAGTCGCTTTTTTGACCACACCTGTGATTAACTCACCTTCTTGATCTTGGAACTGCTCAACCACTTGAGCACGTTCTGCTTCACGTACTTTCTGTACGATCACTTGCTTAGCGGTTTGAGTGGTAATACGGTCAAACACCACTGACTCGATATCGTCTTCGATAAACTCGCCAGGCTGGATGTCCGGATTTTCGTAACGTGCCGCTTCTAACGTGATTTCACGATAAGGGTTTTCTAACGCTTCACCGTGATCATCAACTACCATCCAACGACGGAAAGTATCATAACCACCGGTTTTACGGTCGATAGCAACACGAACGTCAATATCACCTTCGTACTTTTTCTTGGTTGCTGTGGCCAGAGCAATCTCTAGCGCTTCAAAAATTTTCTCGCGTGGAACGGCCTTTTCATTTGAAACCGCCTCAGCGACTAGCAGAATCTCTTTATTCATCTCGTCTTGCCTCGTTCACCTTGAAACCATCAAAACTTAGCGATTAAGTTGCCTTTGCGGATATTATCCAATGCGACAACTAACTCTTTACCATTCACTTTCAGCGAGAGCATTTGCCCGTCGACCGCAGTGATGGCGCCTTTTAAATTACGACTGCCGTCAACCGGCATAGTCAATTGAAGCTTTACATCCTCGCCTACATAGCCCGCGTACTGCTCAGCAGTAAATAAGGGTCTATCTACGCCTGGCGAAGAAACCTCTAGGGTATATTCTGTAGAAATAGGATCTTCAACATCGAGTACAGCACTGACTTGGCGACTTGCATTGGCACAATCTTCAATATTGATACCATTCTCACCATCAATGAACACTCGCAGTGTGGAATGCTTACCCGCTTGAACATATTCAATGCCCCACAGCTGAAAGCCTAATGCTTCCACAGGTACTTTGAGCATTTCTGCCAGTCTGAATTCTAACGTTGCCAAGATTGACCCCCGAAAAAACAAAAAAGGGCTTAATAGCCCTAGTACAACGCCACATACGAAGCATGCGACAAATTTAAAAGTCCCAGATAACAAAAAACCCCGTAATCACGAGGTCATTAATTTCAAGAACCTGTAAACCATAACGAATTCAAACACTATTCGTTACTAGGAGCTGGTTGCGGGGGCCGGATTTGAACCGACGACCTTCGGGTTATGAGCCCGACGAGCTACCATGCTGCTCCACCCCGCGTCAACTGTGTGCAAGTATATTGACTATCGTCATTTCTTGCAATAACTAAGAGAGAACTTATCTCGTCTATCTTAGTTATATTTGGTGCCGAGAGCGGGACTTGAACCCGCACGACCGTTAGGTCACAGCCACCTCAAGGCTGCGCGTCTACCAATTTCGCCACCTCGGCGACACCTTTTACTAGTCAGGAATTTTCGTTTCTGACTTTTGGGTTCCTTGCTCAACTGGTTGGGTAACCTGTTCAGTGTCTGAACCTAAATCTTTCCATGAATCTTCATTTTTTGCGTGGTTTGCACTTAAGTTACCAATAAGCAGACTTAAAGTGAAAAACGCAATGGCAAGAATCGCCGTACTGCGTGTCAGGAAATTACCTGAACCGCTTGAACCAAAAAGAGTACCTGATGCACCGGCGCCAAAAGAGGCCCCCATGTCAGCTCCCTTACCTTGCTGAATTAATACTAAGCCTATTAGACCTAATGCAACCAACAAGTAAATAACTACTAGAACTTCATACATATTATGCGCTCATCGCTATGGTACACAGACTTAAAAACTCGCTAGAGTTTAAGCTAGCACCGCCAATCAGTCCACCATCAACATCAGGTTGGGCAAATAAATCTGCAGCATTACTCGGTGTCACACTACCACCGTAGAGAATCCTGATATTTTCTCCGATAAACGGAGACACTTCAGAGAGGCGTTTGCGAATAAACGCATGAACTTCTTGTGCCTGCTCTGGTGTAGCACTTTTACCTGTTCCTACAGCCCAAAGCGGCTCGTAGGCGATAATAGCGTTATCAAAAGCCATAGTGCCATTTTTCTGGATCACTATATCCAACTCTTCAGCAATCACCTCGAAGGTGCGTCTTGCTTCTCGTGCTGGACCTGACTCACCCACACATAAAATTGGGGTTAAGCCATGCTTTTGTGCAGCGGCGAATTTCTCCGCTACGATATTACTCGTCTCTCCGTACATACGGCGACGTTCTGAATGCCCGATAATTACATATCGACATCCTGAATCTTTGAGCATCTGACCTGAAACTTCTCCGGTATAAGCGCCAAAGTCATGTTGACTTAGGTTTTGAGCGCCCATCCTAACAAGTGAACCGTCTAACGCTTCCTTGTTTGCTTCTAGCAGTTGCCTAACGCTCTCTAGATAGATAGAAGGCGGGCATAAAACCACTTCAGCTGAATCATTTTGGAGCTTAGAGGCAAATTTTTTGAACAACTCTTGGGCTAATGCCGCACTGCCGTTCATCTTCCAATTGCCAGCTACCATAGGACGTCTGAGTGCCATCACTGTCTCCTCTGAAAGCGGCGTGAATAATAGCGAACCACTTATTAAGTTACAATAGCTAAATTCGAATTTTTTCAGATATCAGGTTGGAATGCTTATTTTTTACACGCCAAAGCTGTTTTCTGTTCATTTGTGCAGCTAACACCCTAATTTTAAATTGGTATCAGCCGCACTCATTACAAAATTAGCAAATATTAGCTTGCCGATTTTACCGCATCCGCAATCAAATTTGCGTGCGCCAATACTGCACTATGATCGTCACCTTCAACCATGACACGGATCAAAGGTTCAGTACCTGACTTACGTAATAATACTCGGCCACGCACGCCCAGTTGAGATTCAACCTGTGCCTGCGCCGCTTTAACTTTATCTGACTTAAGAGGGTCGTGCTCGCCTTCAAAGCGCACATTGACTAACACCTGCGGCAACATTTCCATCGCAGAAGTCAGTTCTTCTAGCGTAGCATTCTGACGACGCATGGCCGCTAACACTAAAATCCCCGCAACTATGCCATCACCAGTTGTGCCGTGATCAAGATTGAGGATATGCCCTGAATTTTCACCGCCGATGCGCCAATCGAGTTCTTTAAGTAGTTCCATCACATAACGGTCGCCCACTTTCGAACGCGCAAAGGGGATGTCTAATGCTTGCAAGGCGAGATCAAGCCCAAGGTTTGACATTAACGTACCAACTACACCACCGCGTAATACGCCACGGGATTTCGCATCACAGGCCAGAATATATAAAATTTGATCGCCGTCGATCACTTCACCTTTGCTGTTGACCATCATAATACGGTCACCGTCACCGTCGAGTGCGATGCCTAAATCGGCACTTTCGGCTAGAACGGTTTCACAAATTTTGCCCATGGACGTCGCGCCCACTTTATCATTGATGTTCATCCCGTTGGGTTTATCACCAATGGCAATCACCTCGGCGCCTAACTCACGAAACACTGCTGGCGCTATGTGATAAGTTGCGCCATGGGCACAATCAACCACAATTTTTAGCCCAGTTAACGTGTGTTCTGCAGGAAAATTACCTTTGCAATACTCAATATAACGGCCACGGGCATCTTCAATACGCGATACCTTCCCCAATAGATGCGATTCAACACAAACGAGGGGCTTTTCAAGCTCGGCTTCAATTTCTAGCTCTAGGTTATCGTCTAACTTACTGCCGTCGGTGGAAAAAAACTTAATACCATTATCGTAATACGGATTGTGTGACGCGCTGATCACCACCCCAGCTTCGGCGCGAAACGTGCGCGTCAAATAGGCTACTGCTGGCGTTGGCATAGGTCCCATTAACATCACATTAAGGCCTGCAGCAGAAAGGCCAGCTTCTAATGCTGACTCAAACATATAGCCCGAAATACGGGTATCTTTACCTATAATCACCTTTTTGGTACCACTGCGGGATAACACGCGCCCCGCCGCCCAACCTAACTTAAGCGCGAGCTCAGGCGTCATTTGACCTGAACCGACTTTTCCCCGAATACCGTCAGTTCCAAAAAATTTACGTTCTTTCATATCGCTCCACAAACTCAAATGTGTCCCAATGATTTGGGATCATAATATTAATTAAATGCTTAACGAGAGCATAACGATGCTTAAAAATACGCTTGTGTCGCTTGTAACACCTTGAGCATATCCACAGTTTCAGTAACATCATGCACACGAATGATATGAGCGCCCTTTTGGGCCGCTATCATAGCGCCAGCAAGGCTCCCAGCAAGACGTTCTGAGGTCGGTTTTGCTAAGAGGTTTCCTATCATGCTCTTACGAGACAATCCTATCAATATCGGTAAATCAAACTGGGCAAAACAGTCGAGCTTCGCCAGTAATTCATAGTTATGCTCTAAGCTTTTACCAAAACCAAATCCCGGATCGAGTATTAATAATTCACGGGGGATCCCTGCTCGCAAGCAAGCTTCAATCCGCTCAGTTAAAAAGGCAGAAACTTCTTCAATAACATTATGGTAAGTCGGTGCAAATTGCATGCTTTTGGGTTCACCTTGCATATGCATTAAGCATATGGGGACTTGCAACTCTGCAGCAGCTTCAAGCGCACCGGGTTCCATCAGGGCGCGCACATCGTTAATCAAATGTGCGCCCGCAGCAACAGCTTGACGCATGACTTCAGGCTTACTGGTATCAACCGAAATCCACACATCATGGTGCGCCGCAACATATTTCACTAACGGGATCACCCGCGCAAGTTCATCGGCTAAGCTCACCTCGGCAGCGCCAGGTCTTGTCGACTCACCGCCAATGTCTATCATTCCCGCGCCTTGAGCCACCATGTCATCGGCATGCTGACAGGCAAGCTCATAGGAAGAATATTGGCCACCGTCGGAAAAAGAATCGGGAGTGACATTAAGAATCCCCATCACAATGGGTGAAGATAACGCGAGGCGTTTAGTGCCAGCAATCAGTTCAAACACGCATTTACTCCTGTAATACGAACACTTACGATTTTACTCACTGGCATAACTTGCGTCATTAATTTCAAGCCTTCATTTTCTATCCGAAATGACTAACTGTCAGAAGATAAATATCAATGGTGGCAGAGAGTATCAATGACAGCGCAGTCAAATTGCTAACAAGGTAAAACAAGAAAACCCCTTTACGGGGTTTTCTTTGGTTTCACAACACATTACTTAGCTGGAGATTCATCAGGATCTTTCAGTTCTGGCTCAGCAGGTGCAGTCACACTGTCTTCAGCTTTCGCTGCTGGCTCACCATGACCATTGCCTTTATCGTTAGAACCATTGTCATCCACTTGCCAATCAGCAGGCTGACGCACTTCACGACGTTTCATTAAATCGTCAATTTGAAGTGAATCAATGGTTTCATACTTCATTAAAGCTTCTTTCATTGAGTGCAGAATATCGAGGTTATCCGTCAATATCTGTCTCGCTCTAGCGTAGTTTTTGTCGATAAAGACTTTTACTTCAGCATCGATAATAGTTGCAGTTTCATCGGACATCGCTTTGGCTTTACCCATGCTGCGACCTAAGAAGACTTCACCATCTTCTTCTGCATACAGCAATGGACCTAACTTGTCCGAGAAGCCCCACTGAGTCACCATGTTACGTGCAATAGATGTCGCGTATTTGATGTCCTGTGATGCGCCAGTCGACACTTTCTCAGTACCGTAGATAAGCTCTTCTGCTAAACGACCACCGTAGGCGACCGAAATTTGGCTTTCTAACTTACGACGGCTCTGGCTCACTGAATCAGCTTCAGGTAAGAAGAAAGTGACACCAAGCGCACGGCCGCGAGGAATGATAGTCACCTTATGCACAGGATCGTGCTCTGGTACTAAACAACCCACAATCGCATGGCCTGCTTCATGGTAAGCGGTCATTTCTTTTTCAGCTTCAGACATCACCATAGAGCGGCGCTCAGCACCCATCATGATTTTATCTTTTGCACGCTCAAATTCTTCCATGCCTACAACTCGGCGATTTCCGCGAGCCGCAAACAAGGCAGCTTCGTTCACTAAGTTAGCTAAATCAGCACCCGAGAAACCTGGCGTACCACGGGCAATCACGCTTGCTTTCACATCTTCAGAAAGCGGCACTTTACGCATATGCACTTTCAAAATCTGCTCACGACCACGAACGTCTGGTAAACCAACGACCACTTGACGGTCAAAACGACCCGGACGTAATAACGCAGAATCGAGTACGTCTGGACGGTTAGTTGCCGCGATAACAATAACGCCTTCATTACCTTCGAAGCCATCCATCTCAACCAGCATTTGGTTCAGTGTTTGCTCACGTTCATCATGACCACCACCTAAACCCGCGCCACGTTGACGACCGACCGCATCGATTTCATCGATGAAAATAATACAAGGTGCCGACTTTTTCGCTTGTTCAAACATGTCACGCACACGGGATGCACCGACACCAACAAACATTTCCACGAAATCAGAACCTGAAATAGTGAAGAAAGGGACTTTAGATTCACCCGCAATGGCTTTCGCCAGCAAAGTTTTACCTGTACCTGGAGGACCCACCATCAGTACGCCCGTTGGAATTCGGCCGCCCAATTTTTGGAATTTAGTTGGGTCACGCAGGTAATCAACCAGCTCTTTCACTTCTTCTTTTGCTTCATCACAACCAGCAACATCGGCAAAAGTAGTTTTAATCTGATCTTCGCTCATCAGCTTGGCTTTGCTCTTACCAAAGGACATAGCGCCTTTGCCGCCGCCGCCTTGCATCTGGCGCATGAAGAAAATCCATACCCCGATAAGCAATAACATCGGGAACCAAGAGATGAAGATTTGGGTAAGGAACCCTGACTCTTCGGCTTCTTGGCCCTTCATAGTGATGCCTTTACGATCAAGATCATTAATTAAATCTTGGTCATATAACGGCATGATAGTAGTGAATTTTTCACCAGTTCGTTTAGCACCTTCAATAGTACGTTGGTCGCTCTTAACTTCAACAGTTGCGACCTGTCCATCACGGACATTATCTAAGAAGGTAGAATAATCCATCTTCTGCGATGACGAAGAAGAGGGGGAGTAACCCTGAAACACTGACATCAGCACAACGGCGATGACAACCCAGAGTATTAGATTTTTTGCCATGTCACTCAAATTACTAGACCTCATTAAGTCTTGCGATTATTAACGCTAGGTTACTACAACTTGTACCCTGTCGCCACAAGATAGACTTCGCGGGAACGAGCCCGTGAAGAGTCTGGTTTACGTGTTTTAACGACTTTAAACACTGCTTTTACCGCTTTCATGTATTCGTCAAAGCCCTCCCCCTGAAAGACTTTTACCGCAAAACAGCCATTAGGAGCCAATACTTGATGGCACATATCTAACGCCAATTCCACTAAATACATGGCACGGGGCTGATCAACACTATCTGAACCACTCATGTTGGGTGCCATATCAGACAACACAACGTCAACTTTAGCATCACCGACGCGAGTAAGTAATGCTTGAAGGACTTTATCTTCACGAAAATCCCCTTGCAAAAAATCGACGCCGACGATGGGATCCATAGGCAAAATGTCACAGGCGATGACTTTACCTCTATCTCCCGCTAATTTAACTGCCACTTGAGACCAACCTCCCGGAGCAGCGCCGAGATCAACCACAGTCATGCCTGGGCGAATTAGTTGATCCTTTTGCTGGATCTCCTCAAGCTTAAACGCAGCGCGAGATCGCAAGCCCATTTTTTGGGCGAGTTTGACATAGTGATCATCAAAGTGTTCTAGCATCCAGCGATTAGAACTGGCCGTACGTTTTATACCTGACATTTAAAATCCGCAACAATTGAGAGTTACACAAAGGCTATATAAGGGTAGAATAGCCGTTTTTCAACAGTAACTCAGCAAAAGTTGGTAGAAATGAACTTAACAACCAAACAAAAACAGCATTTAAAAGGTCTAGCGCATCCGCTAAAGCCAGTGGTGCTGCTTGGTGCCAATGGATTGACTGAAGGTGTACTCGCTGAAATTGAAAGCGCACTCGCTTATCATGAACTGATTAAAGTGAAAGTAGCCTCTGCCGACAGAGAGCTAAAAAATGCCATCGTTGATGCCATAGTACGTGAAACTCAATCCGCAAAAGTGCAACTTATTGGTCATATTCTGGTGATTTATCGTCAATCACCAGAAATGAAAATTGCTTTGCCAAAGGCAAAGTAATTTTTCTTGATTTTATCGTGTTAACAAAAAGGCCATTCAATCGAGTGGCCTTTTTGTTTTCGCTGTTAATTTAAGCGATAGGCATAGCCCTAAGGTGTTTCAGAAATCACTTGTTCCTTATAATGCTCAGGCGTTAAGCCTAATAACTCAGGCAATGAGGTACCAACTGAAATCGAAGAGAATGTGCCAGTTAATATACCGATAAACATTGCAATCGAAAATCCTTCCAGCGGTCCACCGCCCATGATCCACAGCGCACCGACCGTCATTAAGGTTGTCCCTGATGTCACCATAGTGCGAGAAAACGTCGCAACAATTGCTTGGTTGTTAATGTCTTGAATCGCAAGCTTTGGCTTAGCAATCAATAATTCACGAATACGGTCAGCGATAATGATCGAATCGTTTAAGGAATAACCTAAAATCGCCAGCACAGCCGCAAGTATCGTTAAATTAAACTCCATCTGAGTCAAGGCGAAAAATGCCAGCACGAACACTACGTCATGCACTAAAGCGAATAGGGCACCCGATGCGAGTCGCCATTCGAAGCGATAACTTAAATAACCTAATATCGCCAGCATAGCGACTAACAGCGCCAAACCGCCCTGCTCTGCCAATTCTTGACCAATCTGCGGCCCGACAACACTGCTGTTAAGCACTTGCACTTCAGAGTTAAGCGGCGCTAATACCTGCTGAATATCGATATTACCTTGCTCTGTATCGGCACTCTTTATATCGGAATAGCGCAACACCCAACGTCCCGGCTCACTGGCGGAGACTACACTCACTTCTTGCTGATAAGCGGCGTTGAGTAAAGGTTGCAATTCACTGCTGGTAATTTTTCTATCGATCTGCACTTCGGTGACGACACCGCCAGTAAAATCTAAGCCCCAGTTAAAACCTTTCACGCCGATGATGGTTAATGACACTAGCATCAACAAAATAGAGATAGCACTCGAAACATAACGCCATTTAGTTAGATTGATATTTTTCATGGTTATACCCTCACATGACGGCTAGCATCACGCCCATAAACTAAGTTGATCAAGGCCCTTGAAGCAAAGATACCGGTAAACATGCTGGTCAATAGACCTAGACCTAAGGTCAAGGCAAAACCTTGAATTGGACCATTACCTATGGAGTAAAGCACCACTGCAGTGATCATAGTGGTGAAGTTGGCGTCAAAAATAGTAGAAAACGCGCTATCAAAACCCGTATCAATTGCCAGCGCAAAACTGCGACCTTCCTTTAACTTATCTTTTATTCGCTCGAAAATCAGTACGTTGGTATCGACTGCCATACCGACTGTTAACACCAAACCCGCAATACCAGGTAAGGTCAACACAGCGCCAGGGATAAGCGCCAGTAAACCAAACAGGATCACCATATTGGAGATCAGCGCTATATTCGCCACCCAACCGAGACGGCGATACCAAAACGCCATAAACAGCAAGGTAATCCCCATCCCTAAACCAAGGGCAGCAAAACCGTTTTCAATGTTTTCAGCACCCAGCGTCGGGCCAATAGTGCGCTCTTCAACAATAGTCACTGGCGCCGTCATAGAGCCCGCTCGCAGTAACAAAGCTAATTGTTGTGCTTCTTGATAGGAGCCTGCACCCGTAATGCGAAAACGATCTCCAAGTTGGGATTGAATCGTCGCAACACTGATAATCTCTTGTGTTTGCTTTGCCTTACCTTGCTCATCACGGCTGTATTCGCTGTAAGACGTCGCCATAGGTTTGCCGATATTGGTACGGGAAAACTCAGACATTTTCTGCCCGCCCACACGGTCAAGGTTAATGTTCACCTCCGCCATGCCCATCTCGCCTAAACTCGCCCTCGCATCGACAATATGATCACCACCCAGCACTGGTGTGCGGCTCACATAAATAGGCTTACCAGACTTATCATTGAGTACCATAGCATTAACGGAGCCAGACTCTTTAACCTCGAAGAAGGCCAGACTCGCCGTAGCACCGATAACGTTTTTGGCGGCGGCAGGATCTTGTACTCCAGGCAATTCAATCCGAATTCGATGCTCCCCTTGACGCTGCACTAAAGCTTCAGTGATACCGAGCTCTTCAATACGGCTGCGCATCACTTGTAAGTTTTGCTGCACTGTCAAGTTACGCAGTTTCGTTTGCTCTTCTTGACTCAACTTAATCAGTAAACCCGCGCCATCTGCATTGGATAGCTGCCAATTAGGATAGGACTCTTTCATCATTTGACGCACGGCAGCACGGGCATCATTATCGGGCAACGTCATGTTTAACTGATGACTTTGGTCCAAATGCACGCTAGCACCACGAATTTTCTGCTCACGGATGAATTGACGTAGCGAATCAACAAGCGTCTCGGCCTGAGTTTGATAAACAGGATCAATATCAACATCGAGTAAGAACTGTACGCCACCGCGCAAGTCGAGCCCGAGTTTAATCGGCTGAAAGCCTAAGTTTTGTAACCAACTTGGCGCCGCACTGGCAAGGGATAAAGTCAATTCTTTTGGCTCTGCGACCATAGAAGAGACTAAAGTTTTGACTAAGGTTTGTTGGTTATCCGCATCGAGGACAATTAAGGTTTCACCATTTTTTTGGTCGATACGTTTGACCGTCACGCCTTCAGCTTGCAGCTTATCTCGAAGGGCAATAGGTGTGAGCGTTAACCCCGCCTTCGCGCCCACCTGCACCGCCGCATCCTCACCGTAAAATGTCGGCAAAGCACTGAATAGCATCACTATAATAGTGACGATAAGCACTAAGTATTTCCAAGCTGAATAGTGATTTAGCAGCCGTTGATTGGGTTTTCTTTCCATGGGATTAACTCGCTATTTAACGCTCAGCATTTGAATCAAATCGCTAAGCGAACATATTGATATCAGTCCGAAACACATGATTGAGTACCAGCGGCTAAGCTCGTAAGGCTCAAATCATCACTGCTTACTTAAGCAGCTATAAAAAGTTTCGGTGAGTATAAAAAGGCAACAGCATGAAAAATCGATAAGAGTAGGCTCCTATCAACGTCATGCCTAAATAGGCGAGTTAAGCGGCTTGTTGGCTAAATCGATATTGAAGATTTGAGACTTTCCAACCCGAAATTCGGGCGGGGGAAGAAACAGCAGAAAGCGTCCAATCTGATGTGATATCAAGATCGGTGGGTTCAACAACATTGGATGTCGGTTCGGCAGTAAAGTCTACAGCGAGTACATATACTGGCTTGACCTCACGCACATCGTGCTGGGCAAGACTGATAAATCGCGGTGAATTTATCGGGGCAAAATCTAAGTCATCAGAATGACTTACATAGTCAGAGCTCGGACAAGGTGCTGGCTTTGATTCTGAGTCTGCACTGACTAGATCGGTATCATGACTATTCGGTGAGCCGCAGCTTTCAACGGTTTGCGCATCAGACTGTGCATTAGATTGGGCATTGAGCTGTGCATTGTCTTGGGCGATAACATCGGCATCGGGCAAGCTTTGAGGCTCAGCGCTTCGCTTTGTATGGGGAGTCGAGCTATCAAGACTCACAGTATTCATCTGAGCATAATGGCGAGTTACATCACTGCGCTGTACTGAGGGTTTTGGCGCATAGCTAGCCGAGTGTGCAATCAACATGATCGCTACGCAAACTAACATCAATCCTGTACGCCAATGTTTGACCAAAGCGTGCCCTCTTATAAAACATTATCAAACTAAAGATGAACCTATTCACCGTCCGCTTTTGATGCTTAACTGTGGGTCCATAAAGTGAAACTCGCGCAAAAAAACAACATACACATTTCGCCAATGTTGATTTTGCTAGGATGGCAGCTTAGGCAAAAACCTACAAAGAGACAAATTAAACTTTGTCCATCTTACCCCGAATTCAACGCTGAAGCGCGATCGATATCCTTAGCTAAAGCCCTAAACTCAAGCTGTAAACAAACTTAATTCGCGGATAACAAAAAACCGCCCTAGGACGGTTTTAGCGATATTGCATGAGTCACGCTCACGACACTATAAGCAAAGTATTATAAGCAGATTATAAATACTGTACTGAGATGATTTCGTAATCTGTCATACCACCTGGCGTAGTAATAGACACTTCATCACCTTCATTTTTGCCGACTAAGCCGCGGGCTATTGGCGAATTCACTGAAATCAGGTTTTCCTTAATATTCGCTTCGTCATCGCCGACTATGCGATAAGTCACTTCGACATCGGTATCAAGATTTAAAATAGTCACAGTGGCGCCAAAAATGATACGACCGTTATTCACCATCTTAGTGACGTCGATAATTTGCGCGTTAGATAACTTACCCTCAATATCACGGATACGTGCTTCACAAATACCTTGTTCCTCACGAGCCGCATGGTATTCCGCGTTTTCTTTCAAGTCGCCTAACTCTCTCGCTGAAGCAATTGCTTCAGTGATTTTAGGGCGACGGTCAAACTTGAGAATATCTAACTCTTTACGCAGCTGCTCTGCACCGACAACTGTCATAGGAACCTTAGTCATAACTTCTTTCGTCTCCTTTAAAACAAAAGCAACCCGTGCCAACGCTAAGGTCAACACAGTCAAATGAGGGTGGAATTGCGCTATTCTAATCGTTATGCGCTTTTGATGCACCAAGAACAATGCATTGACGCAGCTTACCCAACCTTAAGCAGAGTTACCAGTAATCAAATTCAAATCTGTATACCTAAGGAAATTTCGCACACGTTTTAGTACGAAATGAATACAAAAATGCCCACTCGCCATTTAGACCGTGGGCATTAAGACTCAAAGCAAAAACCTCAAATAGAGGTTAACTCATTTATTCAAGCCCAGCCTCAAAGGTCAAAAAGATTTCACTAACCGTTTTATCAGCAAGGGATTTATCTGAATTAGGGCGCTCAATTGCCGCATGTAAGAGATAACGTCCTGCTGAAGGTAAGATCATTGAAACTTTACCGTCTTTATCTGAGGTAAATTCGATTTCCTCTGGTTTGTTTCGATATAAGCTACCGTCTTTAATAATGGCGACTTTAACGCCTTCAACGGGCTTACCATCGAAAACAAATTGCAGGGTAGCAGCTTCATTCTCAATAATATCTGCAGGATGAGTCACAGGCACTAGTTCTAAATATTCCCCCTTAGGCTTTAACACCTCCTCAGTTGGCTTATTACGTGTGACATAGGTTTCAACCCGCGACACATTTAAAGAACTTTCAAGTTCATAGGCTCCCTTTGGCATAGCAGCAGTTGTGGCTTTTTTATCCATACGGCTGCGTACAACCCCTTCTTTTCCTTTAACTTTATACTGAGAAAAATAACGAGGTGAAACTTCTTTTTCAAACTTATAAGTGCCATCTTGCATCAGTTGCACATCAAACACCGACTTACGTCCGCCCGTGTAACTTGAGCTTGGAGACGTTGGTTTTCCATTTGGCTGTAACACACGCACATCACTGGCACTAAAAGGTTTATCCATCATAAACACTTGATTGCTGGCAGACACATCTGAAGTAATCCACACAATTTCTTCACTTTCAGCCGAAACGTTGAAGTGGCTAGGTAAAATCCATCTGTCGTGGCTACTTGCCAATGGGCTAATGCAAAGTGTGCCAAGTAATGCAATAAGACGTAATTTCATGCCTTTTCCTTAAGTTTAACAATTAATATACGGGCTAAATATTTAATGGATTGACTCAACGAGCCATGCCGCTTAAGCGTAAGTCGATAACGCCAGTTTCTGTCGTGGCGGGCAACTGCACAGAGAAATCTCCCGCAGCTAAATCGATATTTTGTCGTACAAGATCGCGACCACCGTGTTCACGCACCACTTCAATAAATACAGTGTAAGTGGCAGGTTCAAGCACTTTTCCCGCCTCATCTTTTAAATCCCAATCGATTTTGTAATGACCCGCGGGACGTGTCGCAGATGCAATACCGTCAACAAAGCTCATATCTTCGCGTCCGGCTTTACGCCACCAACGACGGATATCTTTCAACCATTTATGGCCTTCATCCCATACCCAAAGGCTTAAGGTTTTAACCGTTTGCCCCTTGGCATCCTCAACCCATACGGCCACATAAGGTCTGTGATATTGCCCTTCGGTAATTTCAGGCAAGGTTAAATCGACTGTCATTTTAGGCGTCGCAAACGCCACAGAACTGACAAACAAAGCACTCACCGCAATGGTGCGAATAAGATGACGCATACTAGGCCTACACTCCTTATGGAACAAAATAAACATACACAAGCCCGCAACTACTGCTGACGAGTACCATGTATAACAATGACTTTTTGAGGCGCTTGGTTTGAGGCAGCAACAAATAAGCCCCAGTGAGCGAAAATAAAATGATAAGCACAGCGCTGAGATCGAGTATCCAAGCCCAAGCTGTGCCTGTGTTACGGCCCTTATGCAAATCATTCACTACGGCAACGACACCGTAATCTAAGGTTTCGACATAGGCTTGGCCGTCGAGCAAGTCCAATGTCAGACTCCGATAAGTACCAGGTCCTTTGCTGACTAAACTAATTTCATCTTCATCGATATCGGCGCTCGCCATATCCATAGCCCATTCACTTTTCAACCAATGACCCGCAGCCAGACGCCATTGTGAGTCTTGGGCATTAACGGGTAACAAATAGGCAGGGATTGGCACTTGTTCCCGCTTAGGTTCCTGATCAGCTTGAGAAAACCAATTAGGATGATTTAACGTTATACCTGTCACCGCAAAAAACAGCATCAGCAACAATAAAGCCATGGACACATAAACATGAATAATGCGGGCAAAGGACAAAGACGACTTACTGACTCTTAATTTCAATGATGCACTCTCAAAAACAAACCGAAGAGAAATACCTCCAGAGTCTGCTTTCCCTATGCAGCTAAAGAGAGAAATAAGCTGCATTAAACTAATTTAATGCGCCGAGATTAAATGAGATCGATTATCAAACAGAACAAAGTTTACAAACTTTACATATTCAATACTGAAAAAGAAGTTAAAAAGTAAGAAGAAAAATAAGTGCTAAAAATAAAGCACTTAGGGGTAAATCTGTTTTTAGCACTCAAAAACCATTACCTTCGATTAAATTAGCAGCAAATGATTTATTGTATCACCTGTAAATACCTTTCAAATTCATAAGGATAAAATCCAACATTTGGGTTAATTTTTTTGCTTAAAATTTACTTTGCCACCCTCTCGTTTACCTTATGCCAATCAGCTACAATCCGCCGCCGGCGACTTGCTGGTACTTCCAAGGAAATATCATCTTGAGTACATCTCTGCTCAAAAAAATGCGCTGCCTACATATTGTGTGGCTCGCATTAATGCTCAATGCCTGCGTTGCACCACTCTTATTAATGTCACCCCAAGGCCAGCTCATGTGGGCCTTGCTTAAACCCCTTGTCGGTTTAGACCCGAACGATGTCGGATTATTCGAACAACCGCTCATCAAGAACCGTATGCAGGAATTGCTGGGTAAAAATTACGATACCACCCTGTCCCTGCTCAAAACGGCCGACAAGATCCAACAGGAAGGTCCACTCATCTACTTAGTGTCGACTTACACCCCTGTCCCCGAAATGGCCGAAAAAGCGGGTCTAGTTTGGAACTCAGACACCAACCAAATGGCAGTCATGCTGATGAAAGGCGGTGCACCCTTAGTGATTTCTGAGCAATTCAGTAATCAGGCAGAAAAACGGGTCCCAAGTTGGCCGAAGGAATTAGCCGACTATACGGATCCACAGAAGTTACAACAAAAAGCCTTAGAAGCGGGCGCAAATCAAGTACAGCAACAGTTAGCAATACCTGATGCAGTCAAAGCCGTTGCAACAGGTGATGTTAAAGCGGCCCAAGGTGCCGTTATTGATAGTGCGGTCACAGAGAATGCCGTCATTAAGAATGCTGCAATGCCAATCAATATCACTGAAGCAGCTGCAAAAGTCGCCGTTCCAGCGGCTCCAGCGGATCCAGCAGAAATAAAATCGCCACCCGTTGCTCCTGAAGTCAAAAAGCAATAAAACGGATCACCACAGTGCCAGCTCAAATGGCACTGTGGATTAACTTTGAAAATAGCTGAATTGCCACAACCAACGGGAATTATAGAGACAAGGGAAAGGCTGGAAGGGCTAATATTGAAGGGAAACTGAAAGCAAAATAACGCTAAGCTGAAAATAGTTAAAAGTTAAAAAGCAAAAAGCCTGTCCGAAGACAGGCTTTTTAACTTTTTGGCTGGGGTACAAGGATTCGAACCTTGGGATGCCGAGATCAAAACCCGGTGCCTTACCACTTGGCGATACCCCAATAAACTGTGTTTAATCTTCTATCGAAGATTGCATTTTGATGGTACGGGAAGAGAGACTTGAACTCTCACACCTCGCGGCACCAGAACCTAAATCTGGCGTGTCTACCAATTTCACCATTCCCGCATCAAAATGTACCAAAATTGTCTATTCAACATTTTTGGATTTTTCTCTGATAAATCACTTTAACAGAGTTAAATATGGTAGCAATGGCGGGACTTGAACCTGCGACCCCAGCATTATGAGTGCTGTGCTCTAACCAGCTGAGCTACATTGCCAATGGCTGGGGTACAAGGATTCGAACCTTGGAATGCCGAGATCAAAACCCGGTGCCTTACCACTTGGCGATACCCCAATCAACTTGGAAACTGAGAAAAAATGGCTGGGGTACAAGGATTCGAACCTTGGAATGCCGAGATCAAAACCCGGTGCCTTACCACTTGGCGATACCCCAACTAACTCTGTTTCAAACATCCGCTATCGCCGATGTTTCTAAATTCATATATCTAAAAAATGGTACGGGAAGAGAGACTTGAACTCTCACACCTTGCGGCACCAGAACCTAAATCTGGCGTGTCTACCAATTTCACCATTCCCGCACAGTTTCATGTTTACATCGTGAAGAGATGCTAGCAATCAATGCTAGAGTAAAATCGTGATTCATTTTATATAAGAAATTTATCTTAAATAAAATGGTAGCAATGGCGGGACTTGAACCTGCGACCCCAGCATTATGAGTGCTGTGCTCTAACCAGCTGAGCTACATTGCCACATCGATATTACGCGCCCCTCTCAGCGAGGAACGGGGCGTATTATGCTTATTCAAGGTATCTAGGTCAACAGCTTTTTTTCGCTATTTCCCTTAGGTTAAGCTGTTCGGCTATTACTTCACCAAACTGAGCAACAGATGTGCTAAATAACACCTTGTTGCTCATACTTAGCTTAATTTATCGAGACTTACAGCGTGAATAAGCTTTGTTATACGTTAAACAGGAAATGCATCACATCGCCATCTTTAACGATATAGGTTTTACCTTCCACGCGTAACTTACCGGCTTCTTTCGCGCCAGCTTCACCTTTGTGGGCAATAAAGTCATCAAATGCCATCACTTGGGCACGGATAAAACCACGTTCAAAATCGGTATGGATAACACCCGCCGCTTGCGGAGCACTCGCACCCACTGGCACAGTCCAAGCACGCACTTCTTTCACGCCTGCGGTGAAATAGGTTTGCAGATTCAGTAATTCATAACCTGCGCGGATCACACGATCTAAACCTGGTTCTTCGATACCCAGATCCGCCATAAATTCATCGCGCTCCTCGATTTCCATCTCGGCCAGTTCAGATTCAATCGCCGCACATACGGCAACAACGATAGCGTTTTCTGTCGCAGCAATGGCGCGAACGGCATCTAAGTGCGGGTTATTTTCAAAACCATCTTCCGCCACGTTAGCAATATACATGGTCGGTTTTAAGGTTAAGAAGTTCAGATAAGCCACCGCTTCCAGCTCTTCTTTCGATAAATCCATTGAACGCAACATTTTAGCTTCGTCTAAAATGGGGCGCATTTTTTCTAATACTTCCACTTCAAACTTAGCGTCTTTATCGCCACCTTTAGCACGTTTCTG
The DNA here is from genome assembly GCF_025654025.1 of Shewanella sp. SM55. Taxonomy (NCBI): domain Bacteria; kingdom Pseudomonadati; phylum Pseudomonadota; class Gammaproteobacteria; order Alteromonadales; family Shewanellaceae; genus Shewanella; species Shewanella sp. SM55. The sequence continues at coordinate 101,124 of NZ_JAKKRS010000009.1, read as the reverse complement.
CTGACGCTGAACCGCACGCTCTAAACTGTCTAAGTCAGCTAACGCTAATTCAGTGTTGATGACTTCGATATCGCCAGCAGGATCAACCTTGTTAGCAACGTGAACAATGTTGTCATCATCAAAACAACGTACTACATGACCAATCGCATCGGTTTCACGGATGTTAGCGAGGAACTTGTTACCTAAGCCTTCGCCTTTAGATGCGCCAGCCACAAGACCCGCAATATCCACGAATTCCATGGTGGTAGGTAACACACGTTGTGGATTCACAATCGCAGCTAACGCATCCAGACGTGGATCCGGCACAGGTACAACACCAGTGTTAGGTTCAATGGTACAAAACGGGAAGTTAGCCGCTTCGATGCCAGCCTTAGTTAACGCATTAAAAAGCGTTGATTTACCTACGTTAGGAAGACCAACAATGCCGCATTTAAAACCCATATGCTTACCTTTCTCTCGATTATTGGCTGACAAGTCACACTCATCAGCGAGGTTTAGTCGTCCTGCCCTATGGCAGCACATTACTGAATAATTAAATCACTTGAATCACTTAAGTCTCGCCAAAGGCAAAACCTACTCCGCTTTAAAGGAGTGTAATCTGTTCATGGCTTTCACCATGTCTTGTTTAAACAAAATTTCGGTAGAACGCACGGCTTCATCTATCGCCGCCTCGATAAGTTCTTGCTCTTTAGCAGGCGCTTTTCCCAGTACGTAACCACTCACTTGATTTTTATCACCGGGATGACCGATACCTAAGCGTAAACGGTAGAAGTTTTTATCGTTAGCCAGTTTAGCAATAATATCTTTCAGACCATTGTGGCCGCCATGACCGCCACCGAGCTTAAACTTAGCCACACCGGGCGGCAGATCGAGTTCATCGTGAGCGACCAGAATCTCTTCCGGCGTGATACGAAAAAAATTCGCCAAAGCGCCAACCGCTTTACCGCTTAAATTCATATAAGTCGTCGGGATCAATAAGCGGACATCTTTACCGTGCAATACGGCTCTGGCGGTCAAACCAAAATACTTACTATCGGCCACTAAAGTCACGCCGCAAATTCTCGCTAACTCAAGTACGTACCAAGCCCCCGCATTATGGCGAGTGTGTGCATATTCAGCACCTGGATTAGCCAGACCAACTATTAATTTTATTTCGCTCATGACACTCAATATCGTTATTTCGTCGATGACAGCCGCGCAAAGAGCCGACTGAACTGACCATACCAGCTAAAAACGCGGCATTTTAGCACTCAAACCCCAAGTCAACAAATGCCACGTCATCGCACAGGAGCAGAACACAAGGTCAGAACACAGAACAACAAAGCGTTAATTAAGCCCCATAGCATATTTAAGGACAGTCTTTTTGAGCGGAGAATTGATGTTTGCTAACTTTAACGCGCCATTACGCAGCAGCTTTAGCGGCAGAATATCGTTGCTAAAACCGGCGTAAAACAAATCCATCGCCGTCATCATCAATTGATTATCGCGATAACGCTTGCGCTGATATTGGGCAAGCACTTCATTCGACCACCAGAGGTTATTTTGAGTTAATGCCTCCTTTATTACCGCCAAAAATGCTTCGACATCCTTAAACCCAAGGTTCACCCCTTGGCCTGCGAGGGGATTAATGGTGTGAGCGGCATCACCTAAAATCACCACATTATGACTATAGTAGCGCTGGGCATGGCGACGAGTGAGGCCAAAACTGCCTTTATTCTCAACGGTAAAATCAGCGTCCAAACGCGCTGGAAAATGCACTCTTATCTGATCTGCAAGCTGTTTATTATTAAGCTGCATTAACTGCTTAATTCGATTGGCATCGTCGTACCACACCAGCGAAGCGTTATTGCCTGGTAAAGGTAATAATGAACGCGGTCCTTTGGGCGTAAACTGCTGCCAAGTCACATCCTGTTGCCCCTGTGCGGTGTTGATATTAATCAACATGGCCGATTGAGCGTAATCCCAACCCGAAATGCCAATTCCCGCCCATTGACGTACCTGCGAGTGAGCACCATCGGCGCCAACCAACAACTTAGCGGTCAGTTTACTATTTGACTGTAAGTGCACGCTCACACCGTCGCTATCGCGGGCAAATGCCACCACTTTATCGGGACAATATAAGGTGATGCCAGCTAATTGTGTCATCTGTTGCCACAGGGCAAGTTGGATTAAACGGTTTTCGACTATATGACCTAAATGGCTGGCACCAATTTGCGAACAGTGGAATTGGGTGATGCAGCCATCGAGCTCCCAAGTTTCTAAGCCAAGATAAGGCACATTACGCATCTTGAGCAATGAGTCCAAGGCGCCAAGACGTTTAAGCAGCGTTTCAGAAGCCACACTGATGGCCGAGACTCGCACATCTAATGGCTGTTCGGCTTGATAAGCCTCTGGCGCAAAAGATTCAATCACCGCCACTTGCAAACCCTGTTGGGCTAATCCAATTGCCGTCGCCGCACCAACCATGCCGCCGCCGACAAGAATGACATCGAACTCAGTACTTTCAGCATGAGTGCCTTCTGCATGAGTGACGTCAGAATGAGTCACGTTAGAATCTGTGGTGTCGGATATCATCTGTGCATGTGTATCTTCAATCTGGCTCATCCTACTTACCACCTTAGTTACGACCTTAGTTAGCACCTTTAAGCCCTTCTGTATTTCTGCTCAAGCGACTTTTCACAAACCCGCTCGATTATGCCTTATATCAAGATACCACGGAAATGTTGAGCGCATTTCGATTCGAAATCCGTGAAGACATAGGCATTCAAGCCCGAATAGTTTGCTGGGAATAACGAAAGCTCAGCATGTTAACAATATTAATCTTGCCCAAATGCAGCCGAACAATAAAAACCTAGCATTTGTGAGGGTATCGCCCTTGGCAAAAGCCAACAGCTAAAAGTGTGGACAAAGCTGGTCAGCAGCCGTAACAGCAGGTAAAATGTCGCGCTATTTTTATTGGTCATCTTAGGGCGACACAACTGATGAGTAAGAAACTCCATATCAAGACTTGGGGCTGTCAAATGAATGAGTATGACTCATCCAAGATGGCTGATCTGTTAGGCGAATACCAAGGTTATACCTTGACTGAAGAAGCGTCTGAGGCAGACATTCTCCTGCTCAACACTTGTTCTATCCGCGAAAAAGCGCAAGAAAAAGTGTTCCATCAGCTAGGACGCTGGAAGACGCTTAAAGATAAAAATCCTAATTTGATTATTGGCGTGGGCGGCTGCGTTGCCTCACAAGAAGGCAAAGCCATTAAAGACAGAGCCCAATGTGTCGACATTATTTTCGGACCACAAACCTTGCACCGTCTGCCCGAGATGATCGAGCAAGTGCGCCGTGGTGATAAAGCGGTTATCGATATCAGCTTCCCTGAAATCGAAAAATTCGACCGTCTGCCAGAGCCACGCGCCGAAGGCCCAACCGCGTTTGTGTCTATCATGGAAGGTTGCAGCAAATACTGCTCGTTCTGTGTTGTACCTTATACTCGCGGCGAAGAAGTCAGCCGTCCATCGGACGATATTATCCTTGAAATCGCCCAATTGGCGGAGCAAGGTGTGCGCGAAGTAAACTTGCTCGGCCAAAACGTGAATGCCTATCGCGGCGCAACTCACGATGGCGCTATCTGTACTTTTGCGGAATTACTGCGCTTCGTGGCAGCCATCGACGGTATCGACCGTATCCGCTTCACGACCAGTCACCCGATTGAATTTACACAAGATATCATCGACGTTTACGAAGATACCCCTGAGCTTGTAAGCTTCTTGCACTTACCAGTGCAATCGGGTTCTGACCGTATTCTCACAGCGATGAAACGCGGCCATATGGCGATTGAATATAAGTCAATCATCCGCCGCCTGCGTAAAGCCCGTGAAGGGATTCAAATCAGCTCGGACTTTATCATTGGCTTCCCTGGCGAAACCAAAGAAGACTTTGCCGATACCATGAAGTTGATTGAAGACATAGGTTTCGACCACAGCTTCAGCTTTATCTATAGCGCACGTCCGGGCACGCCAGCGGCAGATTTACCCGATAACGTCGATATGGAAAAGAAAAAACAACGTCTGGCGATTCTGCAAGACCGCATCACCCAGCAAGCCATGCGCTACAGCCGCCACATGATGGGCACAGTGCAACGTATTCTGGTTGAAGGACCATCGGTGAAAAATCCTATGGAACTGCGCGGCCGTACTGAGAACAACCGAGTAGTGAACTTCGAAGGTCAACCAAAACACATTGGTACTTTCGTGGATGTAGAAATTGTCGACGTTTACACTAACTCACTGCGCGGTGTCTTTATCCGCGGCGAAGATGAAATGGATCTACGTCGTAGCCTGCGTCCGGCAGAAATTCTGGCCAAGCGCAAGCAAGATGATGAACTGGGTGTGACTCAATTTAAGCCATAAGCGTTAAATCGGCTTAAGCTTAAACAGTACCTATATAAAGAAGGGCGACTTAGTCGCCCTTTTGCTTTCACGCACTTTTGTTTAAGTCTACCGAGGCAATTGTTATTTTCCGTTAGCAATTATCGGCTATGGCTCGTAAACTAAAATTATCTTGCGATGGTTAACCAACCTCGTACCTTGCTTTCTTATTCGCTATTGGGAGTGCTATTTGTCCAGTAAATTAACTACCATGAATCTGTATCTCGAACCCGCAGAAACACGCCGTTTGGCTTCACTGTGCGGTCCATTCGATGACAATATCAAGCAGATAGAACGTCGCGTTGGCGTTGAAATCGTCCGTAAGAACAATCATTTCCAGATCACCGGACTGCCACGCAATTGTTTAAGCGCCAACAACTTACTAAAAGAACTCTACATCGAGACCCAAACGGTTAAAGGCAGCACGCCCGATCTTGAGCCTGAGCAAGTCCATATCGCCATTCAAGCGGCCATTGCCCTAGAGCAAGCAGACGCTAACGACGACAGCGGTATTAATATCAAAACCCGCCGCGGTGTCATTAAGCCACGCAATCCGAATCAAAGCTTGTATGTGGCCAATATTACGCGTCACGATATTACCTTCGGTATTGGTCCTGCTGGAACGGGCAAAACCTACCTTGCCGTAGCAGCGGCAGTAGATGCGTTAGAGCGCCAAGAAGTGCGCCGCATTCTGCTGACTCGCCCTGCGGTGGAAGCGGGTGAAAAACTCGGTTTCTTACCCGGTGACTTAAGTCAAAAGGTAGACCCCTATTTGCGTCCGCTCTACGATGCCCTGTTCGAAATGCTTGGCTTTGAAAAAGTGGAACGCCTCATCGAGAAAAATGTAATAGAAGTGGCACCGCTTGCCTATATGCGCGGTCGTACCTTGAACGATGCCTTTATTATTCTCGATGAAAGCCAAAACACCACAATCGAGCAGATGAAGATGTTCCTTACCCGTATCGGTTTCAATTCCCGTGCGGTGATCACCGGCGACATCACTCAAACCGACTTACCTAAACATCAAAAGTCAGGGCTACGTCACGCGATTGAAGTGTTAAGCCAAGTCGAAGAAATCAGCTTTAACTTTTTTGTCTCCCAAGATGTAGTGCGCCACCCAGTGGTTGCCCGTATCGTTGAAGCCTATGAAGCCTTCGAGTTAAAAGAGCAAACCTTAAAAGCCAAAAAAGAAAGCCAGTACCAAAAGCAACAGCAGGAAGCCGCAACACATGAGTCTTGAGTTAGCCTTAGATATTCAACATGCCAGCACCAGTGAGTGGCTACCAACGGACGAACAATTCGCCCTTTGGGTCACTACCGCAATTGGCAATAGCATGGATGAAGCTGAATTAACCATACGTATCGTCGATAGCCGCGAGAGCCAAATGCTCAACAATACCTATCGCGGTAAAGACAAACCGACCAATGTACTGTCATTTCCCTTTGAAGCACCACCAGAAATTGAACTTCCTTTACTCGGAGATCTTGTCATTTGCGCGGCAGTCGTTGAAAATGAAGCCCGTGAACAACAAAAACCACTAGAAGCGCACTGGGCACACATGGTTGTACATGGTTGCTTGCATCTGCTAGGGTATGATCACATCGACGATGAAGAAGCCGAAGAGATGGAGTCATTAGAGACTCAACTCATTGAAAGCTTAGGTTTTACTGACCCATATAAGGAACAATAATTAGCTAAGATAATCCCTATCAAAAGCTAATGAGAAAACTATGAGTGACGATATCCCCCCTAGTACGAACGCCCACAAGAAAGGTTGGTTTGATAGAGTAAGTCAGCTATTTCAGGGCGAACCTCAAAATCGCGAAGATCTAGTTGATGTGATTGATGGTGCCGAGCAGCGCGATTTGATCACCCAAGACACCCGCGAGATGATAAAAGGTGTATTAGACGTTTCTGATATGCGTGTTCGGGATATCATGATCCCAAGAGCTCAAATTGTCGCCCTCCAGATAGACAATTCGGTCGAAGAGTTACTTGCGACTGTGATTGGTTCAGGTCACTCGCGCTTCCCCGTCGTTAACGAAGATAAAGACCATATCGAAGGCATATTGCTTGCCAAAGATTTGATCCCTTACGGTTTCTCCAACAGTGATGAGCCCTTCTCACTGGATCGCGTGATCCGTCCCGCCGTGGTTGTGCCCGAAAGCAAACGCGTCGATGTTCTGCTAAAAGAATTCCGCTCTCAACGCTACCATATGGCGATTGTGGTTGATGAGTACGGCGGCGTATCGGGTCTTGTGACTATCGAAGATATTCTTGAAGAAATTGTCGGCGAGATTGAAGACGAATTCGACCACGATAGCACTGAAGAAACCGAGATCCGCAAAGTCGGTAACACGGTTTATATGGTTAAAGCTTTGACGCCAATCGAAGATTTCAACGAAGAATTCAACACTGAATTCAGCGATGAAGAGTTTGATACCGTCGGTGGCTTAGTCTCACACGCCTTTGGCCATCTGCCAGAACGTAACGAGAGCATCATCATTGAAGGCATAGAATTTAAAGTCATCAATGCTGACACTAGGCGTTTAATCCAACTCAGAGTTAAACTCCCCGATCCTAATACTGGCGAAGACGTAGAATAATCACTCGTGCTAAAAAAAATCCGGGCTTTTGCCCAACAACAGTCCCAACCTAGTGCTGTGAGACTCGTACTGGCATTTGCCCTTGGCGCCAGTACGGCGCTTTCATTTGCGCCTTATTCCATTTGGATAATCTATCCGTTTGCCATGGCTATTGCCCTCTGGCACAGCCGAACGCTGAGCGCTAAGGCAAGCTTTTACTATTGGTTAAGCTTTGGATTTGGCTGTTTTGCCGTAGGGATCAGCTGGGTTCACGTGAGCATGGATACCTTTGGTGGTATGCCGCTCATTGCCTCCGTTGGGTTAATGGCCTTGTTAGCCTTGTATTTAGCCTTGTATCCCGCGCTAACTGGTTTGGCGCTGGTTTGGTTAACTAAAACGCTGAGCCATAATGGTGAAAATCGATTTGGTCTTTGGCGTAATCTCGCCCTATTCCCCGCATTATGGACCTTGACCGAATGGGCTCGTGGCTGGGTAATGACAGGCTTCCCTTGGTTATGGGCGGGTTACTCGCAAACTCAAGGGCCACTAAAACCCCTTGCCAGTATCATAGGCACACTGGGAATAAGTTTTGTATTGGCCATGCTCGCTGGTGCATTAGCGCTTTGTTTTACTAAGCGTTATAAGAGTTTACTGCTTTTACTGCCGCTCAGTATTCTGGCCGTTTGGGCTGCGCCTAAACTTTGGGACATTCATCCTACGGGTGAAAATGTTAAAGTGGCACTGGTGCAAGGCAATATTCCCCAAAGCATGAAGTGGGAACCCGATGCCCTGTGGCCGACGCTGTTAAAATACATGGATTTATCCCGCGAACATCTGGATGCCGATATCATTATTTGGCCAGAAGCGGCAATTCCAGCGCCAGAATCTATGGTGCAGGACTTTTTAGATAACGCCAATAAAGTCGCCAATCTAAACCATACCTCAATTATCACTGGTATTATCAGCCATCAAAACAATGAGTTCTATAATTCATTGATTGTGCTTGGTAATCATAATCAGAAACAACAAGCAGGCCCAGACTATGAGGGTGATGGTAGCAATCAATTTAAGAAACACCATCTGTTGCCAATTGGCGAGTTTGTCCCCTTTGAAGCGCTGCTGCGCCCGATAGCACCTTTCTTTAATTTGCCCATGTCGTCCTTTACGCGAGGCGAATATCAACAGCCGAACCTCAGCGCACTAGGCCATAAAATCGCGCCAGCAATTTGTTATGAAATAGCCTTTCCGGAACAGTTGCGCGACAACGTTAATCAAGGGACAGATATACTATTAACTGTCTCTAACGATGCATGGTTTGGTAGCTCAAATGGGCCATTACAGCATATGGAAATCGCTCAAATGCGCGCGGTTGAATTGGGTCGGCCTCTATTACGCGCAACCAACAATGGCGTGACAGCCATAGTCGATGAGCGTGGCAATATCACAGCGTCATTGCCACAGTTTGAAATAGGCGTGCTAAGTGCAAGCATTCCATTAGTCACAGGACAAACTTGGTTTGCAAAATTAGGCCAAATGCCCCTACTGATACTCTGTGGTTTAATCGTTCTACTCGGTCTTGCCCGACGTTTTAAAGCGCAATAGGATTTAGGCCATGCATTACCAAGTCAATAAACAAGATGTGGCAGGTTTTACCTTAATTGAACTTGTCGTTGTGATTATTGTGCTTGGGATCTTGGCTGTGATCGCCGCGCCTAAATTTATCGGCTTAAGTAAAGAAGCGCGGGTACAAACCTTAAGCCAAGTACAGGCCAGCGTTAAAACAGCCAATATGCTAGCTTACTCAAAAACCCAAATGCCTAGCCTACTAAGCCAAGCGGTAGCTGGGCGCGATGATATTATTGATATCGACCTCAATGGTGATGGCACTCCAGATACACGATTAAAATGGGGTTACCTCGATAATACTGATATGGAAAAATGGATCACCTCAGATGATAAACTTATCATTCAATATCAAGGCATTGATATCACTTATATAGGCTACGATCTTAACAACAACTCCTTAGTGAATGATGACCAATGCTATTTCCGCTACACCCAAGCCAGCGATGCCAACACTGCGCCGCAATATGATATCAACACCCAAGGTTGTTAGGCTGACACTCAGTTAACCTGTGTTATCCTGCAATTGTCTGCGAATACATTAGGCTGATTGCGCGTTCCACGTTAAGGTGAACGATTAGACGTGGCCTTATACCAATCACAGTAACTGTGTCTGCATAGCCAATATGATTGGTACCATTACCTCGTTCCTTAACCAAGGTACACAGTCAAGGCAACTCTATGGCACAGCTTCGCGTGCGCTACCAAACCCACGAATTTGGGGATCTCGACATTCATGTCAGAACCCTAAGAAATAACCAAGAATTTGAAGACCTAGATGGCGAAGCTGAAAAGCTCGGTATTTCCTCCGCAACTTGGCCATTATTTGGCATAGTTTGGCCGTCTAGCCAAGTGCTATCCCATCATATGGCCGATTATCAAATTGATAATAAACGCATTCTTGAGGTTGGCTGCGGTATAGGGCTGGCAAGTCTAGTGCTAAACCACAGACATGCCGACATCACAGCAACCGACTATCACCCCGAGTCGGAAAATTTCCTTAAGCAAAATGTCGATTTAAATCATGGTCGTGCGATTCCGTTTGTTCGAACAGGGTGGGCAGATGCACAAACTAATTTAGGTTTATTTGATCTCATTATCGGCAGCGATCTCTTGTACGAACAAGAACATGCCGATCTGTTGTCACAATTTATTGAGCAGCATGCTAAACCAATTTGTGATGTAGTCTTAGTCGATCCAGGCCGTGGTAATCATGCAAAATTCAGTAAACGTATGGTGACCTTAGGTTACGAACACTCACAACATAAACCCATTCACACTGAATTTTTATTAGCGCCCTTTGGCGGTCAAATCCTCAACTACTCTCGTACCAACAGTTGATACAACCTAATTAATGCAGATATGAGCCATTTAGGTCTAATAGAACTCAAAAAAAACGACGCTGAGGCGTCGTTTTAGCTGCATAACATCATCACCTTGATTAAGGCGTAAGCGGTTCGCGGGTAAATTCTTCATGGTCACATTCAGGACAGTCTGGGATGGGACTAGGAAACTCAATACTCATTTCATTACCACAGTTAGTGCACACCATGATGCCCTGATTCACAATATCACCACTCTTGTAGTAGCCTTGGTGCTTAAAATCTTGCGTTAACTCATGCCATTCGACTTGGCTGCGGTCGGTGATTTCACTGAGCCAATGCCAAAGCGTATTCTCTAAAGTAATCACGGTTGGGCTATGACTCAAACTATCCGCGTTCTGCTCACGGAGAAAACTCGTAATATCACGCTTTAAGAATTGTTCGACTAAAGCGAGTTCATCTTCCCCTGCCTGTTCTTTAAGACGTAAATACTCCTTACCTTGAGTGACAGAATTAAATAAGTTCTTTACAGTCATAGTGTTATCTTCTTCAAATTGAGATTTCACTTCGGTAATTAAGGCTTGATACAGTCCTAGTAACGCGTTACTTCTATCATTCATAACCAATACTCCTTCATACGAACCTTTTTAATGCATCGCTTCTAGTTTATTCTATGCAGATCTTACTCGCGCTGATATGGCGTTAGATCCAATAATAGGCGGCACTGCCGGAAATAGAGTGATGCAAGAGCAATATAATCCCTCAGAAATTGAAGCCTTAGTGCAAAAGCACTGGCATGACAACAAAACCTTCGAAGTCACTGAAGACGCAAACAAAGAAAAGTTTTATTGCCTTTCGATGTTTCCGTACCCTTCTGGCAGACTCCACATGGGACACGTACGCAACTATACCATAGGTGACGTAGTTGCACGCTTTCAACGTCTTCAAGGCAAAAACGTGCTCCAGCCTATTGGTTGGGACTCATTTGGTTTGCCCGCAGAAAATGCCGCAATTAACAACAAGACTGCGCCTGCACCATGGACCTATGAAAACATAGAATACATGAAGAACCAGCTGAAATTGCTGGGTTTTGGTTACGATTGGAGCCGTGAAATCGCCACTTGTACCCCTGAATATTATCGCTGGGAACAATGGTTCTTCACTAAGTTGTACGAGAAAGGCCTAGTCTACAAAAAGACAGCTTCAGTCAACTGGTGTCCAAACGATGAAACCGTACTGGCGAACGAGCAAGTTCAAGACGGTTGCTGCTGGCGCTGTGATACCCCTGTGGAACAAAAAGAAATTCCACAGTGGTTTATTAAGATCACTGCCTATGCAGAAGAATTATTAAACGATATCGATACCTTAGATGGCTGGCCTGAACAGGTTAAGACCATGCAGCGCAACTGGATTGGTCGCAGCGAAGGTGTAGAAATGACCTTCGGCGTTGCAGGTCACGATAAAAGCTTCGATATCTATACCACACGTCCAGATACCTTAATGGGCGTGACCTATGTGGCGATTGCCGCAGGTCATCCATTAGCTGAAATCGCCGCGCAAACCAATCCTGAGCTTGCCGCCTTTATCGATGAGTGCAAAAACAGCACAACATCTGAAGCCGAACTCGCGACCATGGAAAAACGCGGTGTCGCTACAGGGCTTTTCGCCATTCATCCTATCACTGGTAAGCAAGTGCCGATTTGGGCAGCTAACTTTGTGTTGATGAACTATGGCACAGGTGCCGTAATGTCAGTTCCTGGGCACGACCAACGTGACTTTGAATTTGCAAAAAAATACGGTCTAGCAATTGAGGCTGTGATCAAGCCTGTTGATGGCGAAGTGGACATTAGCGAAGCCGCTTATACCGAAAAAGGCGTACTGTTTAACTCGGGAGAGTTCGACGGTTTAGACTTTGAAGCAGGCTTTAATGCCATCGCTAACAAGTTAGTCGCCGAAGGTAAAGGCAAGCGCCAAGTCAACTATCGTCTACGTGATTGGGGTGTTTCACGTCAGCGTTACTGGGGCGCACCAATCCCTATGGTGACCTTAGCCGACGGCACTGTGATCCCAACGCCAGCAGATCAACTGCCAGTATTGCTGCCAGAAGATGTCGTGATGGACGGTATTCAAAGCCCAATCAAGGCCGATAAAGAATGGGCGAAAACCCAAGTTAATGGCCAAGATGCGCTGCGCGAAACCGATACCTTCGATACCTTTATGGAATCCTCTTGGTATTACGCCCGTTACTGCAGCCCGCATGCAGACGAAATGTTAGATCCCGCTAAAGCCAACTACTGGCTACCTGTGGATCAATACATTGGCGGTATCGAACACGCTTGTATGCATTTGTTATATTTCCGCTTCTTCCACAAGTTGCTGCGTGATGCAGGTCTGGTTAACTCTAACGAGCCAGCCAAACAATTGCTGACCCAAGGCATGGTGTTGGCTGATGCTTTCTACTACATCAACGAAAAAGGCGCCCGTGTATGGGTTTCGCCTTTAGATGTAGCGACCACAGAAAAAGACGACAAGGGCCGTATTACTAAGGCTATCGACAAAGACGGCAACGAGCTGGTTTATACCGGCATGTGCAAGATGTCTAAGTCGAAAAACAATGGTATCGATCCTCAAGTCATGGTCGAAAAATACGGCGCCGATACCGTTCGCCTATTTATGATGTTCGCCTCACCACCAGAATTAACTCTGGAATGGCAAGAATCTGGCGTTGAAGGCGCACACCGCTTCATTAAACGTCTGTGGAAGCTTGCAAACGAGCATGTGAACCAAGATAACAGCGAAGCCTTAGATGTCAGCAAGTTAACTGCCGATCAAAAAGCGCTGCGCCGTGAAGTCCACAAGACGATCGCCAAAGTAACCGACGATATCGGCCGCCGTCAAATGTTCAACACTGCGGTTGCCGCCGTGATGGAACTGATGAACCATCTGCAAAAAGCACCACAAACCACAGGCCAAGACAACGCCATTATCGGCGAAGCCTTATCCGCCATAGTGCGTTTGCTGTACCCTATCATTCCGCATGTGAGCTTTAACCTGTGGAACGAGTTAGGCAATGCTAGCAACATCGAAGACAGCCAATGGCCAGTCGTTGATGAAGCTGCGCTAGTTGAAGACAGCAAGCTCATCGTTGTGCAAGTTAACGGTAAAGTTCGCGCAAAAATCACAGTAGCCGCCGACGCTGATAAAGAATCAGTAGAAGCCTTAGGCATGAGTGATGAACACGTGATCAAATACCTAGACGGCCTGACAGTACGTAAAGTGATCTATGTGCCGGGCAAACTGCTCAGCATAGTGGCCAATTAACGGCTGCTAATAACTCGCTATACTCAAAGCCAATGAAGTTGCAGCATAGCTGCAACTTCAAGCCTGCAGGGTATACCACGAATAGGAAACCGCGAAATCTATGCAAATCAAACGCATATGCTTCGCAATCATGGCACTGATCATTATGACCAGCGCTGGTTGCGGTTTTAAGCTTCAACGCAGTTATCAGATCCCTGATGCCCTCAATCATTTGAGTTTGAGCAGTGTGGATGAATACAGTGAACTCACTCGTTTGGTGCGTGAACGCCTGCGCTTGAACAATATCCAAGTTGTCGACGCCGCCGATGACGTTCCAGTATTAAGGCTAATCACCGACTCCCTTGAACGCTCGACATTATCTTTGTACCCCACAGGTAACGTCGCCGAGTATGAGCTAATTTATTTAGTCGAATTTGCTGTGGCACTGCCGGGCAAAGAAGCGCAGCCTTTCAAGGTTGAAATTCGCCGCGACTACTTAGACGATCCACGTACCGCATTGGCAAAGAGCCGTGAAATGGAATTGCTGACAAAGGAAATGCGTATCCAAGCTGCCGATCGTATTCTGCAAGCAATGGCCAGTACTGAGGTGAATTAATGCGGGGCTATCATTAAATGAGAGTCTATCCAGATCAACTCTCCCGCCACCTTAACCAGTTATTTCCTTGTTATCTGATTTTTGGGGATGACCCTTGGTTGATTGAAACCACCAAAGATCAGATCCGCCAATTCGCCAAACGTCATGGATTCGATGAAAAAGTCCAACTCATTCAAGAGACGGGCTTTAATTGGAACGATCTGACTCAGGAATGGCAGGCCATGAGCCTGTTTTCCAGTAAACGCTTGATTGAGCTAACCCTTCCCCAAGCTAAGCCCGGTGCCGAAGGCTCAAACACACTGCAAGCCCTATTGCAGACGCCCAATCCCGATATGCTGTTGATTATCGAAGGGCCAAAGCTCGCCACAGAGCAAACCAACAGTAAATGGTTTAAGACCTTAGATGCCCATGGCATGTATCTGCCCTGCGCTACGCCAGAGGGCGAGCAGTTTATGCGCTGGCTCGATGGCCGCATCAAGCACTTTAAGCTCAATCTGCAGCCTGATGCCCGTGCTATGCTGCATTCTCTGTATGAAGGGAATTTACTAGCTGCCGATCAAGCCATGCAGTTGCTGCAACTCCTGAGCCCAACAAAACCCGTCAGTGCCGACGAACTGGGCCACTATTTTGAAGATCAGTCGCGCTTCACCGTATTCCAACTCACGGATGCATTGCTGAATAATAAACAGGATAGCGCGCAGCACATGCTAGCCCAGCTCAATAGCGAAGGCACTGCCTTACCTATCCTGCTGTGGGCCTTGTTTAAAGAACTCGGTTTGTTATTCAATTTGAAATGCGAGCAAGCCCAAGGCGTTGCGCTAAGTGCACTCTGGGGTAAACATCGAATTTGGGATAAACGTAAACCACTGTATCAAGCGGCGCTGCAACGACTCAGCCTTGAACAACTCGAACATATGCTCGCCCTCGCCTCGAAACTTGAGCTCAACTTAAAGCAACAGGGGAAAGAGGATTGGACTGGTCTGAGCCACCTGTGTCTGTTATTTGATCCTAGAGCCCATCGGCATCTGGCACATATAGCCATAGACTAATCATAGGTTAACCAAAGGCTTGATATGCGTATTGGTATTTTAGGCGGCACCTTTGACCCGATACACTATGGTCATATCCGTCCTGCGATTGAAGTGAAGCAAGCATTAGCCTTGGATAAAATCCTACTGATGCCGAACCATATTCCGCCCCATAAACAGCAGCCTAACTTAACCACAACACAGCGCCTCAAAATGGTAGCTGATGTCTGTCAGCAACTCGACGGATTTGCACTGTGCGACATCGAAGCTAAACGTGACACGCCTTCCTACACAGTTGTCACGCTTGAGCAACTGAAAGCCTTACATCCGGAAGACGAGCTGTTTTTTATCATGGGGATGGACTCTTTCATCCAATTAAAAAGCTGGCATGAGTGGCAACGCCTATTCGACTTTGCCCATCTCGTTGTCTGCCAGCGCCCGGGTTGGCAGCTCGATGCAGAGCATCCTATGCAACAGGTATTGACGGCCCGCAGTCAAGCGCCCCAAGGGACTGTGGAAGGTCGTACTAGCAGCGTCCATAAAAACTGTAGGCAGATTTTCCCTGTGACAATTACGCCACAGGATATTTCCTCAACTCAAATCCGCGAACAACTGGCAAAAGGCGAAATTCCCACCGATTTACTCATGCCCGTCACGCTAGATTACATCCAAAATCAACGACTTTACTTACCTTAGCTCGAACCGTAAGCAGATATCGCCAACTCAACTGCCAATGACAATGTATTCCCAGCAGCAACACTGGTATACTACCGCGCTATTTAAAATTAATGAGGTACGCCAGCGTGCAGAGCGCGGAATTAAAACAGTTTGTTGTCGACAAGATCGACGACTTGAAAGCCAGAGACGTTGTTGTTCTGGATGTCAGCAAGCAATCTAACATCACTGACTACATGGTCATATGTTCAGGTACATCAAAGACTCACGTTAAAGCTATCGCCGAAAACCTTGTGGTTGAAGCGAAAAAAGCCGGTATTCCACCTTTAGGTGTTGAAGGCCGCGAAAGCAGCGAATGGGTTCTTGTGGACATGGGCGATGTGATCCTGCACGTTATGCAAGATCAAACCCGTGATTTCTACCAGCTTGAAAAGCTCTGGTCAGAAAAGCAAGACTGATGAAGTTACAGCTCATCGCAGTAGGAACACGGATGCCCGATTGGGTTACCCGTGGTTTCGAAGAATACCAGCGCCGTTTTCCCCGTGATATGGCGCTGGAGCTTATCGAAATACCCGCTGGAAAGCGGGGGAAAAATGCCGACATTGTCCGGATACTTCAAAAAGAAGGCGAACAAATGTTGGCGGCCATTCCCAAAGGCAATCATATTGTTAGCTTAGATCTCCCCGGCAAAAACTGGACGACCCCCGAGCTAGCAACCGCGCTGACTAAATGGCAACTCGATGGTCGCGACGTCAGTTTACTGATTGGTGGACCTGAAGGATTAGCGCCAGCTTGCAAAGAAGCGGCAAACCAAAGTTGGTGTCTTTCGGCATTAACCTTACCTCACCCACTCGTACGGGTGGTGGTTGCCGAAAGTTTGTACCGCGCGTGGAGCGTGAACACGAATCACCCCTACCATAGAGAATAGCGGGATCTTGATGTTAACGAGTGTCAACCACCCGTCATGGGATCAGCCGGAGATAGCATAAGTGTCGCCAAAAAAGCGGATAACAATGCATGATCACGCCGCCGAGGCGTCTCTTTTTAAGCGCAGGGCGCTTTTCACTTTTTTTTGCGTTTTCGCTCTATTTTGCGTATTAGTCACCAACCTTTATCATTTACAGGTTGAATCCTATAAAGATTATGCAACTCGCTCAAATGATAATCGCATCCGTGTTGTTCCAATTGCCCCTAGTCGTGGTCTCATTTACGATCGCAACGGCATACTTTTAGCTGAAAATTTACCCTTTTATTCCCTCGATCTCGTGCCCGAAAAAATCAGTAACATGTCAGAGACCTTAGATGAACTCGGCAAGTTAATTGAGATCAGCGATGACGAGCGCGAAACCTTTACTGACGCCCTGAAATTTCATCGCCGTTTCAAACCGTTAACACTGAAAAACCAGCTCACCGAAGAGCAAGTGGCCATTTTCAGTGTTAACCAACACAGATTTCCGGGGATTTCGGTCGAAGCGGGTCTTAAACGTAACTATCCCTACGGCGCGCAAATCACCCATGTGCTGGGCTATGTAGGTAAAATTAACACCCGAGATCGCGCCCAACTTGAACGCAGCGATCTGTGGAAAAACTATGCGGCAACCAAAGACATTGGTAAGCAAGGCATTGAAAAATTTTATGAATCTTTGCTGCATGGTAAACCCGGACACTTAGAAGAAGAAGTGAACAACCGCGGCCGCGCCATTCGCACCTTAAAAATTGTTCCGCCAGAGCCGGGGCAAGATATTTACCTCACCTTAGATCTCAAGCTGCAACAAAAAGCGGTGGAACTACTCACAGGTCTGCGTGGTTCTATTGTTGCCATCGATCCCCGTGACGGTGGAGTATTAGCTATGGTATCGAGCCCAAGCTATGATCCAAACCAGTTTGTACAAGGCATTAATAGTAAAGATTACAGTGCGTTACTCAATGATAAATCCCGCCCCTTGATCAACCGCGCGACTCAAGGTCAATATGCACCTGCGTCTACCATCAAACCTCACCTCGCACTGTTAGGCCTTGATGAGAAAGCCATTAGCGAGAGTACCCGAGTGTGGGATCCCGGTTTTTGGCAAATACCTGGTGTTGAACGTAAATACCGCGACTGGAAACGCTGGGGGCATGGCTGGGTCAACGTTTATAGCGCGATTGTAGAATCCTGCGATACCTTTTTCTATGAGTTAGCCTATAAGGTCGGTGTCGATCATATCGCCCGCTTTATGGAACAATTTGGCTTTGGCCAAAATACAGGGATTGATATCTTTGAAGAATCGGCTGGCAATATGCCATCCAAAGAATGGAAACGCTTAAAGTACAATCAAGCTTGGTATATAGGCGACACCATTTCCGTCGGTATTGGCCAAGGTTATTGGACGGCAACGCCATTACAACTCGCTAATGCCGTTGGGATTATGGCCAACAAAGGCCGCCGTCTCCCGCCACATCTGCTGAGATCCATTAAAGACAATACCGCCAAAATTGACTCACCGATTAATGAGTTACCACCAATTGAACTTAAAAATCCCCGTAACTGGAACATCATCAACGAAGCTATGCGACAAACCGCAAATAAGTCACGCTTTACCGATGCCACTTACACTGCCGCAATGAAAACCGGTACTGCACAGGTCATCGGCGTGGCGGAAAATACGAAATACGATGCCAGTAAAATTGCCGAACATTTCCGCGATAATGCCTTAGTTGTGGCCTATGCGCCCTTCGAGGATCCTAAAATCGTCCTCGCCGTCGTGATGGAAAACGCAGGTTGGGGCGGCGCAAATGCTGGCCCAGTCGCTCGAGCTATGCTCGATGAATATATGCTTAGAGATACTTGGAAACCCATACCATGAGTACCCATAGCCAATATCAAAACATCTGGCAACGCTTGCACATAGACTTGCCATTATTGCTCGGACTATTAGCTGTGATGGGCTTTGGCCTGTTTGTCATCTATTCTGCCAGCGGTGCAGATTTAGAGATGATGGAACGACAACTATTCCGTATGGTGTTGTCGCTAGGCATCATGTTTACCATGGCACAAATCAATCCTGAAGCGCTTAAACGTTGGGCATTACCCATTTATCTTGCGGGGGTTGTCTTGCTGCTTGGGGTACACTTTTTCGGTGAAATAAATAAAGGCGCGCAGCGCTGGTTGAACTTAGGCTTTATGGAGTTCCAACCCTCAGAGCTTATTAAACTCGCCTTCCCCATCACAATGGCTTGGTATATCAGTAAGTTCCCTCTTCCCCCCAAGAAACGTTACCTCGCTGGCGCAGGAGTGATTTTACTCGTACCAACCCTATTGATCGCTAAACAACCCGACTTAGGCACCTCAATTTTGGTGGCTGCATCGGGGATTTTCGTGCTGTTTTTATCGGGCATGAGCTGGATTATTGTTGGCAGCTTTATCGCAGCAGTACTCGCCTTCCTGCCTATCCTTTGGTATTTCTTGATGCACGATTACCAAAGAACGCGGGTATTAACCTTGCTCGATCCAGAGCAAGATCCCCTCGGCGCGGGTTATCACATTATCCAGTCGAAAATCGCCATCGGCTCAGGTGGGCTTTGGGGCAAAGGTTGGCTCGAAGGCACTCAATCACAGCTTGAGTTTATTCCCGAGCGCCATACCGATTTTATCTTTGCGGTGATCGGTGAAGAATTTGGCTTAATTGGCAGTATCTTACTGTTAATTATGTACCTTTACATCATAGGCCGTGGGTTAGTCATCGCCTCCCGCGCACAAACCAGTTTCGCTCGTCTACTGGCTGGCAGTATCACGCTGACGTTTTTCGTTTATGTTTTTGTGAATATTGGCATGGTTTCAGGTATCCTGCCCGTGGTAGGTGTACCACTGCCCCTTGTCAGTTATGGTGGAACCTCCATGCTGACATTGATGACAGGGTTTGGCATTCTTATGAGCATTCATACCCATAGACGTTTCGTAGATAGATAATTTTAGGGACTTTTTTATGCCTACTCTCCGAGCTTATTTGGCTCCACTCGGTTTACTGTGTTTAAGTTCATGCTTAGTCGCATGCACTACGGCAAATGAACCGACACCCGCGCAGGCACCCGCTTCAAGCATACCAGTGGCTCCGGCCGCTGAAGTCGCACCCGCCACTCCCGCTGAACTCAAAGAAGAGTTTATCCAAGCTCAAGTAAAACAAGGTTTTACTCGGACAGAAGTGCTCGCTTTTCTCGACAAAGCAAAATACAACCAAGGGGTTATCGATGCGATGACCCGTCCATGGGAAGCAAAACCTTGGCATGTGTATTACCCGATTTTTTTAACAGAAAAACGTCTTGATGCTGGGCTCGCTTTTTGGAAAAAACACGAGAAAACCATTTCTAAAGCGGCGGCTAAGTACCAAGTCGACCCACAGATTATTGTCGCCATTATTGGGATTGAAACCTTCTACGGGCAGTTCACTGGTAATTACCCTGTAATTGATTCCCTCTATACCTTAGGTTTTCACTATCCGCCTCGCGCCACCTTTTTCCGCAAGGAATTTGGTGAGTTGATGAAATTAGTCAAAGAAGAGCACTTAGATATCAATACCCTCAAAGGCTCCTATGCGGGTGCCATGGGTTATGGGCAGTTTATTCCCTCAAGTTACCGCCATTACGCCGTCGATTTCGATAACAGTGGTAACCGCGATTTATTGCAAAGCCCAGAGGATGCGATTGGCAGTGTTGCCAATTATTTCCATGAACACGGTTGGCAAGCCAATGCTCCTGTTGCTTTACCGCTGGTCAATAGCAGCCAAACAGCGCCAAAAGCGAAAGTATGGGCAGGCGAAAAGCTCAATTATAAAGTCGCCAATATTCTAACGCCAACCTTGTCCTTGGCTGATGCGAGGGACTTGGATGTCTCGCAAAAAGCCTTACTCATTAAACTGGAACAAGCCGATCACGATGATTATTGGCTTGGTTTAAACAATTTTTATGTAATCACTCGCTATAATCGCAGTCCTTTGTATTCAATGGCCGTTTATCAATTTAGCCAACAATTAAAGGAACAGCATGCCGCTAAAAAATAATCTTTTACAGCTTGTCGCTTTGGTTGCGTGCTTCACACTTGTTGCGTGTTCTTCGAGCCCAAACCAAGCTAGCTCCAGCACAAACAAAAAAAATATGGACCCCAACAAGGGGCGCTATTCGCTAAAGAATGACAAGCTGCCACTCAATCCACCCAATGTGGACCATGTGCCAAATGCTACGCCTAAGTACGAACCTTATAGTCGCCGCGGTAACAAGCCCTATACGGTTTACGGCGAGTCTTACACTGTGATGAACACAGGCCAAGGTTTTAGTGAAACGGGCCGTGCCTCATGGTACGGTGAAAAATTTCATGGCTATGAGACATCCAATGGCGAACCCTATGACATGTATTCCATGTCAGGTGCTCATAAAACGCTGCCACTGCCAAGTTATGCTCGGATCACTAACTTAGATAACAATAAGCAAGTGATCATTCGTATCAACGATCGCGGGCCATTCCACTCAGACCGTATTCTCGACGTCTCCTACGCCGCCGCCTATAAACTCGGCATGCTCGGCAAAGGAACCGCGCGGATCAAACTCGATGTGGTGTATGTCGGCAGTATCGCGGCCACTAATTCGGCTATTGCCAGCGCGCAAGATACAGGTAATCATTACATTCAGTTAGTTGCATCGAAAGATAAAGCCAAACTCAATACCATGGCGAAAAATCTGGAGCGAAAATATCAGGTAAAGACCCGTGTACAAGCCGCAAACAATATGTTTAGACTACAGCTCGGCCCCATAGGCCAACCTGAGTTAGCAGACAAACTGCTCAATAACGTCCAGCAAAATGGCTTTCCTGAGGGCTATATAGTCCATGAGTAATGACTGTTTGCTCGGACCAGAATTGATTTAAAAATAGAGATGAAGGAACCTTCACTAAAACCCACAGTCAGAAAGTGGTACACTGTTGGAGATCTTCTCGAATCCTTTCCATTTAATACAACCAAAAGACGTGCCAAGTTAATGATGAATTTTGTAAAAAGTCCCATTAAAACATTGCTGCTAATTTCCAGTGTGTCTCTCCCCGTTTATGCTGCGCAGCCTATTATTACACCTGATGCACCAGCAGTGGCCGCCAAGGCTTTCGTCTTGATGGATTATAATTCGGGCCAGATTATCGCTGAGAGTAACGCTTATGAAAGCCTTAACCCAGCCAGCCTAACTAAAATGATGACCAGCTATGTCATAGGTCAAGAAATCAAAGCGGGCAATGTCTCGGTCGATGATGATGTGACTATCAGTAAAAATGCCTGGTCTAAAAACTTCTCTGACTCCTCGAAGATGTTCATTGAAGTCGGAACTACCGTTAAAGTCGGGGATTTAAACCGCGGTATCATCATCCAATCGGGTAACGATGCATGTGTGGCTATGGCAGAGCATATCGCTGGCACCGAAGGCGCCTTCGTTGACATGATGAACTCATGGACAAAACAGCTGGGTATGCGTGATAGCTACTTCGAAAACTCCCATGGCTTAGACTCAGAAAACCACAAAACAACCGCCTATGATATGGCATTGTTAGGTGCAGCCTTAATCCGCGACGTTCCAGAAGAATACCGCATCTATAGCGAAAAATTTTATACCTTCAACGGTATCAAACAATATAACCGTAATGGTTTGTTGTGGGATAACAGCATGAGCGTGGACGGTATCAAGACAGGCCACACCTCTGGTGCAGGTTATAACTTAGTGGCATCTGCAACCAAAGATGGCATGCGTTTGATTTCTGTGGTTCTGGGTACTCAAAGTGAATCAGCCCGTAAAGCTGAAAGTAAAAAGTTACTGACCTATGGCTTCCGTTTCTTTGAAACTGTCACGCCTTACAAAGCGGGTGATAGCTTCACAACCCAACAGATATGGTACGGTGACAAGAGCACTGTTGATTTAGGCGTCGCAACTGATACACCTATTACAATCAGCCGTGGCCGCGGTAAAGACTTGAAAGCAAACTTCGAATTGACTAAGCCATTAGATGCACCGTTGAAAAAAGGTGAAACTGTAGGCCGTCTATTCTTCCAACTTGATGGTAAAGACATTGCCCAGTTCCCACTGGTGACCTTGCAAGAAGTCAACGAAGGTAGCTGGTTTAGTAAATTAGTCGATTACTTTAAGCAGATGTTTTCTGGATGGTTTAGCTAAGCTAAGTCCCATAAATAAAGCCACCTTAGGGTGGCTTTATTTTTTTGGGGAGTGCATCGCCCTTGAATCGGGTATAATCGCCACCATATATATCCCAATATAGCCGCTAAGAGTACTGAGTATGTTAGACACTAAATTTGATGAACTGATGGATTTCCCTTGCGCATTTCCTTTTAAGGTCGTCGGTGAAGCCCACGAAACGCTAACTGACAAAGTCGTGGCTGTGGTACAAAAACATGCACCGGGTGATTATTCACCTTCGACAAAAACGTCGAGCAAAGGTAGCTATCACTCCATTACTATCCGCGTGACAGTGACCAGCAAAGACCATATCGAAATTTTGTACACTGAACTTGCCGCCATCGAAGGCGTACGCCGCGTACTATAAATATTCCTCAAGGCCATGAAATGTGATCTGTCTTACATTTATGGTCAAGAGGCGTATAATAGCGCCACTCAATTCTAAGGGGAGAGGTTGCCCTTGCAAGACACGACTTTGCACATTCGGCATCTTGGAAAACAAGATTACGAATCAGTGTGGCATGCTATGCAGCACTACACTGACACGCGTAATAATGAGAGCCCAGATGAGCTGTGGATAGTAGAACACCCACCCGTGTTTACCCAAGGCCAAGCAGGTAAAAGCGAGCATATTTTGAATGCTGGTGATATTCCTGTGATCCAAGTGGACCGTGGTGGCCAAGTCACTTACCACGGCCCTGGACAACTAGTGGTATATCCTCTTCTCGACATAAAACGTAGTAAAGTCGGCGTGCGTCAACTCGTTACTCATATAGAGCAAAGCATTGTCGATATGCTCGCCAAGTACGACATTAACGCTTATGCCAAGGCCGATGCGCCTGGCGTATATGTGGATGAACGTAAAATTGCCTCCCTCGGATTACGCATCCGTAAAGGCTGTTCATTCCATGGATTAGCCCTTAATGTCGATATGGATTTAGCACCATTTCGCCGCATCAACCCTTGTGGTTATGCCGGTCTTGAAATGGTGCAATGCAAAGCACTTGGCGGACCACAAACCGTGATTGAAGCGGGCGAGCAACTTACTATTACTTTTAGCCAATTACTGGGCTATCAACACCTAGTTCATCATCAAGGATTAGCAGCGTCATGAATAGGCCTGAACGTTTACAACCCGGAGTAAAACTAAGAGATGCCGATAAAGTGTCTCGTATTCCGGTCAAAATCGTCCCATCAGAGCGCGACACTATGTTGCGTAAACCCGATTGGTTACGGGTTAAACTGCCGGCATCGAATCAACGCATTTTAGACATCAAGCAAGCGCTGCGTAAAAATGGCCTGCACTCGGTCTGTGAAGAAGCCTCTTGCCCTAACCTCGCTGAATGCTTCAACCACGGCACTGCAACCTTTATGATTTTGGGTGCGATTTGTACTCGTCGTTGCCCATTCTGCGACGTGGCCCATGGTCGTCCGCTTAAGCCTGATGCTGAAGAGCCAGTTAAATTGGCGCAAACTATTCGCGATATGAAGCTAAAATATGTGGTGATTACCTCTGTAGATCGTGACGATTTACGTGATGGTGGCGCCCAGCATTTTGCCGATTGTATCCGCGAAATTCGCAAACTAAATCCTGACATCAAGATCGAAACCTTAGTGCCTGATTTCCGTGGTCGTATCGATGCTGCCTTAGATATTTTATCGACTGAGCCGCCTGATGTGTTTAACCACAACTTAGAAACGGCGCCCATGCATTATCGTAAAGCGCGCCCAGGTGCGAATTACCAATGGTCGCTCGATCTGCTAAAACGCTTTAAAGAACGTCATCCAAATGTGCCCACTAAATCAGGCCTGATGATGGGACTGGGTGAAACCAACGAAGAGATCGCTCAAGTACTGCGTGATCTGCGTGAACATAAAGTTGAAATGCTGACCTTAGGCCAATACCTACAGCCGTCTAAGTTCCATTTGCCGGTTGAACGTTATGTGCCACCAGCAGAGTTTGATGAGCTTAAAGCCTTAGCCGATGAGTTAGGTTTTACCCATGCAGCCTGTGGCCCATTAGTGCGCTCAAGCTACCATGCGGACCTGCAAGCCCAAGGTAAAGAAGTGAAATAACCCTCTTGCTTAGATGCGGAAAACTTTATGCAAACTTCAGGGGATGCTGAGTTTAAGTAATATAGAATTCAGGGTTATTAAAATAGAAAAACAGCGCTTAGGCGCTGTTTTTTATTGGCTGTTTTTATGACAGTTGTTTATGAAGAGTGGTTCGTATAGCTGTCGTTTTACGACATGAATGCTAATGCTCGACTCATTCTTGGGTTATCGCTAAATCCATCAAGATAGCATCTTCTTTACCGCCCTCTATCGGGTAGTAACCTTTACGACGTCCCGATTCAATAAAGCCAGCCTGTTGATATAAAGCACGGGCGGCAAGATTGGACTCTCGCACTTCTAACATAAGCACCACAGCGCCCGATACCTTGGCCGATGCCATCACAGCCTTGAGTAATAACTTACCGTAACCTTTGCCCTGCTGACTCGGTAATAGGCAAATATCCAATAAAGTCACTTCATCGATAATTTGCTGCACTATCGCAAACCCTAAGAGTCCTTCGACGTGATAAGTATCTGAATCCGAAACGACGTCAATATTTGCCTCAGTATTTGCACCTACATCTAAGTGAGCACTCAGCTTTAAACCTAGGACACGGTACAAGTGACCAAAACAATCGGCAAGATTCCCCTCGCTCATGGGATGGCTATGGGCCAAGGATTCAAGCTGCGCCATTTGGGGAACATCTTCAAGCGTGAGAGCCACAAGCTCAACAGGCAAACCTGCTGTCAATTGTGCTGCGAATGGTGTTGTGAATAGACTATCTACTGGTGGGATGTTCAACGCCGGTATTCCAAAGTATTGGTTATTAATGTATTTACGAGTAGAGCTTAAGACTTGCTTGGCGCTTGGCCGCTAACTTGGTCGCGCCATTGGTAAATCTGCTGCCAGAGCGCGCTTTTAGCCTGCCAACCCACCAATAAATCGGCCAACGGCTCAGACACTAACCATGCGGTACGTGGCCTAACTTTGTGACGTCGCAGATCCCAAACGATCTGTTTACCCGTATGGGGCTCACAGTCAAAATCACATTCGTCCCGCTTTATGTCGATAAGCGTTAGCACAGCGTCAATAAGCGGCTCTGCTTCTGGTAACTCACCGTTTTCATCCCAAATCACTAAATAAGGTTTCACCTTAGTGTCGCGCACTCGCCAAGTTGTCACATTCATGGCGGTTAAATAGGCTGATTTATTCATTAAGGTCAGTTTTATTCAATTAAAGTATCGACTCACAATATGCCGCTAGGATAGCAGTTCTGCCATGGCATTGTTACTGCAGCACGGCGAAAGGAGATGATATCTGGCTTTATCGCTTACGAGATTTAACACTCGGAAGTTCAATCGAATTTATAGATTTACAAAATCTAATTTACTCATTTTACATTTAATATCAGAAGATTAGACTAAACACACTCAGTAAGACAATAGAAGGAAAACGCCATGATTAACATAGGTATCAATCAAGCTCACAGAGAAGAAATCGCCGCAGGGCTAAACCAACTATTGGCTGACAGCTACAGTCTTTACCTTAAGACCCATAGCTTTCACTGGAACGTTACTGGCCCAATGTTCACTAGCTTACACTTGCTATTTGAACAGCAGTATACCGAACTTGCCCTTGCAGTCGACCTTATCGCAGAGCGTGTACGTGCATTAGGCGCCAGAGCACTCGGCTCATATTCAGCCTATGCCGCACTGACCGAGATAAAAGAAGATCAAGGTGTCACTCAAGCCGAAACCATGATCCGCGAACTATTAAGCGATCAGGAGCTAGTAATCCGCAATGCCAGAGCCTTGTATCCGCTGGTGAATCAAGCGAATGATGAAGCGACTGCGGACTTGCTCACCCAGCGCATCCAACTGCATGAAAAAAATGCCTGGATGCTACGCAGCTTACTCGCAGAATAATCGCTAAATAGATTATTTCTCTGACCAAAGCAAAAAAGTCGCCAAGTAAACACTTGGCGACTTTTGCCTTTAAAGCTTGATCAAACAGAATAGATTAGAGGTACTTAATCCAAGCCTGAGTGCTGTGCTTTTTATATTCGCTAAATCGCTTAACGGGATAATACAATGCGATGGCTAACACGCCCGCGATAAACCAAACCCATCCTATATTGCTCACGCCAAAGTACTCACCATGGTTTACGCCAAAGATGAATTTCGCTAAAGTATAAAGCAGTAACAGCACGTACAAATGTAAGATATAGAAGAACATAGGGACTGAGCCAAACACAGACAACCCATGGCCCACTCGCGCTAATCCCCCATCCACTTTCCCACTTGATGCAAAATACCGCTCAAAGGCCACTAAGCAAAAAAACATGCCGCCTAAGGTCACCAGTAAAAAGCTTAGTGATGGCGGGTATTTCGTTAAGTTAAATACCGACATCAAGGTTTCACCCAAATGTGCCCCCGACTGCCAAGGCAGGGTTTCGCCATAAAGGTTAAACCCACGTAGCACCGCAAAAAGTACCCAACAGCTGATCCCTAAAAACAACAGCTTTTGCTGGCGAGCCGATGCATCAAGATGGCTTCCGTTCGGCTTATTACTAAAAAGTGGCCCTGCAACATAACCCAGTAAGATCACCCCAATCCAAGGCAGCACGGGATAACTCACCTTAACCCTAAGCGCACCTTCGCTGACGAGATAACCGCGGTCGTGCAATATGGTCCACAGACCGTAAACCCACTCATTGGGCTGAAAACCAATTGGCGTCAACAGATTATGGCCAAAAACAATCGCAAATCCTAAAAGGGCCATCCAAGGTCTAGGCAGGTTTATCAGCGCAGCGAGCGCTAACATACTCAGACCAATCACCCAAATCACCTGCAACCAAAGGGTGTAATAGCTGACCATCCAAGAGAGGTTAGAGAAGTTAATCACAAAAATTTCCAGCGCGATTAAAAACAGCCCACGTTTAATCAAAAACATACGTGCTGAACGTGGCTCGCCATGGCTACGATTGGCATAAAGCCATGCAGAAACCCCGGTTAAGAACACAAAGACCGGCGCACAAAAATGGGCGGCAAAGCGACTCACAAAAAGCCCCCAAGAGGTCGAACTCAAATCCATAGGATCGCTCACCTGCATGTGAAAGAAAAACCGCTCCCGCACATGGTCGAGTAACATGATAAGCATCACCATGCCGCGCATCATATCGATACTATTAATCCGGGTGCGGCCAATAGAACGACCCAGTTCTTGCTCAGCAAAACCTGAAGATAACGCTGGGTTAGCACTGATATTAGAATTCATAGCTGACACTCACTTTAATGCTACGTGGCTCACCCGGCACGGCCCAAAGAGCGGAATAGCTACTCGCGATGTAATGTTCATCCAGTAAGTTATCCAGATTCACTCCAAGGCTTAAGTTGTCGTTTAAGTGGGTGTTCATAAACAACCCAACTAACTGATAAGAAGGCAATTGAAAACTCGGATCGGCAGAATCACCGAGACGCGAATCCACATAACGCCAGCTAAGCCCTAGATGACCATCAATAGAAAGCCTATTCAAATCCTGTTTCAGAATCACACTCGCGGTATGCTTTGGCACATTCACCAGTGGACTGCCTGCAGGAATGAGCACGCCCCAATCAGGATTCAAGCTGTCATTGGCGGTACGGGTATTAAGATAGGCATAGGATAATTTTGCTTGTAAATCCTCCGTCAGTTCGGCGGCTAAATCGAGTTCAACCCCGCTACTTTTAGCTTTACCTAAGGTGGCAGAAAAACCAACATTGATAGGATCTGAGGTCAAGATATTGCTCTTTTGAGCATCGAACACGGCTAAACTACCGTTTATAGGAAGATTGTTTAACCAAGTACCATTAAACTTCATCCCCAGTTCAACCGACTGACTCTCTTCCGCTTCGAAGGGCTTACCCGCAAAGTCAGTTCCAGAAAGCGGTAAAAAGCCTTCAGAATAAGAGCTATAGAAACTTAAGGCATCGGACCATAAATACACCAGGCCCACCTTGGGGCTGACTCGACTATCGGTTTGCTCTGACAGAGTATCTTTCGCGACTTCACTGATATCTTGCTGATAACTATCGAACCTTAACCCAAGGTGCAACTTCCACTTTTCAGTTAAATCCATTTGATCTTGCAGATAGGTCCCCCACGCCTTTTGAGTCTCGTTATTCTCATACAACAAACTCACCTCTGGCTGAGGCCCACCGTATTGAGGGGCATAGATATCGATGGCATATTCACCTTTTTTGCCCCGATAACGATATAGCCCCGTCTTCAAATTGTAGTGATAGGCATCGGCACCGAGCAGCAAATTATGACGAATAAAACCCGTATCCACATGACCACTTAACTCTAGACGCAGTGAATTGTCCTCAGAGGCGTAGTCACGATATCTGTGCTGCCTAGTCAGCGTGCGACCATCATCAAATAGCAATTGCCGCCCCTTTGCTAACTCTGCATCAGACGAATACCCCTTCAAGCTAGAGTCTCGATAGTTATAGCCAGCAGTTAATGACCAATCATCATTTAATTCATAGTCATAGGTCAGCTGATGCCCTGTGGCATTCACCTCCGTTGCGCCATCATTAGGCTCACCTAAATAACGCGAGCGTGGTACGGTATTAATATCGTTATTGAGCACAATAATGCCGCGATCGAATAGCTGTTCCTGCTTGAGGTATTCCATTTCATATAGCAAAGAAGCCTTTTCGGAAATCTGCCAACGCACAGACGGCGTAACGATTTTTTTATCGCTAAACACATAATCACGAAAACTATCGTGTTCCTGCCAAGCGCCATTAATCCGAAATGCCAAGTTATCGGTTAAACCTGAGGTCACATCACCTTCTAACCGATATTGGTCGAAACTCCCAGCCGATGCTTTTAAATATCCACTGGTTTCATATTGGGGTTTCTTAGTGACGATATTAACTGTGCCACCGGGCTCCGAGCGGCCATAAAGTGCCGAACCTGGGCCTTTTAAAATCTCGACATAGGCAACGTTTGATAAATCTCTATGACCACTAAAACCTCGGCCACCATTAAATCCATTAATTAAATACCCCGATGGCATGTTTTCGTTGCCCGGAAAGCCGCGTAGGGAAAAACTATCCCATAAGCCGCCGCCATTATTTTGCCGCGCCACACTCGCGGAATAGTCCAGTACATCTTGAAACCGCGTCAGTCCCGCATCTTTTATCAATTGCTCGTCTAACACACTGATCGCTTGGGGAAGTTCAGTTGAGGACACATTGCCACGATAGGCTTGGCGATAGTGGATACTTAAACGTTCAATGTCAGTGTCAAGCACTGCGTCACTCACAGTATCAATAGCTTGTGAACTCGATTGACTGCTTTCTGCGGCCAACAACATTGAAATAGGATTGAGCACAAACAAGGCGCCCAGCAACAGCGCAGTGCGCTTAGGGACATAAAAAGAAGTCATTTTCACTCCGAAAATAAACAGCATCGGCGCCTTAGCTAAGCCAAGGCGCTCAAAGTTAATTAAGATAAATTGAATAAACAGTAACTTATGCTGTTATGGGCGGAGCACGACTATTGAAGAAACGACTAAAAGGTCGCTTAAAGGAAACTGCCTGAAACTCAACCGAAATATAACCCTGTTGAGCGAGTTGGAAATGAAAGGGTGTACTGGTTAGCGCATGTTGCAACTGGTGCTGATGTAAGCACAGCGAACAATTGGCCTTAGAGTCTTCACTAGCATGGGAAACACTGTGAACAGCAATGGCAACAGACAATAGCACCAATATGGCAGCAAGCCATATCGCTAGGGTGCGTCTTGTTTGTATCACACTATTCAAACCCTACTTCCTCAGATAATTTGGCAGGCGATTGTATGTTAAGCACTACTAAAGTTGCAAACCGATTTACCTAAGCCGTAGGGCTTAAATGTTACAAGAGGTAACTTATCTCATGAGTCATTAGCTATGCCGTCCATAGACTATTTGCAGCCAGCTACTTTACATAACCCTTTAACACATCATCAATCATGATATTAAGGGATGTTATGCCCGCACCTGTGATATACCAAGCCTCGGGATCCACAAAAATAACATTCCCCGTCTTCCAAGCGTTAGTTTCACGCAAGAGAGGGTTATCGATAGATTGTTTATCCAATACAGGGCTTCGCTCCATCACTGCGGTTCTGTCAACCACGTAAATGATGTCGGGATTGTTTTCAAGAATAAACTCGCTTGATACAGGTTGACCGTGTAATCCCATCTGCTCTGACAAGCTAGCGGGTTTAACCCCTAGCGCACTGTAAATGAACCCATACCGAGAACGAATACCTAAAAATCGAAAAGCGCCATTATTATGTAGCACCACCAAGGCTTTTTCTGGCCTGTCCTTAATCACCATTCTGGCGGCTTGGATCTTACTTTCCAGTTCATCCACTTTATGTTTTGCCAAGGTTTGCTTATCGAATAATTTACCCAGCACCAACAAGTGCTGTTTGACTATATCAAAGTAATCGCTGTTGCTGTCTTGGTAATCAATATCCAAATGAATGGTCGGAGCCAAATTGGAAAGCGCTTGATAATGACTAGCTTGAACGGATGACATCAGCACCAAATCGGGTTTAAGTGCATAAATACGTTCCATATTGGGTTGAACGATAGCACCTAAATCAACAATATCACTATTGTTGCTGTAGTCTTTCAGGTAGTAAGGAACAAAATCCTTTGGCATACCGACAATGGGAATACCCAACTGTTCGAGATAGTCGACTTCATTCATATCTAGGGCCGCAACACGTACTGGCCGTTTTGTAATAACAGTAGTGCCCAGCTTATGCTCTACCTCTATCGGGGCAAAATCCAACTCAGCCGTTGAAGCACTCGTATCCAATGATGCAAGTTGTACTGATTCAGTTTTATTGTCGCAGGCCAGCAAAAAAGCCGAGCTAAATAACAGAATCGCTATCACTTTAGTCCCACTTCTACATTTCGACGTCACTTGTATTCTCCTTGTAAGTTGAAGTTGAAATAGTTACATACTGTTCCTTGACTCGTTTTCAGCACCTCAAGATCCAGTTCGTACAGTGCTTTTAACCTTTGTGCTGTGACGACCTCTTCAACGGGTCCAGCGCAGTGCACAACGCCTTGCTTCATACCGACAATATAGTCGGAGTAGTTCGCCGCAAAATTGATATCGTGAACCACTAACACTACCGTTCGTTTGTAATCGTCACACAGATGGCGAAGTGCCCGCATTATGCTAACGGCATGTTTCATATCCAGATTGTTGAGCGGTTCATCTAACAATAAATAATCCGTTTGCTGCGCAATCGCCATTGCCAGAAAAGCCATTTGGCGTTGTCCGCCGCTAAGTTCATCAATAAATACATTGGCTAATGACTGTAAAGCTAAAAACGACAGCGCTTCATCAATGGCGCGATGATCTTCCTTTGTGAGTGCCCCTTGGCTATAGGGAAAACGACCAAATGCCACTAACTCCCTGACCGTCAGGCGTAAATTGAGGCTGTTAAACTGACGCATGGTTGCCACTTGCTTGGCATAATCCTTCAAGGGAATATTGTGGATAGCAGTACCTTTGAGTAATACCTCGCCCTGCTGGATATTCAGTAACCGACCAATCGACATCAGTAAGGTACTTTTGCCGGCACCGTTAGGGCCGATGAGAGAAGTCATCTGATGTTCGGGAAATTGTGCCGTGACATTTTTTAGCACAGGTTTCGCGCTATAAGACTGATATAAGTTATTGACGGTTATCACACTGCGCTCCGAGGTTTAAGAATTAAGACAAAGAAATAGGCGCCACAAAATAGATTAATTAACAGCCCAACACTGGTTTGATAATTAAACAGATGCTCAACAAGCATTTGCGCGATCAGAAAAACCGAGATAGCAACAGCGCATCCTGTTATCAAGGTAAATGAGTGCGACGGATGCCTTGCCAGTGCATAGGCCATATTCGCGACAAATATCCCCATAAAAGCAGTCGGCCCCACTAAACTGGTTGATATTGCGACCAATACCGCGATAAGACCCAATAGCAGGCGCACCACTTTTTGATAATCAATACCAAGAGAGATAGCTTGCTCCCGCCCCATCAGTAATACATCAAGTACAGCACGCACTCTCCAAGCGGCAATACACACGGCACTAACAAGTACTAGAGAGATAAGCAATTGCTCTGGTTGAGCGCGGTTGAACGACGCTAAGCTGTAGCTCTGGAAAATAGAAAACTCACCGGGACTGATAGAATATTGGATTAACTGAGTAAAACTGCCTAACACCACAGTGAGCACTAAGCCCACAAGCAGTAGGAAGAACACATCATGTCGATCCCCACTAAATAGCCAGCGGTGAATCGCCATTGAGTAAAGCAACATCACCACGACTGAGACAGAAAAATTGCTGTTAGCGGTGATCAGAATACTGCTGCCCGTCCCTAAGATAAGGATCAACAGTGCCTGCAAAATCAAGTAAACCCCTTCATACCCCATGATAGATGGCGTTAAAATGCGATTTCCGGCTAAGGTCTGAAACAGTATCGAAGAAAACGCAATACAGACACCACCAAGGCAAATTGTAGCTAAACGCACCAATCTATTCGGTATGACATAGTCAAAATCAAAGCCTGAGCCCATCAATAAAAATGTGACTGCCAACATAATAGGCAGCCCCCAGCTCAAAAAACGCCATGCACTGTCTTTCATTTGATTTTCCAAACGATAACTAAAAATATGAGTCCACCTAAACAGCTTGCCGTTAGACCTATAGGAATTTCAAAGGGATACAAAATAATCCGACCAAGCAAGTCACAGATAATCAGAAGCGTTGCGCCAGCAAAGGCGATAATAGGCAAGGTACGTTTTAAATTATCGCCGTAACGCATAGCGACAAGATTAGGAATAATCAAACCAATAAATGGAATGCTCCCGACTGTGATAACTGTGGTCGCTATAGTCAGGGAAACCAGCACTAACCCTAAGATAACTAGGTTGAAATAACTCAGGCCTAGTGTGGTAGCCAAGCCTTCGCCCATTCCCACTATGGTAAAGCGCTGTGCATAAAGGTAGGTCAGTATGACCACGGGAAGGATCAGATAGATGATTTCGTAGTTGCCCTGCACGATTTTTGAAAAATCACCCAGCATCCATCCCTGCATACTCTGCATCATATTGTTTTGATAAGCATAAAGTTCCGCTATCGCACTGAGTACACTGCCAAACATAATCCCAATAATTGGAATGAGCACCGGACTCTTATACCGAATACCACGAATAATCAGAATAAAGGCTAAGCTCGCAAGCAGGCAAAAAACCAAAGCCCCCAACATTCTGGCGGTAACCCCCATACTCGGGGCATGAATGATTGAAATTAATATGCCTAGTTTGGCGGCATCAAGCCCGCCACAAGTAGCAGGTTCAACAAACTTGTTTTGCACAATCTGCTGTAATATCACGCCACAGACTGCGAGCCCGACACCTGAGCAAATCAAGGCAAAGAGCCGCGGCAGACGACTAGCAGATAACACCAACCAAACATCATCCGATAACGTCAGCATCTGCGCCACAGAGGCATACTTTGCGCCTAGCAGCAATGAGGCAAAACAAAGCACAAAAAAGCACGTCAGTGCATAAACCACCTTCACAAACTGATACTTCCTATACGCAATAAATCTTGTACTAATCTGCAGCCGCTATGAGGTTTTCATATCGACGCGCTATGTTTGAGCCTTATCAGATCCCCCTGCCTTTTGGGCATGGGTAACGGCAATACCCGCTAACACTAAGTCACGTTTTCGCTCCCACCATTTGCGAGCGCCCACCTTCATAATGTCTACCATCGCATTTATCTGCTCAGCTTTATCAGGGAGCTTGGTGGCTTCATCTTCCCAAATTGCGATAATTCGCTCTTTACGTGTCCGACCATCGGCTTCTGGTTTAGTGGTTGACCACCATCCCAAAAAGCACTCCCCCACCATGTCAACTAAGATATCAACGGCCAGCACTGCTTCATCGAGGGAGAAGCCTTTGCGTTGCAGCTTTTCGACCGATTCAGCAAAAGAACGTATACCCGATGACGGCGTAACACTGGCCTGATGGATAGACTCAGCGAGGCCAGGATGACGCTCATAGAGTGCCCAAATGGCATCGGTCAATATGATCAATTCGCTCCGCCAATCTGTGGCCGCTGGCGCTCGCCAGTCCAGCTCATTAATTGCAAGCTCAGCAGCAATGGAGATAACATCATTCCGACCTGCTACGTGATGGTAGAGGGAAGAATGATCGACCTTTAAATGCGCGGCTATAGCAGGGATGGTCGCTTGATCAACCCCAATCTCCAACGCAGCTCTGGCGATAGCCTCACGGGAAATACGGCTAGGTCTGCCACGCTGGCGTTTTTGAGTGGGTTGATCCGGTACTTGTGTCATATCGATAAGGTTTCCAAGGCAAAAAAGCCATTCTAACCGCTCTTGCTACCCGCTGCATGGCAATAGCCAATACCGCGGGTAGAATCTAGCCGCTAAAACTTCGCCCTAACGCCTACACCTATTTCTCGAGGTTCAAGTAAATATGCATCCACGCCTCCGGTACTTCTGTCAGCCATTTTTGCCACGGGTGCACGTTCATCCAGCAAATTGCGTGCATAAACAAAGGCTTCAAAATATTGGTTGATTTGATAGGAAGAATTCAGGTTTACCGTAGTGTAAGATCCCACTCTTAACTCTGGCTCATTGGTATCCGTTGAAAAGTATCCATCCGTATGGCGCACATCACCGCTCACTTTAATGGCGTCTGTGATTGAATAGTCAAACCCTATATTGAACATATATCCCGGCGCTTTACTAAACTCGTTGCCGACAAACTCCTCGCCACGGTAGTCATTAAATTCACTTATCTCAGTTTCAAGTAAACCCAGCCCACCATATAGGCTAAAACTATCGGCCACTTTAAAGTTCCAATCTAATTCAATCCCATAGCTCTGCGCTTCATCGGCATTAATAATGACAGAACCAAAGGGACGCCCATCGAGGTAATCAGTAACTGAACGTTGTGAATCCTTAAAGCGGGTATAAAAGAGATTGCTATTTATGATCAAGCGTTGTTCAAGCAGATCGATACGGGTAAAAAGTTCATAGTTCCATGCCGATTCGGCATCGAATGTATAATATTCGCCGCCGCGGAAGTTAATGCCTGTGCCCCCAGGAATGTTACCTTCACTGATCATAGCGCCGACTAAGACGTTATCTGTCAGATCATAGGACAGGGCAACCTTAGGTAATAACGCCGTAAACGTTTCTTTATATTGATGGCGCACACCTGGGATGTAGCTGGCAATACCATCGTGGCTAATTTCATCAGACTGATAACGAAGAGCGCTGGTGAATGCCCACTTAGGTGAGAAGCGCCATATGACTTCACCGTAGGGGGCAAAACTGGTATGCCTCAGGTCTGCGTCGGCATTACCAAATACGTTGTTCAGCTTGTTGTTGGTTTTATCATCCCAGTAGAAGACACCGGCAACCCCACTAAACTCTGAACTTTTGTCACCAAAGTTCAGCCTTATATCATTCGAAAAGTTTTCATTATCTCGTTTTGCGATCCCTTGATAAGGTGCTGCGAAGCGATAATCAAACTGCCCTTCTGAATACTGCAGTTGGTTATGCAACTTCATCCCATTGTCGAACACATATTCAAGATCAAAAATCCCGACATGATTACTGACTTCTTGATTATCCTGAAAAATTGAACGATTTTCTAAGTCATCATAGGGTTCTGATACCACCTCGTTTCTGGGACGTTTAGCCTCAGTGGAGGAATAAGTCAGCATGGCGGAAAAGTTGCTGTATTTTTCGGGTTCCCATAGCAACTTCGCCCGTAGATTTTGGTTTTTAAACTCAAAATCCAAATCATGGGCAGTAAACTCTGGGTTAACGTAATCAACAAAGGTATCTCTAGCGCTGTAATCTGCGCTAATTCTTGCGGCAAAGTCATTACTGAGCGCACCAGATGCCATAACCGAAAAACGCTGCTTATTTCGACTGCCATAAAGTGCTTGCGCTGCAAATTCTGGCGTATAAGTGGGGTTATGGGTATGGATAACTACAGCGCCAGCAATACTGTTGGCTCCTTGACTGGTCGTTTGCGGACCACGGTAGACTTCAATAGACGACACATCCCACACGCCTGCGGCGCCTAAATCCAGTTCTGCGGGGCTCAGATATTTACCATCAACACTGATAGTTGCCCCGGGTACAGGCTTAGATAAATAGGCATTACCCGCTGCAACAGGCCCTTTGGTATCCGTACCGCGGATAATGGGCGCATCGGTATTTCCGGCATAAATTAAGTTTGGCGTACCGCCGAGAATTTCAGAAATCGTTGATTGGTCCGCATTTTTCCTCAACTGCTCTTCGGTGATCACTGTCACTGAGCTCGCCGTTTCCTTCAGCGTCCGCTCGATTTTCTGACCGTAAACTGTGATGACTTCAATATTTCCCGCTGCATCTTGTTGCTTGGATTGCTTATCTGGAGCAGTTCCACTGTCAGCAATAGTTGAGCCGGAAATAGCGCTAAGCCCCAGCGCAAGAGAACCGATAACCCACTTTGATTGTGGGTAAAACTTACCAAATCGGGGCATGTTTAATAACTCCTTATACGAAAGATTTGTTGCCAATGAGAATAGTTATCAATTATATTATCGCCGTTCAAAATATTTATCAACACTGTGTTGATAAATAAAAATGACCGCTTAATATGGTCGCCATCTCATGGCGGTTCAATTTTTATGAAACAAGGAATTTGGCTCGTGGATGTTCATTTGCCCATAAACTCTGGCACTCAGACTCTTTTTTACTCTGCAATATCAAGACTTCATCGCTTCATTGGCCTTGTGTTAATCACACTTTCCAGACCGAAGCCCAGCCTGTTCCACTTCGATTTTTTAGGTGAACATTAAAATGCAGCGACTTTTCAGTCCCACTTCAACATTAGCCTTCGCCCTACGTCCGGCGATTCCCGCACTCACTTTCGGAATGCTGCTAGCGGCAGGTGCTGGCGTGATGGCACTAAGTGCACTCTGGTGCATGATTCAACTTATTGCTGGTCATCATTCGCTATGGTTAGCGGTGGCGCTCATATTTGGGGTCGCGTCAGCGTTGCTATCAGCTGGCGCATCTTGGGTTAACCACAATGCTGAGGCGCAATTTTCTGGAAGATTAAGGCGTCATGTTGCAGCGCATCTTGTCAGGTTGCCACCAAGCACCTTGGCAAAATATAAGGGCGAAAAGTTAAAGCGATTAATGGTCGATGACATAGCATCATTGCATCATATGATCGCGCATTTACCCTCAGAATTAGCGACCTTTATCATTGTCCCTGCCATCACTATTGGTTTGCTGATCTTAAGCGCTGGCTTAGTGGCATTACTTGCCCTTATACCAGGCCTAGTCGCAGCGCTTTTCTATTTGGTGGTGATCCCAAGGCTTGCAGCAAAACAGGGGGAAGCACGAGTCAATGTGATGGGAAATATCACTGCCGCGGTGGATGACTACGCCCGTGGTGCGCCTGTATTTCGCATTTATGGCGTACAAACGGGTGCTATGGCCGATTACCAAAAGGCAACGACACATTTTATTGGGGATATTCTTGAGCGGGTAAGCAAGGTATCAACTTCAGTCGCTGTGGCCACATCACTACTGCAGGCTGTCTGTACTTTTGCCATTGTCTATGCCATCGGGTATGAATGGCCGCCAGAAAACCTTGCTGCAGCCTTGTTCTTCAGTCTGGCCATAGTCACGCCAGCCCTAAAGCTCGGGCATGGGCTTGATTATCTTGCCACGGGCCGCGCTGCCGCTCAGCGGCTAACGGATTTTCTTGAGCAGTCGAGAGTTCCTGTTGGTAACGGCAATATTGAGCTTAATGCAAATATGCAGCTCACCCTCACGAATGTTGTGCCTTCACTGTCTACAAGCAATCAATCTGTGCCCATTCACTATCAATTTAGATCTGGCAGAGTCACGGCAGTTACAGGGATCAGTGGTATTGGCAAATCCACATTACTGCGTTTATTAGCTGGCATGGAGCCGCTAAATACCGGAGATATTCGACTTGCTGGTATTGCACTCAATGAGATGGATGAAGCCTCGATTAATCGCGCGATCATGCTATTACCGCAAGGTGCGGGACTACTGGCAACCTCCATCGCCGACAATCTCGCACTCACCGCACCTTATGCCACGGATGACGATTACTTAGCAGCATTACACTGCGCGCAATTGGATAAACCCTTAACTACTCATGCAAGCGCGCTCTCTGGCGGTGAAATACAACGCGTTAATCTTGCTCGTGTATTTCTTTCACCCGCTAGGGTGATATTGCTTGATGAACCCACATCGGCCCTAGACAGCGAAACGGCATTTAACGTGTTCACAGCGCTACGCCATCACGCAAAAACAAACCACAAAACGATTGTGATGGTCACCCATGACTTAACGCTTGCCGAGCTGGCGGATGACAAGCTCACACTCAAGCATCATCACAGGGAAGGAGAAGGCCAATGATAAATCGTCCCCAAAATTACGCAGCCATAAAGCACTTAATACCTGTTGCCTGCGGTTGGGCTGTGACGGCCATATTGGAAGCGGCATGCTACATTCAACTGGCTTTAGCCATTATTGAGCAGCAATCACCGCAAAAAGTGCTATCGATTGCTGCAATAACCATACTCACCACAATACTGGCTTCGCGTTCAGGTTTTTGGGCTGGCGCAAGGCTGGCCAATGCGCTCTACAGTGCCTTAGGCACGACCATGCAACAAGCTAAACTCTCTTGGTTTACACCGAGTGTCAGGACACTACTCATAGAAACTGTCTCTCGAAGTATTCCTGGCTTTATGAGTATTCCGGCACATCAATTTCAGGTATTTATTCACGCACCGCTTATTCCGCTCTGCATTACCTTTGGCATAGGATTGATCGGTGGCATACCACTGGTACTGATGTTGGCTAGCTTGTTGCTCGTGTCATTTGTGATTCAGAGTATGGCGCAACGAGCCCTTGCCCGCGCAGATATGGACCGAAACAACACTGAATTGGCAGCAGATCAGTCAACTCTTGAACTGATCGACCACCTAGAGTTACTGCGCACAGCAGCAGGATATAGCGGCGCAACAACACGGTTAGAGCAAAACTGGCAAACACAAGAAATCGCATTGGAACGAACTAATCGCGCCGCTGCTATAGCAACATTACTGTCGGCTATCGCCAGCTTTTTACCTATTGCAGGCATGGCACTCTATCTGGTGTTATCCGGTATAAACAATACAACAATGTTGCTCGCAGTCTTGATGTTGACCATGCGCGCGACGGCGCCACTTGAGACTCTCGCCGTGGCGGCAATAAGCATTAATGATCAGTTAGCGGCTATTAAACACTATCGACAAGCGACTCATGCGCCAATGCTCAAAGAGCCAAGCCAAGCGCAACAAAAGACACCGAACAATCATACAATAGAATTGAATAACGTAACATTTCCCCCTGCGGTGCAAAATATCAATGCCACTATCGAGCCAAGTGAACGCGTGCTGATTTGTGGCCCGAGTGGTTCAGGTAAAACCAGCTTACTTAAGCTATTGATGCGCTTTGATGATCCCACCCTAGGCCTGATCACTTTGGGCAAAGTGCCACTCACTTCAATCCCTGCTGCTGAACTTGCCCGCTTTTTCGCCTATGTGCCGCAGGATCCACTCATCTTTACAGGCACCATTGCCAGTAACATTCGTATTGGTAACCCTGATGCCGACGATCAAGCCGTAGATAAAGCGGCACGCCAAGTGGCACTGGATGAAGTATTAGACAGATCAGAACTGGGCATTTACCAAGAAGTCGGCTTGCAAGGCGCAGGGTTATCGGGAGGGGAACGCCAAAGGCTTGCCTTAGCACGCGCGCTTATCAAAAATGCGCCGATTCTGATAATGGATGAGGCCACCTCGGCATTGGATGAAGAGACAGAAAAGCGTGTAGCCAAGGCTATTTGCGAACAGAGTTGTACATTGGTTTTAGTTTCGCACCGAAACCAATCACTTTGGCAGCCAACCAAGATAATAGAATTTCATCAATCAGTTGCCTCAAAGTAGGATCGGCTTTCTACGCATTAGAAAACTGAATTACAGATGTCAGACACAGATTACAGTGATTAATTTGTCGTTATTGACCACATCTCAATGAGTTATGTACTGCAGCCGAAATGACATGAATCATTTCGACTGCAGTTATTGCTCGTGCAAATAAGATGAGCATCGCTGTAGAACCGACCAAGCCTTGTTGGCATAACGCTCACTGAATCAAAGCATAAATACTCGAACTTCCTCTCGCTTTTGAGCTTTAAAATCCCTCAAATTATCAGCCACCCGTTAATAAACTAATAACCATATTTTGCGACAGGGTGCCAGTTTTTATTAACATCATCTTCAATAAACTTTTGTTTTTCTTTGATTAAATCCGATTCAACTAACCCTATCGCTTGATGGGCCTTTTCCTTAGTACTGATATCTGGATAACTAACTTGAGTCACGTTAAGTTGCTTCAATATTCCAGCGAGCAGATGACGTGCTTCGTTCGCTTGTTCGATGGCTTTATCTAAAAGCTGCTTACCTTCTTGTGGATTATGTGCATACAAACCATGTGAAGACATGGCAAAGTCCCAGCGCCAC
This sequence comes from Shewanella sp. SM55, assembly GCF_025654025.1. Classification (NCBI taxonomy): domain Bacteria; kingdom Pseudomonadati; phylum Pseudomonadota; class Gammaproteobacteria; order Alteromonadales; family Shewanellaceae; genus Shewanella; species Shewanella sp. SM55. The sequence continues at coordinate 59,594 of NZ_JAKKRS010000009.1, read as the reverse complement.
TGACTGTGTCGTATCGCCATAATTGGCTCATTCATATTCTCCCATTTAGCACCTGCATCCCATGCCGCTTTGGCTTCATAGTGGGCTTTGACGAGCAGAGCTTCAACTTCGCGAGCTTTGGTCTCAATCGTTAATTTATTGGCCGCGAGCTTGGTTTCAATTTTGGTTTTACTGCTATGGCAGCCACTGCAACTGTTATCAAAATGCGGTAAGGCTTTATCAACTTTATGGCTAGTAAATTCAACACCTTTTGCATCCTGCTGGGTAGGCATATGGCAGGTAATGCAAGTGACACCGACTTCGGCATGTTTACTGCGACTCCAGTGTTCAAACTCAGGATGACGTGCTTTGAGTATGGGCGTTTTCGAAAGAGGATGGATCCATTCGAAGAAGCGGCGAGTGTCATAATATTTTTCAATATCGTCGGCTGTGCTGCCAAAAATCCAGGGAATATTTACAACATTACTTTTTTCTGGACGGAAATAGTAAGTGACATGACATTGACCACATACCTGCGCACCTTGCATATCGGTATCTTGTTTATCGAATGGCAGGTGAATTTTAGCCATAGCCTCTTGGGCATGGGGGCGAGGTAAAGTTAACTTATTAGTGCCAGATTCATGGCAATCGCTGCAATACACTACGCTTTGGATCTCTTTGCCCAGATCGGTAAAGTTTTTAGCGGAGTATCCTTCAAATCCTAGTTGTTCAATCAATCTAGGGGCATCCGGTGTCTTGCAGGTCCAACAACTAGCGGATAATCCTTTCTCTCCTGCCTTAGGGGGGACACCTGTTCGTAAAGTATGCGTCACATCAGCAACGGCAAAATGGTGTCCACGTGGGCTATGGTACTCTTTGGCATAGGAAGATCCTGCCCAGAGTATGATGCTGGCGGGATAATTGGCGAGCATATCCTCGCGCTCGACCTGTTCAGAGGTCGCTTGCCAAGATTGATATTGGTTAGGGTATTTTTGTTGATTGCTAGTATCGGAAGCCGCTACAGATGTACATGTAGTTATGGCGAGCAAGCAAATCATTTTTAGCAATGTAACTGTTTTCAAATAAGTTTTCACTTTGTATCCTTTTGTCCTAACATCAATATTAACCTGGGCGCCCATCGATACGGGGGCGAGAAAGTATCGGCAAGTAATGCCATACAAACAGTGCAAATGCGATAAACCAGCAACTGCCAGCCAACCATAACCAGACTTGGGTGTGGGCCGGAAACCAGATGGGCATTAGCGCCCTGAGCAGTGCCGCTAACGGTAGGCAAATAAATGCCAAGATCATCTTAGGGCCCTCATAAATATTTCGACTTGTGTGCCCGAGTGACACTCTGGAAATCATCGAAAGACACAGGGTAGCCATACAGCCAATAGCAAATAGGTGAAGCAAACTGCGATAGGCATATTCATTATCGAGATACCAACTCATGGCTAACAGGCTGAGTGGCAACATTAAATAGGCAAGATGCAAGGACCACAGCATAGGTTCCTTCAGTGTTTTATGGGGTAACCAGCGTGCAAATCGGACCAGCTGCAAGAGCCCTGCAATGAGCAGTAAGCCTCGCTCGACTTCCAGAGGTATAAGGTGGATGAGTGATTGAATGACGAGCAAGATCATTGTCAGGATCAGCGGGTATTCAATCCAAGTTAAGGGTTCTGCTTTGGTGGCCTTAATGCGCATCGCGGTAAAGAATGGAATGACACGCCCACCGACTATGGTGATAAGTAAGGCTAACCACCATAACATCGCCTGCCAGATCTGGTTGGCAAGAATAAAGTCGCGCTCAAAAAGGGCGTAATAGCTGACATTGTTAATCACGAGTGCAGCAAACAACATGATCGGAAAACCAATATTGCGCCATTGCTTCACCTTATAAATGCAGCGCCATAGGGTAAGGCTTGCCATACCAAGGAACAATGAATCAAACAAGGCGGGCAAAATGAGCGGAACCTGCATTGGGAGTAAGAGTAATAATCGTGCAAGTAACCAGCAGCTAAAGGTCAATGCAAGTGGCCATCCCTTTAATGTAGGTTGGTTGGTCCAATTTTGAACGGCTGTCAGCAAAAATCCACACACAATTGCCATAGCAAAACCGAACAACATTTCATGTGGATGCCACCATAGCGGCAATATTTGGCTCCAAAAGGATGAAGGGAAAAAGCTATATTGGGGAGTAAACCAAGTTAATAGCCACAAAGGGATATATAGCGCAGCTAATATTGCTCCCCCAAGGAAAAAAGGTCTAAAGCCTAAGCGCCATAACGCGTGAGTACGTTCGGTTTGTGTAGGATCATCAATATTTAGCATAGTTGTTAGCCGAGTAGCAGAACGATGACGAACACACTTAAGATGCATTCAATATAATCCTTATATTGTACTGTTATGACCTTCAATTCAAACTAAATCTTAGATTTTGGAACTAAGATCCCAAAGATGAACAAAAAATAAAGTGTCGTGGAATACTCATTTCTGACGGCTAATAGGCTTGATCAATGTACTGCGGGTTCATGATGGACAAAGGTTCGATGCAAACTTTTACACAGGTAACGGCACAAACAGTCACACATTGGTAAATTTTAGATGGGAGAAATACCGTTTTGATTTAAATAACCGTGGCTTTGATTGGCCTATCTTATTTCGAACACAGCCAAGACTTTGATAGCACAGGCAGCTCAATTTATAACGGCGATAACAGTTGCAGATGATTATGTGGTAACTCGCTTTAGCATCGATTATCAGGCTAGAAACTGGCGGATTAGTGACTTCGCCAACAACCTATTTGATGAACAAGCATTGACAGCAAATAGCCTACAAGCCGCAGTTATGTGGAGGGTTACAACAAAAAAATGGAAATAGTACCAGCAATGGGTAGCGTTAAAAAATGGCGAGTTATTCAATCCAAGCAAAATCATTTTTTTCGTTTTATTCAACACAAAATAAAACGGCTCGCATATTTCTATGCAAGCCGTTGTTTTATTTGGCAGGGGTGGCAGGACTCGAACCCGCAACCATCGGTTTTGGAGACCGCTGTTCTACCAATTGGAACTACACCCCTGTTGACGTGGGGCATTATGCTAAAAGCACTTCCAAAGGTAAAGTACTTTTTATGGCAAAACTCATTAACTGAAGGTTTTTCAAACAAGTTAGGCTATTGCTGTTGATTTAACTGCCACTGAGATTAAAAAGCCATCGCATATTAGCTTAATGACGTAGTAGATACTTAGTTTAGAGCCCATAGGTTAATAGTAACTCGACTAAATGATCCCACAACAAATCAGTTTGATGACGTCGAATAAGTGTGCCGTTTCGGCCATTTTGAGGTTCTTAAGGGTTAAAGACGCGCATTTATCGAAAAAAGATCTGAGTTCGATTTATAAAATCGGCGTTTTATAGTATAAGCATCGTCAATTTCATACACAGCTCGACGGAACCACTCATGTCTGACAAATTTTTCTTCAAGGGTCGTAAAACCCCTAAGCCGAAGCACGAAAGCTATGGCTACAACACTAAGCGTGCCGCTAAACCGGGTACAGAAGCATTACCATTACAATTAATTGTTGCCGACGAAGCGCGTAAACTCGAAGTTGCCGCGATAGTTGCCGAACACCAACTGCTCGCCAATATCGAAGTCAATGCCGACGTCGCTGAAGATATTGTTGAATTAGAAGGTTTATTAAATAAGCCTAAGACCACGACTTTCGAGAAAAAACCGAATCGTAACGAGCCTTGCGTTTGTGGTAGCGGTCAAAAATTCAAGAAGTGCTGCGGCAAGTAAGCGCTTTCATCAGCGTGATATAGATAGGGACTTTTGCTGTAACGCTTTTGTGCGTCGGGAATCGCCCCTTTTCTCCCCTCTTTTTAATTTCTCTCCCCAAAGCCAATTAATCTTCCAACTTTGAGATAAAAATCCGCTGCAAATCGTTATTCCATAGCTGAATAATTTTGCGGGTCTTTTCTTTATTCCAAAAACATTTACCAAATAAAATCAAACCCGCACCTTCAAAGCAGCGTTTATCTTCTATTTCAAATTGCGCTAATAATGGTTGCTTTATCCCATCGATAGGAATGCCGATATCTTTGCTGTCGGCAGGATTAAGCCAACTCATCGTCGGGTCAGTGTGGGATATCGTGCCCCAATACATGTGGGGTTTATTGTCGCTTGGGTCCGCATCGGCAAAATTGACAAACAGGTTCTTCGCCCGCCAACGGTATTTTCGCTCAGCGTCTGTGTATACCCAGAGATCCGATTTTGCTAAATCTGTACCGCGCAATAAACTGTGGAGTAACTTTTCGAGCCCTTGGCTAGGCACTCGTTTTTCAGTGGTATGTTCAGCGGTGTTAACTTGGTAGCCTGTTTTCGACTCTTGTATTCGATCATCCACTGACGATGCAACAGACGCTTTCGATGGCTCAGGCATAGAGGACAATTTAGGCGTTGGCTCAGTCTTGCTGGTTAATACCTCTGCAGTCGAAACTTTGTTTGCAGGTGAATGGCGACGAGGTTTACGGCTAAAGTCGATCATTAAGGCATCGGCGTCCACCAGCTGTTGCTGCACTTCAATGGCATCTTGCTCCTCACGGGACTTTTGTGCCGAAGGTTTAAATTCAATACAATCGGCTTGGTGATATCGCGAGCCAAAACAAGCGGCTTTACCGTCTTTTGAGGCTTTACGGAAATATGCTTTACCACCGCAGGCGGGGCAAATTAACCATTGCCGCAAACGCTCGATATCCTCATCGGGTAATTGTTGAAACTTAAAAACACTATAAGTCGTTCTCGCAATTAAATGATCCTCTGTTTCGAGTTCACAAATAGCATCTAACATAGTGTTGTCCTTTATTTTCGACTGCTGGCAATACCGCTATCTATGCCCAAGCATTAATCCCAAAAGTGATAACACTTAACAGAAGCAAGATGCCAAGTACGCGATAAATCAAACCTAAAGTACTGGTGCCTTGCGAGCTCACATCCGAATGTAATGGCATGATTTTAACTTTTGCAGCATCTTGGGTTTTGTGTTTCATTCTGCATCCTTAAAATATTTCGCCAAGGGCACTATCAAACTTGAAGGAATGAATAATGCGGCTTTTGCGGCACTCGATGCATGATAAAAGGGTGTCAGTTGAGTGATTAACGCGTTGAAGCATTTGAGTGCGGCCAAGGCATCGGCTGCGGCATAATGAATTTGCGCACTGGATAAAGGCACGAGCTGCCAATTCGATAAGGTGACTTTTTTAGGTTTGTCGATACGTACACCCAAAAGCGCCGCAACTAATTGGCGCGTCCCCATTTCCTTCTCCGCTCCAAGTTGAGCCAGTGCCCAATTTAAATCTAATGTTGAGGCGACATTAATGCCCCATTGCCGCCTGAGAGCGTGTGCATCACTGCGTAAACCAACCCCGACTTTGAGTATGGTTTCATCTTCTAATAAGGCTTTTAACTGGGTGAATTGCTCACCCAAAATGGCATGCTGAAATAAATAACAGGTATCCACTGTCGCGATTTGAATAAGACTCAAGGGATGTTGCACGCCGCGCTCAAAGCTTGCACGGGTTTCAGTATCAAAACCTAAGACTTGCTCAGCCTGTAATAGTGCTAATACTGTATTAAACTCCGACGGATCAACTACCTCGATGCGGACATGTTGAAATTCAAAAGCTGCTAACGCTGCAAGTTCAATATCATCAATACGTGTAGTCAAAGCGATACGTTGCTGCAGCCACAAATATGCCCACTGACGCTGCGCTTGAAGTTGAGTTTTAGCTTTAATCGCATTTTCAGCCTCGGCCGATACCTGCTCACTTTTCAGCGGCTCGGTCAAGGCATTGAGGTTATCAAGATAAGCCGTGCCAGCAGCATCCATTGCCGCCATTAACCCATCGGCATCTTTGCCAAACTCTTTACGTAACCAAGCCAGCTTACTCGGGGAGACACAGTACTTCATTAACTTCATCGTGCTCATCCTTGATGGTTGATGCGCGCAGCTCGTTAACTACGCAATTTCTGTATTCCTGTCATCGCAATAAGTGCAACAGCGCCAGCAACGACACCAAATAAGCCATTAAGAATACTTGGCGTCAGCACAGCAAACACAGGTCCAACAACACCAATGGCAGCAACCGCTTGTTCAGCATGGTGGATTTGCTCGCCGACTAGGTGTAGGCCATGAGTTAAAATCCCACCGCCCACCATAAACATGGCTGCCGTGCCAATAATCGTTAAACTTTTCATTAATACGGGAGCTGTGCTCAATAAACCAAAACCTAATTTACGGTTCATTTGAGTTAATACAGAGGCGCCTTCACGTTGGCTCAAGTACAAACCCGCATCATCCATTTTCACAATTGCCGCCACTAAGCCATACACGCCTATGGTCATGACTATCCCAATGACAGCTAACGTAAAAAACTGTGTCGATAGGGATTTGTCCGCCACGATACCAAGGGTAATGGCAATAATTTCCGCCGATAACACAAAGTCGGTACGAATCGCCCCTTTGACTTTTTCGGCCTCGTAGGCGGCGAAATCTTTAATCTCAGGTAACTCATTCTCTACTTGGGTTTCGTGTTGTTGCTGGCCTTTTCTATGGCTATAACTGTGATGCAGTTTTTCAAACCCTTCGTAACATAAAAACAGTCCACCAAACATTAATAAAGGGGTGACAGCCCAGGGAATAAAAGCACTGATAAGCATTGCTGCTGGTACTAAAATCAACTTATTACGGAATGATCCCTTAGCCACCGCCCACACTACGGGTAATTCACGATCGGCGCTTACGCCCGTCACTTGCTGGGCATTGAGGGCTAAATCATCCCCCAGTACACCCGCGGTTTTCTTTGCCGCCACTTTACTCATTACCGCTACGTCATCCAAAATTGATGCGATATCGTCAAGTAAGGTTAATAAACTCGCGCCTGCCATGCTAAATCCCTCTACAAATCATCTATAAACCATTCTGCTTTTGCCATAGTAGCTTAGTTAGATTAGTTGCGTATAGCGAAATGCTTTCCAACTTAACTGCTTAAGTTACTTACGTTATTGGGACTGCTTGCTAATGTGAAAATGCCTGCAATCTAGATCACACCCACGGTGGAATTGCGCCACATTATTTATCGGAAAAGAGTATACTAAGCCCAGAATTTTTTACTCATTTGCCGTTACAGGATGTCAACATGACTCAAGATGAAATGAAAAAAGCTGCCGGTTGGGCCGCACTTAAGTACGTTGAAAAAGACAGCATTGTTGGTGTTGGTACGGGTTCGACTGTGAATCACTTTATCGATGCACTGGCGACCATGAAAGCCGATATCGAAGGCGCAGTCTCTAGCTCTGAGGCATCAACTCAGAAAATGAAAGCGCTGGGTATTCCCGTTTATGACTTAAACAGCGTCGATCGTTTATCTGTCTATGTGGACGGTGCCGATGAAATCAACGACCGCATGGATATGATTAAAGGTGGCGGCGCGGCATTAACTCGCGAGAAAATTGTCGCGGCTGTGGCTGAGAAGTTTATCTGTATCGTGGATAACACTAAGCAAGTCAACATACTAGGCGAATTTCCACTACCCGTAGAAGTCATTCCGATGGCACGCTCTTATGTGGCGCGTCAACTCGTTAAACTTGGCGGCGATCCTGTGTACCGTGAAGGCGTTGTGACCGATAACGGCAACGTGATCCTCGATGTGTATAATCTTAAGATCCTTAATCCAAAAGAATTAGAAAGTCAGATCAATGAGATAGTCGGTGTAGTGACTAACGGTCTGTTTGCCAAACGCGGTGCGGATGTGTTACTCGTTGGCACCCCTGATGGCGTAAAAACCTTTACCGCCAAATAAGTTCTGCGTTTAAAGAATCCATCGCAGTCACAAGGCTGCTGATTGTAAAAATACGCTGTAAAAATGCCAGCCACTTTTTCAAAGGGCTGGCATTTTTTATGGTTCTTTTTATGGTTCTTTTTATAGCTCTTTTTTATAGTTCAATGTTATCTGACTCAGCTGCCCATCGCAGACAGCTTATATCAAACGCTGGCTTACCAAGCTCTGGCAACTAGACCTTTTAAGTAGAATCCTTCTGGGAAGGCGCTACCGATAGGGTGATCGCTCGCTTGGCTTAAGCGTTCAATAAACTGGATTTCACGTTTCGCATCGAGCGCGGCATCGGCCACGATTTTTTGGAACAGATCCGCAGGCATTAATCCTGAGCAAGAGAAGGTCAATAACACGCCGCCCGGATTCAACAACTGCAATGCAATCATATTGATGTCTTTATAACCACGGCAAGCCCCGTTTAACTGTGCCTTGTTATCGGCAAACTTAGGCGGGTCGAGCACAATCACATCAAAGGTTTTGCCTTCATCACGATATTGGCGCAACAACTTGAACACATCGGCTTCGTTGTAATGCACATTGTCATCACTCAAACCGTTCACTTGCATATTGAGGCGCGCTGTCGCCAAGGCTAGAGAAGACACATCGACGTTTTCAATACTGGCAGCGCCTGCTTTCGCAGCGTACAGACCAAAAGTCCCCGTGTAGCAAAAACAGTTCAATACCGATTTATCTTTGACAAAACGGGCGGCAATGGCGCGGTTATCACGCTGATCGAGATAGAAACCTGTCTTATGGCCTTTAATCACATCGACGGCGATCTTGATGCCGTTTTCTTCGATAATCACCGGCATTTCAGGCAGAGTGCCGTGCAGTAAACCGGTAACAGGCAGCAGGCCTTCTTTCTTACGGGAATCCACATCGGAACGCTCATAAATAGCGCAATCAGGATATTGCTCAGCCAATAGCTCGACTAAGGTATCGCGCCATAAATCAGCACCTGTGCTCAGTAACTGGCACACCAACACATTGGCATATCTGTCGATGGTGATCCCAGGTAAACCATCGGACTCAGCAGCCACTAAACGGTAACCCGTTAAGCCTTGCTCGCGGATTAAATCGTTACGGCCGATTTGCGCCCGCTGTAAACGTCTGGCAAAAAACGCGCGATCAATTTCCTCTTCGCGATCGAAAGTCCAAATCCGCACTTGAATTTGCGACTCAGGCGACCAAGCACCACGACCTAACCAATGACCATCATGCGCGACCACATCGACTGTCTCACCCGCTTCAGGTTTTCCCTTAATGTTATGAATAGCATTGGAAAATACCCAAGGATGGCGACGCTCAAGTGACTTCTCGCGGCCGGGTTTAAGTTTGATTCTGATAGCCATAGTTGCCTTTAAAAATAGTGCCGCCACTAAAAAGGGCTGCTGTCTAAAAAATGGGAAACGGATGATATACCCAATGTCACCTAAGTGCGAGTACCGAACGCGCCGCAGCGCTTATTTTCCATCATCCACGGGTGGCCGATCATACCTTATTTTAACGGTTAATTCTGAATGATATTCATGCGAAATGATGTAGGAATGGTTAATGACACAACGCTAACAAAACCGTAGCGAAAAGATGCCTGCACGATAAAGACAACTGACATGATTTGAAATAAGACGAATTAATAAGCAAACACGAGAACTTAGCTACGTAGCGCTAACTCAACAATGACGGGCGCATGGTCAGTACTGTAGGCGTCGCGTTCATATTCAGGTCTAACTAAGTGTCTATCGCAGGTCTGATAATCCACCACTTGCGCTAAACTGCGGCCATGGCTCGCATCAAACTCACTCGAAAGCAAAATATAATCCAGCACTGAACCTTTAGGGCCATAGTAATGGGTCGCCGCTCGGTGTTCCCTATGGTAAGCGGTATTACCAGTCAAACTGTCCCTCAAGTTCGCTTCAATAAATAACTCATAGGCATCCTTAAGTTGATACTGAGCAAACACCGCCGCTAATGCCGCATCGGATAAATGCCCAAGGCCAGCGGCTTTAATGTCATTACTGTGGATACTCTCGCCCTGTATCGTTAACGCATCTAAGGCGCCCATTGTCAGACTGTCATTAAAGTCTCCCATCACGATAACGGGATGTTTAGATTCTTGCCTGCGTACCAATATGCCATTGAATAATAATGCAGCTTCCGCGCCGCGCTGCATGGTAGATGCCCAGCGGCCTAAGGCTTGCTCTGTGAGTAATTGGGTTTCTGAATGCAGTTTCATGCTTGCTGCGGGCGCTAAATTATCTAAACCAAGTGGCTGATGTTCGAGAGGTTGATGTTCAAATAGCTTAGGTTCAAGTGCTAATCCGGCGCGTTTTGACTTAAAGTGCACCACATAATAGTCACACTTGCCGATATGTGGCACTTCAACGGTTGCGCGCAGCACCTTACGGCTAAAGGCAAATTCACTCGATAATCCCATGGCTGCCACTAAACGCGCATCAGGTTCGACACTGCTGATTTCCACTATGGGATAACGGGAGGCAAGCGCAACCACAGGGCTACGATAAATGTAATCACTGATAAGAGTTGGCGCATCAATGACAGCAAAATGCACTAGACCTTGCTCACTGGCGATTCGTTTGAGCGGTTCAGGGCTAAACACTTCTTGAAATCCCACAATATCGGGCTGACGATGTGCGAGAAACTCACTCAACCACTGACACTTTTTCTGCCATTGCCCATGGCTATAGATATTTTCAAAATCATAGTAAGCCAAAGGCGGCTCAATAAAGTTAAACAGATTGATACTGGCGATCTTGATATTCGCGGTGCACTTAAGATCGATAGGTGCAGTAATTGATTCCAACTCATCGATATTATGTGCCACAGCTTAATCCCCCCAAATCTGAATACAGCAAACTCTCTTAATCTGACTTAATCTGACTTAATCTGACTTAATCTGAGTGAGCACAATGACTCACCGCAGGCACGACAAGGGTATACCCGAAGTGCACTAATGCCAAATCCCCATTATGGATAAAGTGCTAACTCATCTCTGGCGACTCAAATACAGCTTACTGAGATAAGTCATACCGTTAAAAACCATAATTCAATATCACAGTTAAATCCGACAACAAAAATCAACCACCACCAGCCAAAAAACAAACAATCAAATAACAATGAATAGTGCGCAAAACCACCAGCACTCCCAACAAAATCACGCAAGCCCAAGAATGATCATAAAATTAACTTTTCCTCAAAGTGTAAATTCAAACAAAAACATATGTAATAACATGTGCGGTTGACTTTACATTTCAGTCCCTTAGAATGTGGCGACTTTAATCATTGCGGAGACCCACTGTGGGCACACACATAAGCGACAGTAGATGCCCTGTCCAAAAGACAGGATTTAACGCCTAGCACTAGCCCGCAATATTTGCTGCTACCTGCTAAGCAGGGTAGTAGTGTGAACCATTCTTCACTCAGCCTCCCCAAAAATATCAATCACAGACAATAAGCCTGAGCCTATGGCTGCGCTTTAGCAATTCCAGCATTTTGCTGGGATTCAGTTATGTGTATTTATTGCATCTCAAAGCAAGTTTTTTGCCTCAGTGGACTTCGTTTTCCCTATGGATTTACACCTATGGGTTTACATCTGAGGAGCCTAAATATGGCTTACATAAACAACACATCAATTTTGCGATCTTTATCCTGTGCAAGTATCAGCTTGTACTACAGCATGAGTGCGGCGGCATCCCATCTCGAAGTAGATGATCCGGCCCTCGCGGAGCGCTGTGAATTAGAAATGGGCTGGCAACAACCTAGGTCGGATCATGCTCGCCCACAATTAAACGCGGCCACGACTTGCAGCCGCAATCAATGGGAATGGCATTTAGGATTAGCGTCCAATGCCAATGACGATATTCGTGAGGAGCAAGCAGAGGTCGGCATTAAGCTACCACTCAACGTAAACTCCCACTCAGATCCAGAGCAGCAACAGGATGATTGGCACAGCGCACTGGTGATTAACTTGCAGAAAAACCTCGATGCCAGTAACGAATTAGCCACCGAAGTCTTCGGCATTTTTGGCAAAACCTTAGGCGATTCTGATGTCAGTCTCTATGCCAATGTAGGTTTTACCCATGAGTTTAATCAATCAACCCAATTGCTTGTGGGTATCGCGGCGGCGTATGAACTCAGTAGTCACCATCGCGTGATAGCTGAGATTTATCAAAAAGAATTGAGCGAGACTACCTATCAGTTCGCTTATCAACACACACCGCAACAACAGCTACAGCTGGAATTGAGCTTAGGCAATGCCCTTCGTGGCAACGCGCTGCAACTTGGCGCAGACATCACCTTTTACTTTGGTCACTAGATCGTTGAGAGAATGAACTATGAACATGAATAACAGCACAAACAACACTAAAAAAATCATCCATAACCTGCAAATGATTATCGAGCAACGCAGTGCCAGCGCCATGGCTGAATTAGCCGAAAAACGCCACCCTGCCGATATTGCAGCCGTATTTAACGTCTTTAATCAAGCTCAACAAGTCCTATTATTGCAACTGGCCTCACCTAAGGTTTGCGCCAATTTGTTTCGCTACCTGACCGATGAATTGCAAGCCAGCTTAGTACAGCAATTAGATAAAACCACGCTATCTGCGCTACTGGTTCACATGGCTGCAGATGAACGTGCCGACCTCTATAATCTACTTGATGAAACCCAGCAAGCGGCGATTTTACCTGCGCTAGCATTGGCCAAACGCGAAGATATGCGCACCCTCGCCGCCTATGATAAAGCTAAAGTTGGCGCGGTCATGACCTCGGATTACACATTACTGAATAGCCGCCATACTGCGGCAGAAGCCATCGATACTCTGCGTACTGAAGCTGCTGATAAAGAAACGATTTATCAAACCTATGTGGTGGATATGTTAGGCCGCTTAATAGGAACTGTATCTTTAAGGCAGTTATTGCTGGCGCAACCGCACGAGCGAGTGGTCGACTTTATGAAACCCGACCCCGTCGCGCTCGATGCCAATGCCTTTCGCGAAGAAGCGGTGCAGATGATCGCCCATTACGACTTAATGGCGCTGCCAGTAGTCAATGGCAAAGGCCAGCTCGTCGGTATCGTCACCTATGATGATGCTATGGATATCGCCAGCTCACAGGCGGATCTTGAGTTCACAAAAACTGCGGCCATCGGCAATATTGACCATAACCTTAAGACCGCCAGCATAGGCTTACTCTACCGCAAGCGCGTGGTTTGGCTGGTGATTTTGGTCTTTGGTAATATCTTCTCAGGGGCCGGTATCGCCTTCTTCGAAGACACGATTGCCAGTTATGTCTCTTTAGTCTTCTTCCTGCCGCTACTGATCGATAGCGGCGGTAATGCGGGATCACAATCGGCGACCTTAATGGTACGTGGCTTAGCCACAGGGGAAGTGGTTCTCAAGGATTGGTTATCTATGCTAGGGCGCGAGTTATTTGTCGCCGGATTATTAGGAGCCAGCATGGCAGCGGCAGTGTCCTTGCTAGGATTTTGGCGCGGCGGACCTGAAATCGCGCTGGTTGTGGCACTCACAATGCAAATTGTGGTGATTATTGGCAGCTTGATTGGTATGTCTCTGCCTTTCTTACTGAGCAAGTTAAAGATGGACCCTGCGGCCGCTAGTGCGCCACTCATCACCTCCATCGCCGATATCATAGGTGTACTCGTGTATTTCAGCATAGCCACAGTGGTGCTCGACTTACCTATGCCATAGGCCTAAGACCTAAGACCTCAAAGTGAACCAAGCTAAGTTAACCTTAGCGTGGTTCACTTATCATTCGATAGTACTAACCCATTTATGACAAAGCATAAAAGCTTCAATAACCTTAAAAAAATTAAGAATAAAGCTTAAAGATCAGTTAATATTTCCATACCTGAATCGTTTTACTTTTTATTAACATTGCAGTATTTACCGCTGAGCCCAGTCACAGTAAGTCGATAAGCAATAGTGATAGTCCTAGCGACTTGAGAGGTTTTATATGTGGTTTAATTCCCAGCTCAAAGCTGAAAACCAGGCGCTAAAAGAGCGACTCATCCAACTAGAACGCCAACACCAAAATGAAATAGATGAACTGCGTGGCATGATCCGTGAAAATGAGACTATGCAGCAACAGTCGCGCCAAAATGCAGACCACTACACTGAAGTGATCGCCTGCCAAAACCTAGGCGGAGATATGCTTAATGCCGTGCGCGAAGGCTTAGCCAGCAGTGCCGAATTACTCTCTGCGGAAAAAGAATCACTGTCTGAACTCAATCACGTTTTTGATCAAACCCGTGTGGCCATTGCCAATTTAGGCACTAGAGCAACTTATATTAATGATCAAGCATCGAACAGCATGAAAGCTGTCACAGAACTCGATGCTACGACCTCTTCAATCAATCAATTTGTCGCGGCTATTCAAGGAATTTCAGAACAAACAAACTTGCTGGCATTGAACGCCGCCATTGAAGCCGCCCGTGCAGGCGAAGCGGGACGGGGGTTTGCCGTGGTGGCCGATGAAGTGCGCCAGCTTGCAAGCAAAGCCCATGAAGCCAGTAGCCATATTGAAAAACTCGTGAAACAAATCGTCGCGCAAGCGGCTGAGATTAAAGAAATTGTTCATAATAATCAAAGTAGTGCCGTTGATGTAGCCACCTCCTCAACCCAAATTGGTCAAGTCGTTGAAGATGTCCTGCAACGCTCAAAACAAATGCAGCACGTTATCCATAACGCAGCCACAGCGTCATTCTTGAATACCACTAAGCTCGACCACGCAGTCTGGAAAAGTAGTGTTTATCAATTAATTGAAAAACCACAGCATAACCACAATGTGAACTCACACACTGAGTGCCGCCTAGGGCAATGGTATTTCAAAGGATTTGGTGCCGAGAATTATCAGCATTTAAGTAACTTCAAAGCATTAGATGCACCACATAAAGCGGTACACGAGGCAGGAAAAGCGGCGCTCAATGCGAGACAAAAAGGTAATTTGCCTGAGATGGTCAAACAACTGCACTCAATGGAAGACGCCAGTATGCGTGTTGTGCATTGCATTGATAACCTTATGCGTGATGTATATCGAGCGTGATATATAGGCACAGAAAGATAAGCTATCGCCCATAAATAAGCCTACCTAAGAGCGCCATACAAGCGCTCTTTTTTTATCGTTCAAAACGGTATAGTAAATTTAATCTTAGAAAATGAACCCCTAGCTATACTTGATTTAAACACAGCCTTCATCTTTAATCGTTTCAAGAGCAAGCAGTGAGACTCAATTATAACATTCTAATTTTTAGGGTTATTAATGAAATTAGTCACAAGTTTATTGTTATCACTCACCCTTAGCAGCGCAGTTTCTCTTCGCGCGCAGCCGCTCAACATCTATACCGAAGAATGGTCACCAATCAGCTTTTCTGTCGATGGCAAACCCGATGGTTTAGCTGTACAGGTAGTACAAGAAATTCAAAAGCGCATAAACAACCCAGATCCAATCAAGGTCGTACCTTGGGCTCGCGGCTGGAAAATGCTGACCGAGCAACCTAATACTGTGCTGTTTACTATGACGCGCACAGCAGAAAGGGAGCAAATGTTTACTATGATTGGGCCTGTTGCTATCGGCACGACTAATTTTTATGCCTTAAAAAATAGCGGTATAAAAATAACCACTATAGATGATGCAAAGACAGCTAAGGCAATTGGTGTCTATCGTGCCTCGGTGGAAGAACGCCTATTGCTCGAACTGGGATTTACGAATGTTGCGGCCTCATCCGAGCCCTTATTGAGTGCCAAACAATTGATGAAGCAACGTGTCGATCTTTGGTGTAATGCCAATCTCACCGCGCCGAGTATTCTGTCGGATGCGGGCGCGAGCATTGATGACGTAGAGTCGCTCTTCACGATTAGTGCTAATCATCTTTATATTGCCTTTTCACAAGGCACACCCAATGATGTGATCGAACAGTGGAAAAACAGCCTAGAAGCGATAAAAGCAGATGGCACCTTCGCAACGATTTACCATACTTGGCTCCCCAACGATACGCCGCCAATGCAGACCGAACGTATCGGGTTTAGCAACTAAACCCATTGCTCTAAATTCTACGTGCTAAGTGCTGAATGCTGAGAGTTAAACTCTATTGCTCTTTTAAAAGCGCTTAAAAAGGACACTCACAAACCCAGTCGATACGCTCACCCTTGATAGGATGGTTAAACGCTAAGCGGGTCGCATGCAGCATTAATCTGCTGCTCGTCGTATTAGTGATATCAGCTTCATCTGCATCAGCCTTATCAGTCACGCACTCACCCACGCCACCGTAGAGATCGCACCCCAGTATTGAGTGACCCAATTGCTGACTGTGGATCCGCAGTTGATGGGTTCGGCCAGAAACAGGGATAAATTCGACCCGCGTGGCGAAAGGTTCGGTTAATCGTTCCAGCACCTGATATTCACTGATCGCAACTTTGCCTGTGCTATGGCAGATCTTCTGCAGTGGGAAATGCTCAACATCTTTAGCGATCGGCAGATTAATCACCCCGCTGTCAGCGGCTAAATGCCCGTGCAGCAAGGCGGTATAACGCTTTTCAACCGTGCGCGCCTGAAACTGTTTTGTCAGCAAACCATTCACGCTTTTATTCAGCGCCACCAGCATGATACCGGAAGTGCCAAAATCGAGCCTGTGCAGCAAAGTGGCCGTCGGAAAATCCTGCACTAAACGATAATGCACTGAGTCGAGATTCAGCGGATTCTTCCCCGACAAACTCAATAATCCGCTCGGCTTATCAATCAGTAGAATATCGTTATCTTGATAAAGCACGCGTATTTGCCCGAGGCAAGGCGGCGCAATAAAAGTATCGACTTTGGCAAGGCTATCGGCTGGCGCAGGCATAGTTTTCTCAGGCAATCTAAGTAGAAGATAAAATGAACGAAGCGCTCAAAATGGACGAAATAATAAGGCCGCATAACCTAAGTTATGCGGCCCTCTAATTAACGGCATTAACCCTGTGGCTTATTTAGCCAATACGCGCAGATGCAGTTCTTGTACTGACGTCACGTTAGTACGGTCATCGGCGGCATGGGCCATACAAGTGGCGAATGCAGCATTCATGGTCGTCGTGTAGTTAACTTTGTAACGCAGTGCACCGCGGCGCAATTGACGAGAATCTTCAATCGCTTGGCGACCTTCGGTAGTGTTCACGATATAAGTGTATTCACCATTCTTGATGCGATCGAGAATGTGTGGACGCCCTTCGTGCACCTTGTTCACTAAACGTGGGTTGATACCCGCTTCGCCTAGGATAACCGCAGTACCATGAGTCGCATCGATTTGATAACCGAGCTCAATTAACTTAGCCGCTAAATCGGCAACGCGTTTCTTATCGCTGTTACGCACAGACAATAATGCACGGCCCGACTTAGGCACCTCAGAAGTCGCACCTAACTGCGCCTTAGCATAGGCTTCGGCGAACGTATCGCCCACGCCCATGACTTCACCGGTAGAGCGCATTTCAGGGCCTAACAGTGGGTCAACACCTGGGAACTTGTTAAAGGGCAACACCACTTCTTTCACTGAGTAGAAAGGTGGGATCACTTCTTTAGTGAAGTTTTGCGACGTTAAGCTTTGACCCGCCATCACACGCGCGGCGATCTTAGCTAAAGGCACACCGGTCGCTTTAGACACGAATGGCACAGTACGGGCAGCACGTGGGTTAACTTCAATCATATAGATTTCGTTATCTTTCACGGCGAACTGTACGTTCATCAGACCGACAACACCGAGTTCCATCGCCAACTTGCCGACTTGAACGCGCATGCGATCTTGGATTTCTTGGCTTAGCGTGTATGGCGGTAGAGAACAACCTGAGTCACCAGAGTGAACACCCGCTTGTTCGATATGCTCCATAATCGCGCCTATCACCACGATTTCGCCGTCACATACTGCATCAATATCCACTTCAATCGCATCATCTAAGAAGCGATCGAGCAATACTGGCGACGCGTTCGATACGCTCACGGCTTCGTTGAAGTAACGTAGCAAATCTTGCTTATCATAGACGATTTCCATCGCGCGGCCGCCCAGTACATAGGATGGACGCACAACTAGCGGATAACCGATACGCTCAGCGGCAATCACAGCACCTTCAACCGTAGTCACGGTATCATTTTCAGGCTGCTTCATCTCTAAGCGTTGAATAGCTTGCTGGAAACGCTCACGGTCTTCGGCGCGGTCGATGGCATCTGGGCTAGTACCAATTACAGGTACGCCAGCAGCTTCTAAGGCACGGGCCAATTTCAATGGCGTTTGACCACCGTACTGCACGATAACGCCCTTTGGCTTCTCGATACGGACGATTTCTAATACGTCTTCCAGTGTGACGGGTTCGAAGTACAGACGGTCTGAAGTGTCGTAGTCAGTTGAAACTGTTTCAGGGTTACAGTTCACCATGATGGTTTCATAGCCGTCTTCACGTAGCGCTAACGCCGCGTGCACACAGCAATAATCGAACTCAATACCTTGACCGATACGGTTTGGCCCACCACCTAACACCATGATTTTGTCACGGGTCGATGGGTTAGCTTCACATTCTTCTTCATACGTTGAGTACATGTAAGCCGTGTCTGTTGCAAACTCAGCCGCACAGGTATCCACACGCTTATAGACTGGGTGCAGGTCGAACTTATCACGCAGCTTACGCACCTCGGCTTCGTTCACGCCTAATACATCGGCCAGACGCGCATCGGCAAAACCTTTACGTTTCAGTTTGCGCAGTAAGTCGATATCCAGACCCGCCAGACCCGCTTCAGCAACAACACCTTCGAGCTGAACCAGCTCTTCGATTTGCACGAGGAACCAAGGGTCGATATTGGTCAGTTTAAAGATTTCATCTAAGCTCAGCCCCGCACGCATCGCATCAGCTATGTACCAAATACGGTCGCAACCAGGCTCTTTCAGCTCGTGGCGAATACGCGACATCGCCTCAGGTTTAGACATGTCTGTGACAGGATCGAGACCGTTACGGCTAACTTCTAAACCACGTAAGGCTTTTTGCAGTGACTCTTGGAAAGTACGGCCAATCGCCATCACTTCACCCACAGATTTCATCTGTGTGGTTAAGCGATCATTGGCGCCGGCAAACTTTTCAAAGTTAAAGCGTGGCACTTTAGTCACAACGTAATCGATAGCAGGCTCGAATGATGCTGGCGTGCGACCGCCAGTGATGTCGTTCATCAGCTCATCAAGGGTGAAACCAACCGCTAACTTAGCGGCGATTTTTGCAATCGGGAAACCTGTTGCCTTTGATGCTAATGCTGAAGAGCGCGATACCCGTGGGTTCATCTCGATGATAACCATACGGCCATCTTTCGGATTGATACCAAACTGTACGTTCGAACCGCCTGTCTCAACACCAATCTCACGCAGTACGGCCATAGAGGCGTTACGCATGATTTGGTATTCTTTATCAGTCAGGGTTTGCGCGGGTGCAACAGTAATAGAGTCGCCCGTGTGCACGCCCATAGGATCGAAATTTTCGATGGCGCAGACGATAATGCAGTTATCGTTGCGGTCACGGACCACTTCCATCTCGTATTCTTTCCAACCGATCAGTGATTCGTCGATCAGCAGTTCACTCGTTGGCGATAACTCTAAGCCCTGTGAACAGATCTCTTCGAACTCTTCCCTGTTGTAAGCGATACCGCCACCCGAGCCACCCATAGTAAAGGATGGGCGGATAATGCAAGGGAAACCCACTTGATCAAGTACGCCATAAGCTTCGTCCATATTGTGGGCAATGCCCGCGCGTGGACAATCAAGACCAATACTTTTCATCGCTTTATCAAAGCGGCTACGGTCTTCAGCTTTATCGATAGCATCGGCAGTCGCGCCAATCATCTCGACGTTAAATTCTTTCAGTACGCCTTTGGCTTCAAGTTCTAATGCGCAGTTCAGTGCGGTTTGGCCGCCCATGGTTGGCAGAATCGCATCTGGGCGTTCTTTAGCAATAATGTTACGGACCACTTCCCAGTGAATCGGCTCGATATAAGTGGCATCGGCCATTTCTGGATCAGTCATAATGGTGGCAGGGTTAGAGTTCACCAGAATGACACGGTAGCCTTCTTCACGCAGCGCTTTACACGCTTGTGCGCCAGAATAGTCAAATTCACATGCCTGACCAATCACGATTGGGCCGGCGCCTAGGATAAGAATACTCTTTATATCTGTACGTTTTGGCATTGCTTCTCTCTTCTCCTAGCTAGCGTACTACTTGGCGTTCTGACGGTATATGTCGATTAGCTCGATAAAGTGATCGAACAGCGGGGCGGCATCGTTCGGGCCAGGGCTCGCTTCAGGGTGACCTTGGAAGCTGAACGCGGGCTTGTCCGTGAGATGGATACCTTGGAGTGAACCATCAAACAGCGACTTATGCGTCACCTTAATATTGGCGGGTAAGGTCGTTTCATCGGCAGCAAAACCGTGGTTTTGACTGGTGATCATCACGTTACCTTTCTCGATATTGCTCACAGGGTGGTTTGCACCGTGATGACCAAACTTCATCTTCAAGGTTTTTGCACCTGAGGCCAGCGCGAGTAGCTGATGACCTAAACAGATACCGAAAATCGGCGTGTCGGTTTTCAGAATTTGTTGAATCGCTTCAATCGCGTAATCGCATGGCTCTGGATCGCCAGGGCCGTTCGAAAGGAACACACCATCGGGATTCATCGCTAACACTTCGGCAGCTGAAGTTTTAGCTGGCACTACGGTAACGTCACAACCGCGGTCCACTAACATGCGCAGAATGTTTTGCTTAACGCCGTAGTCGTAGGCTACTACTTTGTATTTAAGCTCATTTGCTGGCGTATCTTCTGGTAAGCCGCCCACTAAACGCCAGCTACCTTTACGCCATGGATAGGCAGTTTTGGTCGTGACTTCTTTAGCCAGATCCATGCCTTTTAAACCGGGGAAAGCTTTGGCAGCGGCGAGCGCTTTTGCTTCGTCTAAGTCTGCACCTGCCATAATACAACCGGCTTGAGCACCTTTTTCACGGAGAATACGAGTTAACTTGCGAGTATCAATATCAGCTATGCCAACGACATTGTTCGCTTTGAGATAATCACTTAAGCTTTGTTGATTACGGAAACTACTTGCGATGAGCGGAAGATCACGAATGATAAGACCACAAGCGTGAACCCCATCGGATTCAATATCTTCATCATTGGTACCAGTGTTGCCTATGTGTGGGTAGGTTAATGTTACAATCTGGCGTGAGTAGGATGGATCAGTTAAAATTTCTTGGTATCCTGTCATGGAAGTGTTAAAAACAACTTCACCAACAGAGAGACCATCGGCACCAATTGCTGTGCCAGAGAATACAGTTCCATCTTCGAGTACGAGTAAGGCAGACTTTGTCAACGCGACCTCCATAAAGAGCCAAGCCACTGAAATATAATGTTTTTATGTTATGTTAAGATACCAATTTCCGCTAATTTACGAAATTTTGACAAATTCCAGCGAGTTTACAGTAAAAACGCGAAACCGTCCACCCACTGGTAACTGGGTGCAAAAAAAAACGCCATATCGGCGTTTTTAATATTAATGCAAACCTAAAACCTGCTGCATATCATACAAGCCCGGCTTTTGCTCCACGAGCCAGTGAGCGGCACGCATAGCACCATTAGCAAAGGTCATACGACTCGAAGCTTTATGGGTGATCTCTAAACGCTCACCGATATCGGCAAACATGGCCGTATGTTCACCAACTAAATCACCGGCACGAATAGTCGCAAAACCGATAGTTTCACGGTCACGTTCACCCGTGATCCCTTCGCGGCCATATACGGCACATTTTTCAAGATCGCGACCTAAGGTCTTAGCAATCACTTCACCCATTTTCAGGGCTGTACCCGACGGTGCATCTTTTTTGTGTCTGTGGTGGCCTTCGATAATTTCGATATCCGTGTAATCACCCATGACTTCGGCAGCCAGTTCGAGTAATTTCCACATCAAATTGACACCCACAGACATATTCGGCGCCATCACGACCGGCGTTTGCTCGGCAAAGGCATTGATCTGTTCTTTTTGAGCATGATTGAAACCCGTTGTGCCAATCACCATGGCTTTCTTATGGCGAACACACCAATCTAAATGGACAATACTGGCGTCTGGCGCGGTGAAATCGATCAACACATCAAAATCATCGGTCGCATAATCGAGCGAATCCATGATCATGACGTTTAATTTACCCACACCAGCTAACTCACCCGCATCCACACCCACTAAACTTGAGCCTGCACGCTCAATGGCAGCACCCAGTAAAATATGGTCGTGATTGTAGGCCGCTTCAATAAGAGTGCGTCCCATACGACCACCGGCACCGACGATTGCCACTCTCACTTGTCCACTCATTTCAATCTCCTCAATCTTTCTTTGTATTCCATAAGAAAACGCCTAAGACAGGCTTAGGCGTTTTTTCAATATTAGATGATATCTAATAATTCAACTTCGAATACCAAAGTTGAATAAGGAGGAATCGATGCCCCCGCGCCGCGCTCACCGTAAGCTAAGTGATGTGGCACAAATAATTTCAACTTAGTGCCTACTGGCATCAGTTGCAGTGCTTCAGTCCAGCCAGCGATAACGCCAGAAACTGGGAACTCAGCAGGTTGGCCACGAACTACAGAGCTGTCGAACACATCACCATTGATGAAAGAACCATGGTAGTGAGTACGAACAGTATCTTCGTAAGTTGGAGTAGCACCGTCACCTTGGACTAATACTTCGAACTGCAGACCAGAGTCAGTCACAGTCACGCCATCACGCTTAGCATTTTCAGCTAAGAAGGCATCGCCTTCAGCAGACGCAGCAGCAGCAGCTTGCTCTTGAGCAGCTTGAATACGACCGCTAATTTCAGTGAAAGCAACTTGCAGATCTTGCATAGACACAGCACTTTCTAAACCGGCAAACGCATCGGCTAAACCCGCTTGAACGGCTGGAATATCCACACCATCAAAAGAATTGGCGGCCAGTTGCTCACCCATTTGACGGCCTACACCGTAGCTTGCTTGCTGTTCAACAGTACTGAATTTATCAGACATAATTAACGACTCTCAATTATCAGTGGAATTTTGCGCGCCAGTTTACCATAGTTCAGCGAGCTATGCTGGTAAACTGACTGCTTATTTAACTAAGGAGGCTTTTTTACACACTTATTGCGTATTTATCCAAAAGCATAAATAGGTTAAGGACACATATCTCTCCACAAACGACAGCGAACACTCACCAAACGGGCACTTAGATCTTAAATAGACTTCAGCTTATTTCGGCGCCACACATTGATTCTTCACCTGCGCTTTAGCACTGGCATAAAGTGGCTGCATCTGTGCTTGCAATTGTTGTAGCTGAGCAATGCGATTACTGTTCGATGGATGGGTCGATAATAACTCCGGCCCTTGGCTACCGCCCACCTTCGACATATTCTGCCATAACTCAACACTCTGAGCCGGATTGAAACCCGCTCGAGCCATTAACTCTACGCCCATGATATCGGCTTCGCTCTCTTGGGCACGGCCAAAGGGCAGAATAACCCCTACCTGAGCACCGAGTCCCAATGCCGACATATATAAGTCGCGATTCGACACACCACTCGCCCCTAGCGCTGCATCGGCAATCTGCATTCCAACGCCCGTTAACTGTCCACGGGAAACCTGCTCGTTACCATGTTGCGCCAACACATGCGCGACTTCGTGACCGAGCACAGTAGCAAGCTGATCAGGTCCCTTAGCGACCTTAAGCAATCCGGTATAAACCCCAATATGCCCACCCGGCAGAGCAAAAGCGTTAACTTGTTCTGAGTCAAACAAAACCACATCCCAGCGTTGGGTTTGGTCCGGCAGCACTGCGGTAATACGATTAGCGACACAATTGACGTATTGCGTCAGCTTTTTATCACTACTCACTTTTTGCTGTTTTTTCATTTCCTCGAAGGAGGAATCGCCCATCTGCTGCATTTGCGCCGCTGAATACAACAAGGTCTGCCCTCGCCCCGTTGGCGATTGCGTGGTCGCACAGGCCGATAATCCGAGCGCAACCGCCATTCCCACTAAGCCTAAACGCATTGATTTCATGTGGCACTCCTTAAATCCCATGACGGGCGTGAAGATCTTTGAGCCAACAGGGGCTCAACTAATGGAAAGATTTTACTGAGATAGACAAGATAAGCCAAATAGAGAAACACTGGCGGCGCGCGTTAGCGATACTTTGCACCTAAAGGGAATTAATACTCTTCTTTTAACAAGGCGTAGAGATACTCATCGCCCCACGCGCCCTTAAAGAAGATGTTTTTCACATAATGGGCTTCGCGCCTAAAGTGGAGTTTTTCGAGTAAGCGACAGCTGGCAAGATTTTGTGCGTCGGTGATGGCAATAACGCGATGCTTATGCAATTCAATAAAGAGGTAATCCAGCAATGCACTGACGGCCTCAAAAGCGACCTGTTTACCTTGATGCTCAGGCGCAATCGTAAAACCGATTTCTACCTGCTGCTCATCAATAAAGTGCAGCGCCAGATCGCCAACGAGCGCGGTCGGTGTTACTCCCGACGCGGCAGTGACAATCGCAAGTTGAAACCATGTATCCGCCGCACCAAATTGTGCGTAATCCATATTGTCGAACAGCGCGACTGCATCGCTATAGCGGTAATCCGTCCAGCTTTGATATTTAGCGACCTTAGGGTCGGCTCGATAGGCGGTAAAAGCCTCAAAATCCGCTCGCTGGAATGGCCTAAGTACAAAGTGCTCAGTCGTTAAACCGTTATTCACCACTTTATGAAGTGCTTTGCTTAACGCCAATGTCGATGCCATAACTTAGCTCCCTTAATGTAAATAAGTCACTAAGTTACACCCAGAGCGAAAACGTTAACAGCGGCTAATGCGCTTTATTCTGTTATCAGTCTAGTGATAGCTGCGCGCCAAGCTTGGATGCTATGAATCGCTTCACTCTTTGCTTGAGGATGGCATCGCTTTAGCTTCACTATGAATAGCTTCAAGCTCAGCGCTTACCTTTAAACTCTTTGGCGCTATGCTTATTGATGCTACGGCGATTCGCCTGTTTATCCCGTGGTGGTCGCTTACGCTCAACTTTACTCTCTGTGGCGCCATCACTGGTATTTTCACTCGGCTTATCCGTTACCGGAAAGTCAGCCAATAATGCCAGCGGTAACTCCCGCGCAGTTAAACTGCGGATCGCCGTTAAAGTTGCCATTTCACCGTGGCACACGAGGGAAATCGCCAGCCCTTTTTCGCCAGCGCGCGCGGTGCGGCCAATGCGGTGCACGTACACAGGCGCGCTCATGGGCAAATCCAAATTGATAACGACTGGCAAGGCATCAACATGAATGCCGCGCGCTATCAAGTCAGTCGCAACTAATACTTGAATGCGATTGGCTTTAAAGTCGGCCAAGGTTTGGCTGCGCACGGTTTGCTCTTTTTCACCGTGCAGCGCAGCGACTTTCATCCCCGCTTTGGCGAGTCGTTTAGCGACGGCATCGGCATCATCACGGGCGCTGATAAACACCAACACCTGCGGCCATTGATACTGTTTTAATAGCGCAATCAATACCTGCGCTTTACTGCCCTTGTTGACTAAATAGAGTTGTTCTTCGATTTCACCTGCCACTGAATTCACCTTGTGGGCTTCAACCCGTAGCGGCTCATTCACCAGCAGCTTGCCCGCCAATGTATCCAACGCCTCGGGCAAGGTGGCAGAAAACAACGAGGTTTGCTTAAGCTTAGGCATAAACGCCATCAGCTTTTGCACATCGGGCCAAAACCCCATTTCCAGCAGGCGGTCAGCTTCATCAAGCACGAGATGTTTTATCGAATCTAGGCTGACGTGGGACTGTTTGCATAAATCCAGTAAACGCCCAGGGGTTGCCACTAATACCTGCGGCTTGGCTGCAAGTTCTACTAATTGGTCTTCCAAGGGGACGCCGCCACACAGAAGCTGAATGTTCAACGAAGCCGATAACTGACTCGCCACCGCTTGCAACGCTTCAGTCACTTGCAGCGCTAATTCCCGCGTAGGCACCAGCACTAAGGCCTGCGCATTTAGGGCCTGCACAGACTTAGCACCCTGTAACTGTGTTTGCTGTTGCAACAAAAGTTGTTGTAGAAGTGGTAAACCAAAAGCTAAGGTTTTCCCGCTACCGGTTTGTGCTAAGGCTAACAAATCCCGTCTCGCAAGAATGGCCGGAATCGCCAATTGCTGCACCCGAGTCGGATGCGCCAGTGTTGCAGGCAAGGCCTTAAGTAACGCCGAATTTAAGCCAAGCTCAGCAAAAGTTAACGACTCAGGGGAAGAAAGCTCGGGAAAGGTCATCACAGCACCGGATCAAAACATGGGAGCGAAAGTTTACTGAGAGTTGGCAGTGAATACCAATGTTGTTTAGGTATTTACGCAAGCCTTGGTTCAGTTTGCAACGGTACTCTTTACAACGGTACGGTTTGCAACGATACAGTTACGGCATTTGCGTTACGCAACGAAGAAAGTCTAGTTTTAAACTTCGTTTGAATTTCTAAACCGAATATCAAATCAAAATCAAAGTCGTGGGGCTTCCCCCCCTGATGTTAAATCAAGAGTCGACCAAGAGGGGATCAACAGCAATCTCCTCTTGGATCTCCGTTGCCGGCAAGGTCCATATATAACGGCCAGTTCGCAGGAATAGGTGAATTCCTGTCGCTTCGATGTTTGTGGTGTATCTTAAAAGAGACTCCAGCCGCATCTTTCTTATGTGCGCAAAGTTAACGCAGGTGATGGAATGGTAGATTTTAATCCCACAGCTTTCGTGATTGCTTATGGTAGAATCCCGCCCAATCAGCTTTATGAATGTGCAACACAACTCATTTGTTTAACTGAACGTAGTGGAACACTACCGTGATTAACTAAATGAGGAGAACAGATTATGAGTAAGTTAAATGCCGAAGAACGTAAAGCCCGCGATAACGCCCGTTTTTCACAACGCGTCGATGAACGCCGCACAAAAGGCGAAGACGTGGTCGCCTACGTGCTAGGCAACAAGCTCGCGTTTAAGTTTCTGACTAAACCAGAGAGACACGAATTTAAACAAAGAGAAGCCGCACTTGAAGAAGAAGCCAAACTTAAAAAGCAACAAGCGTTTCAGCTGAAAACCGAGCAAGAGTTAGAGAAAGCCGAAGCCGCATTTACTGATACAGAAGAGTAACCTCTCAAAAGAGCCATTGATCATCATTGATGGCTCACGCTCAAATACCTATCTTTATAAACAAGAGTCTATGACGATAGGTATTTGAAGGTATCAATGGTTAAATACCGCAAAGTAAGATAAATCTGATTTATAGTCTATCAAACTCATCAAGCATCTCTTTTGGTAGCCTCATACCTATGTTGTTGCATAAATATCGAAGAGGATCATCCATGCGTCGAAGTAAAAAGAGCAACTCTTCCATCATTTCAGGATTTTCGCCAAATTTATGTCTAGTTTTACCAAAAAACTTTAGGAATTCTCGATATCTAACAACCAATTCTTCTAATGCAGCCGGATGAATACGTTCTTCTATAATACGTTCCTCCATTGATCTTTTACGCAACCTACTATCCCTATTTAGCCTATCCAAAACATGCTCGAAATAGTCCACTGGTAAGAGGGTGGTAGGATCACGAAGTAACCTTTGATTTGTTCGGCTAACTTCTAAGACCTCTTCTAGAACTCTAGAAACATACCCATACATTTCTTCAGGTTGATTCGAAGTAACCTCTTGAGCTTCTTGCGGATTTGGAATTTGAGAAAGTTCTTCATCTAATTTAGGCCACCAAACTGCAAATGTTTTTTCAAGTCTAGTTTCCTCTATCCCCTGATCTCCACAAGCATCATTGATAGATTTTAATAACTTATAAATATCTTCTTTATCATGAATAGTTGATTGAAACTGGAGTACAGGTCCTTTTATATCAGAGCGTTTAATCCTAAACAAAAAAGGACAAACCCTACTCTTATCTACACTTTTACCAAGTGCTCCAGCTTCAAAATTTAACCACGGTGCGTTTATATTGTCCGGCGTTACGCATAATAAGCCAAAAGATGATTCATCGAGTTCTGATGCAATGTCACTGGACCAACGTGCTCCTTTGTCAATATCTTCTGAAGAAACGTAAGGTGTAATACTCTGTATTACAGATGGTAGCCAGTCTCTTAGCGACTTGGCGACTTTATGACTCATTTCACCAGACCAACTTATAAATACTTTCATCGATACTCCATATATAAATAATTCTAATTACTTTACATTTACAGTGTTTAGATACACAAATGAACAATATTGAATACACTCAATTTCCCACTGTTTTTCCTCTTTGTAAACAATAATTTAAAACTAGATAGTTGTTCTTAAATCTCATTTTATATACTTTTAGATAAATGAAAGGTTATGTGAGCTTGATTTTATTATTTATTTGCTTATCAATAGCATCAATGAATACGTAATACACTATCCCCTCGGAATTGCCGCTGGGCGAACGTAAAGACCGGACATGAATAACTTTTATACCTGAACAATTTACCGATAACACCAGAATCAAAGGAATACACCATCCCCTCGGAGTTGCCGCAGGGCGAATAGACAAATTGCGTGAGTCTTGCCATGGATGGCAAGCTAGCTTTCGAGGGGAAGGGACGCCCCATCGGAAGCGTCAGCAAATTTGCCAATGAGCACAAGGGGCTTTCAACTCCGTTGGGGGCGTCATGGAGCATCCAAGGAGGATAGGACGAGCAGTCCTCCTTGGTCGGGTGTGGGGTGAAGCCCCACGACTTTGATTTTCTTTAAAAAAGAGAAACCTAAAGCTAGGTTTAAGTCACAAACAATCTCGGCTATAAAGCCAAATAGCAAAGCAGAACGATCAAACTAACATCTAGCCTTTTAAGTGGTTTTAGCATAAAACAACCATAAAAAAGCCCCGCAAGTGCTAAACACTGCGAGGCTTTATTCATCTAGTGCGCAGCTAACCTCTGCGCCACTAGACCAAGTTAGCTATTCAGATCTTGAAAGAACTTTTTCACGCCATCGAAAAAGCCCTCAGCCTTTGGGCTGTGCTTCTTTGACTCACCGGTTAAGGTGGCTTCAAATTCGCGTAACAGTTCTTTTTGACGATCGTTTAAGTTAACTGGGGTTTCCATAACCACTTTGCAGAGCAAGTCACCTACCGCATGGCTGCGAACCGACTTGACGCCTTTACCACGTAAACGGAACATACGGCCCGTTTGCGTTTCGGCTGGGATCTTCAGGCTGACTTTACCATCCAGTGTTGGCACTTCAATCTCACCGCCTAGGGCCGCTTTACTGAAGGATATCGGCACTTCGCAGTAAAGGTTGTTGCCATCACGGACAAAAATCGCATGCTCACGCACACTGACCTGAACGTATAAATCCCCTGCTGGCGCGCCAAACTCACCCGCTTCGCCTTCACCCGCTAAACGAATACGATCACCCGTATCAACGCCGGCTGGGATCTTAACCGATAAGGTTTTGCTCTTTTCAACACGGCCATCGCCATGACACTTAGTGCAAGGATCTTTGATGATCTTGCCGCGGCCATGACAGGTTGGACAAGGCTGTTGCACGGCAAAGAAACCTTGGCGCATTTGCACTTGGCCTTGACCATGACAGGTGCCACAGGTGGTTGCAGAGGTGCCTTTTTTCGCGCCGCTGCCTTCACACAGATCGCAAGTCGCCAGCGTTGGAATCCGCAGTTCTTTGGTTAAGCCTTTAACGGCTTCTTCCAGTGATAACTCTAGGTTGTAACGTAAATCTGAGCCGCGGGCCGCTTGGCGTTGACCGCCACGACGTCCACCGCCGAAAATATCGCCAAAGACATCACCGAAAATATCACCGAAATCGCCTTGACCACCACCGTAACCACCGCCACCGCGATTAGGATCCACACCCGCATGACCAAATTGGTCATAGGCCGCTTTTTTGTCGGCGTCGGTTAGGATCTCGTAGGCTTCTTTAATTTCTTTAAAGTTAGCTTCTGCGGTTTTGTCGCCTGGGTTGCGATCTGGGTGAAATTTCATGGCCAGACGTTTGTAGGCCTTTTTAATTTCACGTTCGCTGGTGTCACGACTGACACCTAATACTTCGTAATAATCTCGCTTTGACATAATCTCATGCTTCTCAGCTGGTGTTGAACAAACGGGCGTTAGGGTTGCCCCGTAACGCCCGCCTAGAAATTAACGCTTTGAAATCAATCTATTTGATTGAAAACAAGTCATTATTTCTTGTCGTCTTTCACTTCTTCGAATTCAGCATCGACAACGTCATCGGCAGTAGCGTTAGCCTGTTTGCCCGCGTCGGCATTGTCGCCGCCTTGAGCTTGAGACTTAGCTTGAGCGATTTCCATCAGCTTAGCAGATGCTTCGATCAAGTTTTGAGTTGCCTTTTCAATGGCTTCTTTGTCATTGCCTTTGCTGGCAGTGTCAACAGCGGCCATAGCAGCTTGGATTTTCTCTTTATCTTCGCTTGGCAATGCATCACCCGCTTCTTCCACTTGTTTCTTAGTCGCGTGGACTAAGCCGTCAGCTTGGTTGCGTGCTTGCACTAACTCTTCAAACTTCTTGTCTTCATCTGCGTGAGCTTCGGCATCACGTACCATTTGCGCCACTTCTTCTTCGCTTAAGCCAGAAGAAGCTTTGATGGTAATGTTTTGTTTCTTGCCGGTTTTCTTGTCTGTCGCAGACACATGCAGAATACCGTCGGCATCGATGTCGAACATCACTTCAATTTGTGGCTGGCCACGTGGAGCTGGCTCAATACCGTCTAAGTTGAACTGGCCTAATGACTTGTTCGCGCTCGCTTGCTTACGCTCACCTTGCAGTACGTGAATCGTCACTGCGTTTTGGTTGTCATCGGCTGTTGAGAACACTTGCTGCGCCTTAGTAGGAATAGTGGTGTTCTTTTCAATCAACTTAGTCATCACGCTGCCCATGGTTTCGATACCCAGAGACAGTGGTGTTACGTCTAACAGTAATACGTCTTTCACGTCGCCTGACAGAACGCCCGCTTGAATTGCAGCACCTACGGCTACCGCTTCGTCTGGGTTCACGTCTTTACGAGGTTCTTTGCCGAAGAAGTTTGTCACTGCTTCTTGAACCTTAGGCATACGTGTTTGACCACCCACTAGAATCACTTCGTTGATGTCTGTTACAGATAAATCTGCATCAGCCAGGGCAACTTTTAGTGGCTCTAATGTACGGATAATCAAGTCTTCAACCAGTGATTCCAATTTAGCACGAGTGATTTTAATCACTAAATGCTTAGGACCTGTTGCGTCTGCCGTGATGTATGGCAGGTTCACTTCAGTGTGGTTGGTGCTTGAAAGTTCAATTTTCGCTTTTTCTGCTGCCTCTTTCAGACGTTGCATTGCTAATGGATCTTTACGCAGATCTAAGCCTTGCTCTTTCTTGAATTCATCAGCTAAGTAGTTGATCAAACGGTTGTCAAAGTCTTCACCACCTAAGTGGGTGTCACCGTTGGTTGCCAACACTTCAAATGTTTGGTCGCCATCGTTGCTGTCGATTTCGATGATAGAGATATCGAATGTACCACCACCTAAATCGTATACCGCAACAATGTTGTCGCCTTGTTTCTTATCAATACCGTAGGCTAATGCTGCTGCCGTTGGTTCGTTGATAATACGTTTAACATCAAGACCTGCGATACGACCCGCATCTTTAGTCGCTTGACGTTGTGAATCGTTGAAGTATGCAGGAACAGTAATAACCGCTTCTGTTACTTCTTCACCTAAAAAGTCTTCTGCGGTTTTCTTCATCTTTTTCAAGATTTCTGCAGAAACTTGTGGTGGAGCCATCTTGTTGCCACGCGATTCAACCCATGCATCACCGTTGTCGGCTTGAATGATTTTGAATGGCATGATGTTCACGTCACGTTGGACTTCGTCATCTTTAAAACGACGACCGATCAAACGCTTAATCGCGAAAAATGTGTTAGTTGGGTTAGTCACAGCTTGACGTTTTGCTGGCGAACCGACAATGGTTTCATCATCTGTATAAGCGATGATTGACGGGGTTGTGCGATCGCCTTCAGCGTTTTCTAACACACGTGCTTTGCCACCATCGAGGACAGCTACACAAGAGTTTGTTGTGCCTAAGTCGATACCAATAATTTTACCCATGAGGTCCTCCGAAAAATTTCATTCAATCTAAATTTGTTTAGTTGGTTTTGATATGGGGCTAGACGGTTTAAATATCAAGTCCATCGTTGGCCACCTTCTCTGCCTTGATACCTATATTGGGACAGGGAATTTAATTACAAGGGCGAACAAAAAAATTTTCTGATTTATCTTTCTCGCATCTACAGTGGGATAAAATATCCAATCACATAAAATAGTCTTGCTTATCAACCAAAGCTGTTATTCAATCTGCCCACATTTGGCGGATGTTTATCCTAGTAAGGTAGCAGAGTGAAGTCTTCGAATTTAGCGTACGTGTATGGCATGGCGGCTGTCTTTCTCTGGTCTACTGTGGCCACGGCCTTTAAGATTGCCTTGAGTTACTACACACCGCTGCAACTGGTGTTTGTTGCCGTACTCACTTCGATTATTGCCCTTGCCGGAATCCTTGCTTGGCAAAAAAAGCTTTCCTTACTCAAGCAACAGTTTTTACGCCGCCCCATGTTTTATCTGGTGACTGGGCTCATCAATCCCTTACTTTACTATGTCGTGTTATTTAAAGCGTATTCCTTACTGCCAGCGCAGCAAGCATTGTCACTTAATTACACTTGGGCGGTATTACTGCCGTTACTGGCCGCGCCTTTGTTAAAGCAACATTTGCGTAAAAGCGACATTGCAGCGGCGCTGATTGCCTACACTGGTGTGTTTATTATTGCCACCGGCGGCGATATCAGCGGCTTTAGTTTTGATAGCCCGCTCGGTATCGGCCTTGCTCTCACCAGCACCTTACTCTGGTGCCTATATTGGATCGTCAACACTAAAGATCAAGGCGATCCTGTGGTGAGTTTATTATTGAGTTTTCTTATCGGCTTACCTTTTGTTGCCGTCACCTTAGTGCTGACAGATACCCTGCCCAGTTTTAGTATTAAGGCGATATTTGCAGGTATGTATGTGGGCTTATTTGAGATGGGCATTACCTTCGTGCTCTGGTTAATGGCGCTGAAAACCGCCACTCGCACCGCGAACATCAGCACTATGGTGTTTTTATCCCCTGTGATGTCGATTGGTTTTATCGCGTGGATTTTGCAAGAAACGATTGCGATGGCAACCTATCTCGGCCTAGCCTTTATTTTATCGGGGATGATGTTGCAGCAACTTCTGCCCCGTTATTTAGAGCGTAAAAACAAGATAAGCACAAAGCTAGCGGAATAATCGTTGAGTAACAGCCTTAAATAATGTTAGCTCACGGCAATGAGCCAATTAAAAGAGCTCGCTAACATTTTAAGCCAAGATTAAGCGCTAATATCCCCCGTTTTGTGAAGGAGTATAAAATGACCCCGGCCGTCCGATTGGCTAAAAAAGCCAAGATCGCGTTTGATATCTTAGAGTACAGCCACGATCCACACTGCGCCGCCTACGGCGAAGAAGCCGCTAACACCTTAGGGCTCGAACCCGCACAAGTGTTTAAAACCCTTTTAGTTGCCATCGACAAAGCCCATGCGCCGATTGCCGTCGCGCTAGTGCCCGTCGATCATCTGCTTAATCTAAAAGCCGTAGCTAAATGCTTAAGACAAAAGAAACTACAAATGGCCGATGCCGACCTAGCACAAAAATCCTCAGGCTATCTGGTTGGCGGTATTAGTCCCTTAGCGCAAAAGAAACAATTGCCAACCTTGATTGATGCCAGCGCTCAAGGCTTCGACAGGATTTATGTCAGCGCGGGCAGACGCGGTTTAGAGATAAGCTTAGCGGCCACAGACTTAGCTCAGCTTTGCAAAGGCGAATTTGCCGATATCAAGACACTTTAAGCGATCTCGACCACATTAAGCACAAGTCATTCGACGTTAAGTAAGTAATTCACTCCACTTTAAGTTGTACGCACTCATGTTAGATAAATGGTGAACAAGGCTCAAACGGCAACAAACTGGCCAGCGTACAGAGTCTAACTGTGGAAAGCGTTTGATAAAGCCGTGATATCCGTCTATAAATTGTACTGAGGTACAAATCGACTAAGGATAGTCAGATGGAAAAATCAACCCAATGGAATCCAGAAAATAGCATCAGCCCTATCAGTTGGTGCGCCATGCTACTCTGCATCGCCTTATTTATTTATGAGCATTTCTGGGGAAACAGTTTTACCACTATGGTAGTCATGCTCTATTGCAGTTTTATGCTGCCTTCGGTTTTACTCACTCGCAGAGTACAAGAAAAGTACTTTATTTATACCTTGGAATACATCAAGGCCTTTCGTAAATTCACTGTCGTTATGTCGACGATATTTTTCTGTATCTGGTTACTTGTTACTTATACCCCGCTCACCATAAGCAGCTAAACTTGTTAGCCAAACACATTAATGTCGCTATTCAGTTGGATACCGCAAACAAAAAAGCCGTCAACGTAGTAGGTTAACGGCTTTGGGTTTATCGGTATTTACCGCTAAACACGACTAGTGTAATCACCCCAAGCTAACCACTTATATGTGGTTAATGCCTCAAGCCCCATTGGACCGCGGGCGTGCAGTTTTTGGGTGCTCACAGCCACTTCAGCGCCAAGACCAAACTGACCGCCATCGGTAAAACGAGTACTGGCATTCACATACACGGCGGCTGAGTTCACTTCATTCATAAAGTGCGCCGCTGCATGAATATCATCGGTCAAAATGGCTTCCGAATGGCCGCTAGAATACTGGCGAATATGACTAACGGCGGCATCGATATCGCTCACGACTTTAATACCTAAGGTTAAT
This sequence comes from Shewanella sp. SM55, assembly GCF_025654025.1. Taxonomy (NCBI): domain Bacteria; kingdom Pseudomonadati; phylum Pseudomonadota; class Gammaproteobacteria; order Alteromonadales; family Shewanellaceae; genus Shewanella; species Shewanella sp. SM55. The sequence continues at coordinate 24,772 of NZ_JAKKRS010000009.1, read as the reverse complement.
GACAGCCATTCAATACCAAAATCCTCAGACTTAGCAAGCGTCACATTGAACCCTAAACCATCCAGCAGACTAAAACTTGTGTCACAAACTGAAAAACGCACGCCTAGACGATGCAGATATTCGGCAATTTGCGGTACAAAGCTGCTAGCCACGCGCTCATCCACCAGCAAGGTATCAAGAGCATTGCACACAGTTGGACGCTGCACTTTGGCATTAGCGATTACGCCTAAGGCACGCTCAAGGTCGGCATTTTTATCGACATACAAGTGGCAAATACCTATGCCACCTAAGATCACCGGAATGGTCGCTTGCTCAGCACATAAGCGCTGCAATGCTTGACCGCCGCGCGGCACTATCATGTCGACATATTGATCGAGCTTAAGTAAACCTGTCACTAGGGCTCTGTCTGAAGAATCAATAAATTGCACCGCATCTATGGGCAAACCTTGGGCGACAATCGCGCCGCGGATCACTTCGCTGATAAGCTTATTCGATTCAAGGGTTTCTTTACCGCCACGGAGGATCACCGCATTACCCGTTTTAAGGGCGAGTACCGCGATATCGACAGTCACATTCGGGCGCGCCTCGTAGATAACCCCAATCACGCCCAGCGGTACGCGGCGGCGAGTCAGCCTTAAACCGTTATCTAATAACTTGCTGCCAAACTCTTCGCCCACGGGATCAGCAAGGCGGATCACATCGCTGATATCACCGATAATGCCCGCTAAACGCGCATCATCGAGCAACAGTCTGTCGATCATCGCCTCAGTTAATCCATCGTTCTTAGCGGCGGCAACGTCTTTAGCATTAGCGGCTAAAATGGCGGCGGAGTTTGCCGTCAGCGCATCGGCAATAGCTTCGAGTAAGTCAGCCTTTTGGCTCGCCGTTAAGTTGGCTAAAGCATAACTGGCCTGTTTGGCATTTTGGCCAAGTTGCTGTAAATACTGATCTTGATTCATTTGACTCAAAACAGACCTCGCTTATAAGACAACCATGTCGTTGCGGTGCACTATTGCGTCACCATAATCGTAACCGAGTACAGACTCGATCTCGTCGGAATGCTTACCTGCAATCAAACTCAGGGCTTGGCCACAGTATCGTGTCATCCCTTTAGCAATCACTTTACCTTGTTGATCAACTAATTGTAGCGTCGCACCACGTTCAAACTGACCTTTAACGCCTACGATACCTTTAGACAATAGACTGCGGCCCTTGTCAGTCACGGCTTTGACCGCGCCCGCATCAAGCACTAAAGAACCTTGAGTCGCAGGTCCCGCTAGAATCCACTGTTTGCGGCTTTCGAGCGGGTTTTCGATGGCACTAAAGTGAGTACCGACTGACTCTTTGGCGACCACTTTTTTGATCACATCAGGGTGATGGCCAGAGGCGATAACCACTTCGATGCCAGCACGGCGAGCAATATCCGCCGCTTCCAATTTAGTCGACATACCACCCGTGCCTAAACCCGATACAGAACCGCCCGCCAACATACGCAGACTATCGTCAATCTTCACCACCTGTGAAATCAACTTAGCGTTCGGGTTAGTGCGCGGATCAGCATCGAATAAGCCCTTTTGATCCGTCAATAAAATCAATAAGTCAGCATCGCATAAGAGTGCTGCGCGCGCCGATAAATTGTCGTTATCGCCCACTTTGATCTCATTGGTGGCAACGGCATCGTTTTCATTGATGATCGGCACAATATTATTCGCCAACAAGGCATTAAGCGTGTCGCGGGCGTTAAGGTAACGCTCCCTATCCTGCAAGTCGGCACGGGTCAGCAGCAATTGGCCCACGTGCAGCCCATAAATACTAAAGAGTTGTGCCCAAGCGAGGATCAACTGACTTTGCCCGACAGCGGCTAACAATTGCTTATTGGCCATAGTGTCGGGCAGTGTCGGGTATTGGAGATGTTCACGCCCAGCGGCAATGGCCCCTGAGGTGCATAATACGACTTCGACCCCTGACTTCATCAGTGCGGCCATTTGACGAGCAAGCTCAACCATGTGGGCTTTATCTAGCTGTTTACTGCCAGAGGTCAGCACACTCGTCCCCAATTTCACTACTACGCGGCGATACGCAATCTCACTTAAGTTCATTATTCATTTGTAAAAAATAACCGAACAATCCTTATACCTAATCCGCTGGGTAATTGGTAGCAGGGAGTTATTAACTCGAGAGAAATTTTCGATTTTGCTTGGAATCGCGCATGAAAAAGGGCCATCTATGAGATGACCCTCAAAAAATATTGTCTATTGTAGACAATCTACGTTGTGAGCTCACACTACACGAGTCACTAATCGATAGGATTAGCCATAGATAAACTTAGCTACAAACAGCGCAGCCAAGACGACAATGCCCACATTGAGATCGCTAAAACGACCTGTGAGTAATTTGATTGCGGCGTAAGAGATCATCCCAAAGGCGATGCCTGTTGCGATAGAAAACGTCAGTGGCATTAAAATACACACAACGACTACCGGCGCGGCTTCAGTCAAATCTTCCCATTCGACATGCACGAGCCCCGACATCATCAGAATCGCCACATAAAACAGTGTGCCCGCCGTCGCATAAGCTGGGATCATGCCCGCCAATGGCGACAGGAATAACGCAGCAATAAAGAGTAATCCCACGACAACTGCCGTTAAACCAGTACGACCACCCGCGCTCACTCCCGCCGTACTTTCGATATAACTTGTGGTCGTCGACGTACCAAAAGCGGCGCCCGCAATAGTCGCTAAACTGTCGGCGGTTAAGGCACGGTTTAATCGCGGTAAACGGCCCTTCTCATCGAGGAAACCACCGCGCTGCGCAACCGCAACTAAAGTGCCAGATGTATCGAAAAGATCGACAAACAAGAAGGCAAACACCACAGATAACATGCTGACTTCAAAGACTTGGGATAAATCCATCTTCAAAAATGTTGGCATGATCGACGGCGGCATAGACACAATGCCGTGATACTGCACATCGCCAAACACTAATCCCAGCCCTGTGATAATCAAGATACTTAGGATAACCGCCGACTTCATTCCACGTTGCACCATAGCAATGATCAGGAAAAAGCCTAACACAGCCATGACCGCCGGAAATGCAGTGATATCGCCTAAGGTCACTAAGGTTGCAGGGCTTGCCACCACAATACCGGCACTCTTAAGGCCAATCAGCGCAAGGAACAGACCAATACCAGCGGCAATACCAATACGCAGCGACATGGGAATGCTATTTACAATCCACTCTCGAATGCGCACTAAAGATAAGATTAAAAAGCAAATACCCGACAGGAATACCGCGCCTAAGGCCGTTTCCCAGCTGTAACCCATCTCACCCACAACTGTGTAGGTAAAAAAGGCGTTCAGCCCCATGCCGGGTGCAAGCGCGATAGGATAATTCGCCATCAAGCCCATAACTAAACAGCCGACAGCCGCAGCCAAACAAGTCGCCACGAATACAGCCCCATGGTCCATGCCCGCATCGGCTAACATCATTGGATTCACAAAAATGATGTAGGCCATCGTCATAAATGTTGTCAAACCGGCGACCGCTTCCTGCTTGAGGCTCGTTTGATTTTGTTTCAGTTTGAACAGTTTTTCTAACATGGAACAAGGTTCCTTTTTATTTTAAGTATGTAGGGTATTTAGATGTGAACACTATGTAACGTGATGACATTTGCAGCCGATTATAGGGAGTTTAGGCTGGTCAGGCCAGAAAATTGGCAAAGGAGTAATGAAGAGAAAATGCTCAAATATCTATGCAAACGAATGCAATATCCTCGGGTGAGACTCGCGTTGAAGGTTAAGCATAAAAAATGAACATATTATGAACAAGATGATTCACTCGTTAGCGACCAATGCTGATTTGTAGCCATAAACAGCCCACATAAAGAGTAACAAGGATATATACAGCAGAAATAACTAAATTCAATTTCCACAGACTCAACCAAAAACTCCCTTTAAAATATGTACGTAGCCTTACTTCTGATTTGCATAATGTTAAAGAAGAAGGTACCAACATTAACGCAGAACAGCCAAAGGTTGGTAATACCATAAAAATCATGCCTAAACCCGCAGCCCCAGCAGAAGCTTCAGATGTTTGACAGTCAATAGATGCTAGCGTTATATATCCTAAAATGACGCCTGCAATGGCAAGAATAAAACCTAACAGTTGAAGAGTTCTCAAATTCATCCTTGGTAACAAACAGCGTTTAAATTGACTTATCGTAAAATCCTATCAGCTCAGCGATTTCGCTTAGATGGGTATCGACCCAAGCGCTGCTGATCGGCCCCCAGGTGACTATGCGGTAATAACCTGAATTGTTACGGCTGCCTTCCTGCACAAACTCGACTCGAATACCTATATCCTCAAAAGCTGCGATAGCGTCCTGTAAAGTTCGGCGAGGCATTCCGGTTAACTTATTGAGTGATAATAGATTATGGCGGTCATCATCCATTAAATGCGCCAAATATAACTTACGCAGAAACGCCTTATTTTGCTTTGAAACCTGTTCGGATGCTGGCATTGAAAGTGACATAGGATGACCTGTCTGGAAACAAAAGTAATTATCATCAAAACTACTTTATATTCAGTCAATAAGGCAATAGCCAATACTAAATACTTACGGTTCGCGACAAGATCATCAGATAACAAATCTGCACTTAAATCAAACAAAACGACTTGTCATCCTCCCCCAACAACTGTTATTTCTAATATCACTCAACACCTATGAAGAAAGGCTAAAATGAGCCAGACAATCACAGCAGACCAAATACTGACATTTTGGTTTGAAGACATTGACCCAAAGCTTTGGTGGATTAAAGATGTTGAATTTGATACCCAGATCAAACAGCGCTTCGAAGGTGTACTACTTCAAGCTAAACGGGGAGAGCTTTCACATTGGCGAATCACGCCTCAAGGTCGATTAGCTGAGATCATAGTGCTCGATCAATTCTCCCGTAATATTTACCGCAATACGCCTGCCGCATTCGAAGCCGATGCGATAGCCCTAGTGCTCGCCCAAGAGGCCGTTGCCCAACGGGTCGACACAGCACTAAAATCCAAACAAGTCCCTTTTCTATTTATGCCCTATATGCACAGCGAATCGGCAGCCATTCACCAAGTAGCAGTAAAACTGTTTAATCGCGAAGCTGCGATAACAAACCTCGCGTTTGAACTGCGCCATAAAGCGATTATCGACAGGTTTGGCCGCTATCCACATAGAAATATTATCTTAGGCAGGGAGTCTACGGCGGAAGAAATTGCTTTTCTGACTGAACCGGGCTCATCCTTTTGAGCCTGTAATAGGTTAAAGCGTTAATGTGTATTTGATAAATAAAGCCGTGCTGAGTTCACAGACACACTACACTTACTCAAGAAAGTCATGGAATGACTTGGCGAGTATCAAACACAGTTGCAAGTGTATACCGCGGAGGTGTTGGTAACTTATGGCGCATAAACTAAATAAGCCAAATAGCTCAGTGGCTCGTCGTAACCGCTATAAATTGATGGGGTTACTCATCCTATGCGGCGCTCAGCTCGGCCAAGCGGCTGAAATTAAGATAGGCGTCAGCCTGTCTATCCCGCCCTATGTCATCCAAGCAACCAATAGCGGGATCGAACTCGAATTACTTAACCAAGCCCTCGCCGTTAAAGGCCATACTGCTTCTATCCACTACTTACCACTGGCGCGCACTTTCCATGAACTCAGGGAGGGTAAACTCGATGGCATCATCAACATCAAAGAAGGAATGATTAACAACGTTTTTTATTCCAACGTTGCGATAACCTACCAAAACTGCGCCATTAGCCTCGAGAGTAATCAATTTAACATCAATAGCATAGAAGACTTAAACAACAAACAAGTCGTCGCCTTTCAACGTGCATCATCGTTACTGGGGGAAGAGTTTGCCAACATGGTTAAGACCAATAGCGGCTACCAAGAACAAGCGAGGCAAGTGCAGCAGGTTTATATGCTGATGAAGCGCAGAGCCGATGTCGTTGTGATGGATAAAAATATTTTCAAATACTACTTAAAGCAGGCCTATCTTGAGGGCAAACTCACTGAGAAAGACTTAAAACAACAGGCGATTTGCCACCAAATATTCCCACCTACAGAATACAAGTTCGCGTTTCTCAGTGAACAAATTCGGGATGATTTTAATGCGGGACTCAAACAAATTACCCAAGATGGTAGCTTAGTGGCTCTGCAGGAAAAGTATCGACGCCTGATGTCATTTGACAATGAAGCCGAGGCGTCGACTAAGTTAACAGAACCTAAAATGATCAAAAATGATTCCTACTAAACTTATCCCATAGTGTTATTTCACCACCAACACAGGGCACTTAGCGTACTTAACAATATCCTGTGTAACGTGGGGTTTTAAAAAGTCAGCTAAACCGCTGCTCCCATGACTAGCGATAACCACCATGCCTACATCAACGGCTTCCGCTAAAATCTCATCAATAGCATCACCATGGCGCACGACTAACTTAATATTGAGCCCTTCGGTAAGGTTCTGCTGCATTTCCTGCTGCAAACTTTGCATTTTTGCATCAACGAAAGCTTTGAGTTCATTTTCCAATGTAGCGGGAATATCGACCGCAATACCATAACAATGGGCGCCACGGGCAGGGCTAGTCACATGCAACAACCGAATATCGACGTGATAAACATTTGCCATTTCAACCGCATATTTTAACGCATGGGCCGCAGTGGATGAAAAATCCGTAGGGCATAACACTTCTTGAGTACGCATAAGCTTATCCATCATTTGAGTTTTTAATTAAGCTAATTATTAAGGCCAAAATACCACTATTTTATAGCAGTTTGCTATGCTTCTTGCGTACCCATTTCAATTAATTATTCTTTATCAATCAAAAAGAAAGGACGCTATAAGCGCCCTTTGGATTTATAGAGTCAAAGCCAGTTACTTAACCACAAGCACAGGACAAGCTGCACCATTCGCCACCGCTTCTGAGACATTGGTGTGTAAAAAATGCGAAATCCCAGTTCGGCCATGGCTAGCAATTACTACCATGCCAATGTCTTTACTGTTGGCCTCTTCTAAAATTTGATAGACAGGATCGCCACGGCGGATCAAGGTAGTGATAGGAAGCTCAGTATTCAATCCATCCAATAGTGCTCGCATTTTAGTTGCCGCCGCTTCCTCCATGCTTTTAGCAAGCTCTTCAGGGGTAATAGATAGAATCATAAAGTTTTCATCACCGATCGGCTGTTCAACCACATGTAAGATTTTTAGCCCTACATGGTATAGATTAGCCATTTCAATGGCATAACTCAGTGCATGGGCCGCAGTTTCCGAAAAATCTGTGGGCCAGAGTATTTGACCTGTACGCATAATTTGTACTCCTTCTATGGCGCGAATGGATTGCTGGGTGAATCTTTACTGTGCTGCTATAACGCCCGATTTAGCGCATTGGCAGACCACAAACTTCATCTCACAACCTTAGTCTCTCAGCCAAGCAACAGCATCGCCATTATCAACAAAAAACCTTACCTCAGCAGGCGTAAACCAGTTTGCCAATTTAGCCAACACTTCCTGCAAAGTCGTCTTACCGACGATAGCTATTTTCTCAAAATGACGAATATGCTTCACCCCAAGTTTGAGATCGTCCCAAGCGGCCTGTAGTTCCAAGCCTTCCAACTCGGTGACATCTACCAAGGCGAAGATATCAGGATCTTTCACCCCAGCTAATGCAGACTCCAACACAGGCACCATCATTTCGTAGTCTTGATGAGTTAAGGTACCGATAGCTTTAAAGGTAACGAAAAAATCATCATCACCATAACGCTCAATACCAATCGAAATTCCGTGCTTTAACAATGCCATACATACTCCTTATGTAACAACCCTTGATTTAGTGTAAAAGCTAACGCCACAACAAGCCGTGATCTTGCTCAAAAATACACCAGATACCTTGCACCATCTCACTAAGCAAGCTAGGATAAACCGACTAATCAGTCGGTGCTGGTTTAATAAACGACTCAATCTAGACGATTACTTAAATAAAGTACCGAATAAGACTCAGCCTACCATTTCCCTTGGAGCAACCACTATGAATATGGCCACCGAACACCTTAATACTTCGCCACTGACTCAGTTACTCCAACGCCAACGCAGCAGTTATTTAGCGGCGCCGAATCCTAATTACGCTACGCGAGTGGAGCAATTAACTCGACTGAAGGCGGCCATACTGCAATTTCAAACACCCTTAGTCGAAGCCTTAAGCCAAGACTACGGCCATAGATCGATTGATGACAGCCTGATCTCAGACATTATGCCTGTCATCAACAACATCAATTACAGCTTGAAAAATCTCAAAAAATGGCTCAAACCCAGCGCTCGCCATGCGGGCATCTTACTCGCACCCGCCAAAGTCACAGTGCATTATCAACCTTTGGGGGTGATCGGTATTATCGTGCCTTGGAATTTCCCCGTCATGCTGTCAATTGGCCCGCTAGTGACTGCTATTGCCGCGGGTAATCATGCCATGCTCAAAATGTCAGAATTTACCCCAGCGACCAACCAAGTGATCAAACAGTTATTGGCACAAGTCTTCGATGAATCCCACGTGGCGGTTGTTGAAGGTGAGGCGGACATTGCTGCCCAATTTTCTGCCCTGCCCTTCGATCATTTACTCTTTACAGGCTCGACCACAGTCGGCCGCCATGTGATGCGCGCCGCTGCGAATAACCTCACCCCAGTAACACTCGAATTGGGTGGTAAATCGCCTGTGATTATCGCCCCCGATATGCCGCTTGAGATAGCAGTAGAACGAATGATTTACGGTAAGTGTTTGAATGCCGGGCAAATCTGCGTCGCCCCTGATTATGTGCTTTGCCCTAAAACCAAGGTGGATGACTTTATCGCCGCCTACCAAGCTAAGTTTAAGGCCATGTACGGCACCATTAACCACAATAAGGACTATGGCAGCATCATTAATACACGTCAGTTTGACCGCTTGATGACAGTGCTCGAAGACGCTAAAGCAAAAGGTGCCCGTGTTATTTCAGCAACTGACGAAGCCATAGATAGCCAACATCGTAAACTCGCAACTCAGTTGATAACTCACACCAGTGAAGACATGCTATTGATGCAAGAGGAAATCTTTGGTCCATTACTGCCGATCATTGGCTACGACTCCTTAGATGAAGCGATTCAGTACATCAACCACAGAGCCAGGCCCTTAGCGCTTTATGTGATGAGTTTCGATGATCCAACTCAGCAAAAGATCCTCCAGCAGACCCATTCTGGCGGTGTTTGTATCAATGAAACCGTGTTTCATGTCGCCGCCGACGATGCGCCCTTCGGCGGAATAGGCCCGTCGGGCATGGGGCATTACCATGGCAAGGAAGGCTTTTTGACCTTCAGCCACGCTAAAACGGTACTCAGCCGTGGCCGATTCAACACAGGCAAATTTGTTCACCCGCCCTACGGCACTTTTATCCAGCGTATCTTAATGAAGCTATTTTTGCGCTAGTCATTGGGGGATAAATCTTGAATAAACCATCAACAACACAACCCATTAAAACCATGACAGATAAACGCCAAGCTATTCTCGATACTGCCTTAGCGCTCTTTGTCAGCCAAGGATTTCATGGCACGTCTACCGCCTCGATTGCGAAACAAGCAGGTGTAGCAACGGGCACCTTGTTCCATCACTTTCCTTCTAAGGAAGCCTTGATGGAATCTTTGTTTCTTACCATAAAACAAGAATTTGCCGATGCCTTACTATTAAACACCCATAAGTGCAGCGATCTTAAACACAATGCCCTACAACTATGGCAAAGTACGATAGATTGGTCGCTGGATAACCCTGTCAAACAACTGTTTTTTCAGCAATATTCAATGTCGCCCATGATTGCTGCTAAGGTGCGCGATCAAGCCATGAATAGCATCTTAGGCTTTATTAGCGAACTCATTAAGCAGGGACAAATGATGGGGCTAATCGCCCATTATCCAGTGGAATTGATGCTAGAAAACTGCCACGGCCAATATCTAGCAGCAACGCGTTTCTTTATCGATAATCCGCACTTGGGGACAGATAGAACATACCGCGATGCCAGTTTTGAACTGTTTTGGAAGGCCATGCAAGCGGACTAAAATAGCCAAATATCAACTGATTGCTGCAATAACCGCAATAAAAAACCGAGTCAGCTTAACTGGCTCGGTTTTCTTTTACGCTATCGCGACTAAGTGCTCAAGCAGAAGCCTGCTTTGCTCTAGCATCTAATACCGACTTTCAAGCACCTATCCCTGACTCAACTCTTGGGCTTTTTCTGCTGGCTGCGCCACTTGAGTTGGGCTCCAGTAACCTTGTTTGATACCCTTATCAATCAGCTCAGCGACCGCCAATTCAATGGCTTGTAACACGCAAAATTGCACTGGCTCATTGGTAGTAAAACCGACTTCAGCCTCAGCGAGTCGATTTAAACTCGTGTAACGGAACAAGCCCGCACGCATTTCTTGGGACAAGACTCGTTTGCTGGTTGAGACCGACATCATGACTTTACCTGTGTGTACATCCACGGCGCGTAGATAAATGGTCACCAGATCTTCACGGTACATTTCAGAGGCGCCAATGCCGTAGTATTCGACACCGCTACCACCTGTGCTAGTGTTGGTCTCATAACTAATCACCCCACCTTCGAGTAACAATCTGGCGGTGGATAATACGGGCACTTCATCGCCCTTAGTACCGCTCTGTTTGTTGCTGATCTTACGCTCGGTAAGCAAATTTTGTAGCCCTTCACGCTCAACGGGTGTAAACCATTTCGAGTCGAGCAAAGTCTGCATCAACATCGATGTTGCGCCCTGAGTTACCGCGGTCGAAAACGAACTCACGTTAGCCTGCGGCTTATATTGGCCAGTTTGATCGCGAAAGGAATACACGGCCACAGGGATAGGAAACTTAGGTCCTGGTTGAGTTTGCAACCCACGCATCACCTCACTCAAGGGGTTAACCTCGGCAGCCGTGATATTTAAATCGGGTTTGGAGATCAGGCTACAGGCCGACACACTTAGCAGTAATAAACTCACTAACACTAGACGGGCCATTAGTTGACTCCTCCGAATGTCGGCATTTCAATCACAGTGACTTCACCGGTTGCAGTATTAGTAATAGTTAGCATCACGCCATTTCCCGTAGAAGCCACTTCAATCCGAAAATCACCTGTATCATAAACACCATCGGTAATTTCACCATCAGCAACACCGCGGGTGATTGAGTTAATGATATTACGCTCTAGGGATTCTTTAAAACGGGTGACAAAGTCCTTCTCGGTCGAGGTAGATTTATTGTCATTCTGGGCTTGGGCTTTATTTAATAGAAAAGCCCCATTTTGTGGATTGCCGCCAAAACTGGGATTCACTGGCGTATAAATCAATTCAGTGGCTTGGCCACTGCTTGCCACACATAGCGTGACAAGAGCAAGTAACGTCCTGTATGTCATTATTATTATCCTAAAAGTCGTCCGATGTTCCTGAAAAATCACCTGTTATTGCATTGGCTCTGACTTGCGCTAAATAATCAATCGTAAGCAAAATCGCCTGCTCTGCGCTCTCTTTAATCGGATTTGCACGACGACCAAAATGGGTGGTGTAAATCCGAGTCCCGTTTACCTCTAAAGTTAAAACGGTTCCAGCCTGTGGAAACACTGTCTCATATAGAGTGACGTTAAAGCCTTGGGTAAAGGGCAGTTCGCGCCAATAGCTTGAGTAGTAAAAGCCAAAGTCCTTACCAAACCGAGTCAAGGTTCTATCTATTACTAAGCCACTAATTTCAATGTCGTTATCGGCAATAGTGATAGGGGAAGCCAGCAGCAGGAATGGACATAAAACGTAAGTAAGCAGACGCTGTTTTAACTGTTTCACTTATCCCTCCTTAACCTTTTTAATCGAACCTTAAAAACCGCGCTAACCTCTGTTAGAACAAGGTGAGTTTTAACGCAAATTTTCGATAAAACAGGTTAACAGGGTTAAAGATCTCCCGTCATTACGCTAGGGGGCAAATTAGCCCGAAGAGCTAAGGTAAAAAGGCAAAAATAGCCCATTTGGCTAATACGCCAAGAGGCAGTTGAGGATAGGAGTTATGCTTTAAACAAGCGGATAAGATAAGCAATAAAAATGCGACTTAAGAGTCGCATTACGGTGTTAATTCAAAACGCGAGCATTATTGTGGTAACCATAGTCGAACCAACAGGCCACCGTCACTGCGATTATGCATGCTAATACTGCCATCATGGGCTTCGATAATTTCACGGCACAAAGGTAAACCTAAGCCTGTACCCGATTGTTTTGTTGAGTAAAACGGCAGTAGCGCCTGTTCTAATACTTCACCAGACATACCTGCGCCGCGATCCTCAATCACAATACTAAAACCTCCACCATCCACTAAGGTTTGATACCGAATCGATAGAGTGACATCCTCGGGGTTTGAGCCAGATTCATGGGCGTTTTTAAGTAAATTGAGGAGCACTTGCTCCATCTGTCCTTGATCGAAAAAACCATCAACCTCAGGTAACTCATGAATGAGTTTAAAGGGATAATGCTGAGTTAACTGGGTAGTAAATTGCCCCCAATTTACCTGACGCCGTTGCGGGAGCGGCAACTTAGCAAAACGGGCATAGTTGAAGATAAACTGGCTTAGATGACTGGTACGATTCTCGATAGTATCGAAAATTAAGGTTAGCTTGGGATTATCAATATCTTTGGTGAGAAGTCGGCCCGAGTTCACCATAGAGGCGATGGGCGCCACTGAGTTATTGAGTTCATGGCTAATAATGCGGATGACTTTTTTCCATACTGCCACCTCTTGACGATTGAGCTCGCGGGTCATCTGCTTGAGCAAAATCAAGTTATGCTGTTGGTTATTCAATAAAAATTGGCCGCGACTTAAATACCAAGTTTCCACATCATCTTCACCCATGGCGAAGAGTCCGTTCTTTTCATGTTTAAGCGCCAAGGCCAATACTTCGGGCAAATCCACCAGCAATTCATCTAAGCTCAAGCCTTCCATTCTGCCCTTTTTATGAAATAGGTGACGCGCCGCATCGTTGGCATAAATGAGCCGCTGATGATCGTCCAGTAACAACATCACATTGGGAGAACTTTGAATCACCTTATCCAGTAATAACTCCCGCTGGTAAATGTACTGCCTTTCTTGGTGCAATTTTGCCGCCGAATGGTTAAATAACTGCGCTAAGGTTTTGAGCTGACCTTCGCCATGTTCAGGAATACTCACACTAAAGTCATTATCACTAAAATTTAGCAAGCCGACTTCAAGGGAATCTAAACTGCGGCCGAGATGTCGAGTCAACCAAGCAATACCTAAACCACAGACAGCACAAGCGAGAAACAACACGATCAAACCTTCACCTAAGGTCAAACTCGAGACACGCTCTCCCTTAGCTATCTCAGCGGATATCGCAGGAGATACAGGTGCTTTGGGCGGTAAAATAGATAGCGGTTCTACACGTAAAGGCTCAACCACATGAGGAATAGAATTAAACAGCCCTTCTTTAAGTTGTTCTAACTTGAAGAGTTTTATTTGTAACTGCTCTTGTTTAAGTTGTTCAAGCTTTTGCAGCTCGGCTTTAATCTGCTCGGCCCTCTGGTGCGCTTGCATCGCCGCAGCCTCCTGCAATTGCTCACTATTGTTAAGGGCGAGTTCGATGGAGGCGACCGTTTTCTCAAGCTCCGCAAAATCCAGTTGCACATTCACATCAGGGATTTCAATCGTGTTAGACGTGGCAACAGACGAAGCATAGGGCGAGATATACTTCACCAAGGCAAAACTCAGCAAGACGCCAAAGGCGCAGCAAGCCATTGAAAAAATGATGATTTTAGTTCGAATTAACACTCGGATTCCTTAATCGATAGCCTTTACCCTAGCATCTGCACTTAGCCTATGACTTATCTAAACCAAACTTGTCCATCCGCCGATACAGTGCTTGGCGACTGAGTCCAAGCGCTTTTGCCACCCGAGCAATTACGCCATGATGCTGTTTTAGCGCCGCTTCGATATCTTCTCGGCTCACGTCTATCGCCTCATTGGTATCTGACACTTGGGCACGAACAGACTCATGATAAAATGCGGTATTTACGGGGATGGAAGCGGGCGAATAAACAGGTAGAGGATCAGAGTGTCTCAAGCCAGATAGCCGCGACTCAGATACAGCCGAAACACTGGAAGCAGATTTGATGACACTCGCAACAGGTGCCAAACCAAAGTCAGCCTCAGCCAGCACATGGCTTTGCGCCAACAATACCGCTCGCTTACAGGCATTTTCAAGCTCGCGCACATTTCCCGGCCAGCGGTGCTGTAATAACGCCTGCAACGCGGGTTTACTCAAGCTAAAATCGCTGCCGATAAAATGCTGTACTAAAGGTAAAATATCATCGATGCGTTGATTCAGCGGTGGCAATGCCAGTTCAATCACGTTTAAGCGGTAAAACAAATCCTCACGGAATCGCCCTTCGGCGATATCTTGGGCCAGATCCGCATTGGTCGCACTGATCAGCCGCACTTTTACTTTCTGGGTTTTATGGCTTCCTAAGCGTTCAAATTCGCCAGTTTGTAGCACCCGCAATAATTTCACTTGCCCAGATAACGGCAAATTACCAATTTCATCTAGAAACAACGTGCCGCCGTCTGCCGCTTCGAAACGGCCAATACGTGCTTTAGTCGCGCCAGTAAAAGCGCCCGCCTCGGCACCAAACAGCTCAGCCTCTAATAAATCCATCGGCAAGGCGCCGACATTAACCTTAATAAAAGGTTTGTTTTTTAAGGGTGAATTGGCATGGAGAATATCGGCAAGCTTGTCTTTTCCCGCGCCATTGGGGCCAGAGATCAAGACCGACACATCGGAGCGTGCCAGTTGCAAGGCTAAGTCAATACAACGCTGCATAGCACCACTACCAAAGACAATACCGCAGAGATCCGCATCGGCGATCGCCACTTGGCGTTGGTGATTCACCCGCTCCAAGCGGTGGTTAGCACAGGAGAGTTTATAAAGCGCAATCAGATTAGTGATGCTATTGAGTAGCTTAGCGTCATCCCAAGGTTTGCCCATATAATCGGCAGCGCCCGCTTTGACTAATTCAACTGCCGTTTCGAGTTGCGTCCACGCCGTCATCAAAATAATCGGCAAATCCCCTTGGCGTTCGCGCAGGGCGTAAAACAGCTGCTTGCCTTCCTCGCCCGAGGTGGTATCACGGGTAAAGTTCATATCTTGGATCACTAAATCCACATCTTGCGTCGCCAATAATCCAAGGGCGTCCTCCGGACTATGGCAAGTCAGCACCCGATAATCATTGAGTTCTAGCATCAAACCTAGGGCTTGGCAGATGGCATGATTGTCATCGACGATAAGGATAGTATCCATAAGTGTGAGTGTTGTCCTAAGTAAAACTGTTAACCGTAAAGTAACAAAAAGTGCAATAACATCCTATTGTTATCGCACTTTTGTCGAGCTTTTATAGCACCTTGAGTGACATCAAATATTCCGCTATACGCTGCGAGTTGCGGTTGCTGGCGAAATATTTGCCGCCTTACGCGCTGGTAAGTAAACCGCTAATGTGGTGACAATAAACAAACCTGCCACAGTAATTAGTGGGTAGCTTAAGTCCAACATAGGCAAGCTATAGATTTTCATTAACTGTTGGCCTAACTGTATCGCTAACAAGCCGCCCAGCACGCCTCCCGCTAAGCAAATCAAATAGTTCTCCACGAGGAAGTAACTGATAATATCGCGCTTTTTAGCACCCAATGCGCGGCGGGTACCTATCTGCTTAGTGCGGCGCTGGATATTAAACATCACCATGCCCGTTAAACCGAGCGAGGTGATAAGCAATAACAACACCACCATCATAGTTAACACAGTAATCATCAATTTATGATCGCGATATGAACTATCTTTTAAGGCCTCGATTGACTTAAATCCATCGAGCACTCGGTTTGGATTCTCCGCCAGCAGCGCTTTTTTTATCGTGTCTTTAAGCTCGGCGTGAAACTCAGGTTTGGCCCGTACCATGTAAGAACTGCTGCCATAATCCACATTTTGAATCACGCTGTTTTCAAGGCTAGAACTGTCAATCCACGCGCCTTGTAGTTTTTCGACTACGCCAATCACAGTGATCTGTGCATCCTTACCTTCATACAACACTTTGCCAAGTGCGGATTCATCAGGCCAAATGGCTTTGGCTAACACACTGGAGATGATCGCTAATCGGCTTGGGCTATCGAGGTTATCCTTAAGTTCATGGGGGTAAAAGTTACGTCCCTCAATCAGCTTAAGGCCTAAGGTCTCAATGGTGTGATCTGTCCCTAAATACATGGCAAATTGCGGTGTCGATTTAGCGCTATCTGGGTCGGGGCCCAGATTTAACGTGCTCGACCAGCCGCCACCGCTTAACGGCAACATATTGGTTGAGGTCGCATCAATCACATTGGCTAGTCCCCGCAAAATTTGCTGATCAATTTTGTTTTGCGCGGTTTTATCAATCAATGGATCGAAGTTGAACAAGCTAAAGGTCAAGACTTCTGACTCTTTAATCCCCGAATCACGCTGCATCAGGGCTAAACGCTCTTGAATAATAAAGCTCGCATTCGCCACAATCGCCACAGACAAGATAATCTGAATAAGCAGTAAGACTGGACCGCTTTTACTGCGCAATAAACTGCTGAGAATAGGTTTAATATGCAACATAATGAGTCCCTTACTGGCTTTTCAGATAAACGCTAGGTTTAGTACGACACACCACCCATGCGGGATACAAGCCAGCCAACAAGGCTGTGCCTACCGCAATACTTGGGGTGATAATCCACATACTCGCCGATAAATGGGTTAAACCCTTCGCGACCTCAAACTGGGCCGATAACCCATAAAGCGAAGCGTAGGCCCAAGCGAGTCCCAGCAAACCACCGAATAAGCCAATCATGCCCACTTCCACCATATATTGAGCGAAGATTTGGCCACGGCTAGCACCAATAGCGCGGCGCACTCCCACCTCGGGAGCTCGCTTGAGGAACTTTGTCAGCATTAAACCTAATATATTGACTAAACAAACACTTAAAAACAGCGCACTCAAGCCAACCAAGATTTTATTGTCTTCTGGCACCACATGATTGTATTCAAGCCAAGTTGCCACATCGGATACTTTGACTGAGTCAGCGGCAGATTTATTATCCGTAAAACGGCCTAGGGCTTTTTGCTCCGCCACATAATTGCTGAGCCAAGAACGGTAACTGGCTACTGCGTCTTTATTTGGTAACTCAACCCAATACAGCAGCCACACTTTTTCAGAGTTAAGGCGATCGCTGTAACTATTCATCGTCTCAAACTTCCAACCCGACGTGTTACCCCATACATCAAACTCTTCGATAGGCGTCAGCGAAAACGGCACAAAAATTTGTTCCGTGTCGTTAAAGGCGCCGTTAGTGGGATCATAATATTTAGGCTTAGGATCCCAAGCATCAATCACCCCAACCACTTGATAAGGTTTACGATTAAGATAGATAACTTTGCCAACACTGTTTTGACCCGCAAACAACTTTTGATTGAGTTTATCGTTAATCACCACTTGATAAGCAGGTTCAGTGTCGACGGATTTATCCCACGCATTACCGTACAAAAATGGCACGTCAAACAGCTTAAAAAAGTCACTGTCCGTCACCCGAATGCTTTCTAAAATAGGCGCAAAATTGGCATCCTCCGTTTGCACTGCCATCCCAGTGCGAAACATCGCAGCTTGGCGTTTAGGTAAGGTATTGTTGCGCAGATTCATCGCGTCTTGATAAGTCACTAACGAGTTTAACTCATCCCAAGAATCAGGACCTTGGCTCCAAAGCTGTACCGCATTTAACTCATCAGAGCGTTCACCCGCAGGATTAAATGACATCATCTTGTACACGTTTAACGTAGTAATCGTGATACCAATACCAATCGAAATCGCCAACACCATCAGCAGCGACAACACTGGGGTTTTCTTAATGCTGCGCCAAGCTAAATCAACATAATAAAAGAACATAATGCATATCCTTAACGGTCAGCGTTGGCAACAAGTTTGTCGATATCAGTCGCAGCAGTGATATCACTGACATGTCGATGACCTTGATGATACATAGTAAAGTCACACACTTGACCATCAACAATTTGAATGTTGCGTTGGGCACGACGAGCGAGTTCAGGATCGTGCGTCACCATGATAATGGTCGTGCCCGCTTGATTGATATTTTCGAGTAATTCCATCACTTGACGTGCCATTAAGCTGTCGAGGTTTCCCGTAGGTTCGTCGGCGAGTAGGAAACGTGGCTCACCTGCCAAAGCACGAGCAATCGCCACCCTTTGTTGTTGTCCACCCGACAACTGAGTAGGTAAATGTTTGAGCCGTGAAGCTAAGCCCACTTGCTCTAATGCCTCTTGTACACGACGTTGGCGCTCCTTGGCGTTAAAACCACGATAGCGCAGCGGCACTTCAATATTCTCAGCTAAGTTAAGATCGGGAATTAAGTTAAAACCTTGGAAAATAAAGCCAATTTTCTCATTTCGGATAGTGGCGCTCTTGTTATCGCTCAAGTTAGACACGTTAATCCCATCGAGAAAATAGTCACCGTGAGTAAAACCTTCGAGTAAACCTGCAATATTTAAAAAGGTGGTTTTACCCGAGCCAGAAGGGCCTGTGACTGCGACAAATTCGCCTTCGTTCACCTCGAGGTTAAAATCGCGCAGGGCGTGGGTTTCTACTAAATCCGTTTTAAAAACCTTGCTCACATTCTTCATTGATAACATGTTAATTTCCTTTAAATAATCAAATCTATTTTTGCGCCTAGACTCTGCGTCTACACCTTAGGCATCGACTCATGTGCGACCGTAATCAGCACACCTTTATCAGCCAAAGAATGGCTCAACGACACACTCTAAAAACCACATAAAAGCCCCCAGCATAAGGTTGGCAGTTTCGGTGGAAACCTCACCCACTTGGCGAAACTCATCCAAAGGATTGCTCCATTCCAACAAATTGAGTCCGAGGAAAAACCAGCTATTGGCCTCACCGATACTTAATTCCACCGCAACCACCAGTAATAATAAGGCTAGTACTCCAAACATTTTGGATGACATCAACACGCTGATATCAAATTGTTTATCACGCATTTCCGGCTCCTTTTCTTATCCATGTCGCAGCAGGTTTCGTCATTCACCTTGATCACTGCGCTGTTAAATTCATCAGATTGGTTGTTTAATAATTTACGAATATCGGTCATCAATGAATTCTGACCTGTTCGGCGTGATTAAAGGGATCAACACTTGAAATAACCCACTCATCTCCGGCTTTGCCACCATCAAGCACTTCGACTTGGCTCAGGCTAGTACTGCCGAGCTTAACCTCACGACGACTGGCTAAATCGCCCTCGATTTGATAAGCCACATTACCCCCACCGCTGGTCATAAAGGCGCCGCGTTTTACCATAAGAACATTGGGTCTGTGCTCTAATAACACTCGGGCCGAGATACGTTGATTCTGGCGCAGTGTTAGGCTGTCGCTTTGGTCAAATTGCACCCTAGCGGTCACTTCACGGTTACGCACTTCAGGGGAAATTGACGATAACTTGCCCATTAACTTAATACTGCCAAAACTCAACTCGACTTCCATGCCTAAACCCAGATCGTCCGCATAGGACTCAGGCACGGCTAACTCAGCCTCATAGGCGCTTAAATCCACGACGGTTAAAATCGGTTGGTTAGCGCTAAGACGGGTTTTCTGCTCGGTAATCCAGTTACCGATAATACCGTTAACAGGTGCGACAATATTCAAGGCATCGACTTGACGTTCTAATTCACGCACCGCGAGAGTTTGACGCTCAACTTCTAGGGCTTTATTTTTAATTTCAAAGGTTAACGTATCTTTCGTTAACGCAACTTCTTGCTCTGCATGCTTAAACTTCAGCTTGGCTTTGTGTAGATCATCTTTGCCTTTTTCATAATCAATCTGGCCAATAAGCTGACTTTGAATCAGCTCCTCTCCGCGTCGGCTTTCCCTATCCGCCGCTTCAAGATCGACCGTTGCGATATCTAAGGTTTGATAAGCTTGTAATTGATCGCGTCTTGCATCCAACTTAGCGCGCTCTAATGCACTCTCCATACCCGCTAATAGGGACTTGGCTTGCTCTAGCTGATTAGTGAGTCTTGGACTATCAAGTTTGGCGACCACATCGCCCTTATTAACAGTATCGCCAGGATTGCTGAGCAGAGTCACAGTACCTTCCTCTGTGCTATACAAAATAGGCGCATTGGCCGCCACGATTTTACCTGTGGTCGCCACATCGCGGGTTAACGTTCCAACGAAGAGTTTTGCGGTAGTGATGTCGCTGCGGCTTAAGGATTTGCTCACGCTATCAGTGCCTAAACTTGCCCACACTAAGGCGCTGACTAATAAGGCGCAACCGCCAATGATCAGCGGTAACTTAAGACGTTTAGAGGTCGATGGCACAAGTACTGTATCTTGGCCGCTAGTATCTTTAATCATGGCTTTACTCGCTTCCCTGTTGGAATCATCAGTGCCGGAACGTATCAACGGACACTATTGGAAATCTCTACCCTAGAGATAGCAAAGCCTATGCCAAACAAGTAAAATCATTTACTTTCATAATCTTAATGAAAAATCACAGATAAAAGTGTCCGCGGACACTGGGGCTTTTATTTAAAAGTGTCCGCAGCAGTGAAATGAAAAGTGTCCGATTGAAAAAAAGCAGTTCCTAGATTCTAGGGTCTAGAATCTAGATTTATTAACCAAAACAGCCGAGTTTCCCTTTACAGTAAAATCCTTGCCACATAAGATCCCGCCACCCTCGCAGCAAAAACGATCAAAAGACCAAACCCTATGACTACAATAACAATCACTCGCCCAGACGACTGGCATATTCACTTAAGAGACGGCGCCCAGCTTAAAGATACAGTGCGCGACATCAGCCGCTATATGGGCCGCGCCATCGTCATGCCAAACTTAGTGCCCCCCGCTATCGATACCGAAACCGCACTGGCCTATTACGATCGCATTAAAGCGCAAGTGCCCGCGGGCTCACAATTCGAACCTTTAATGGTGTTGTATTTAACCGACAAAACCAGCCCAGATGAAATCCGCAAGGCCAAAGCCTCGGGTAAAATTGTCGCCGCTAAACTCTACCCAGCGGGCGCGACGACTAACTCAGATTCCGGCGTAACCGATGTTAAAAACATCTATCCCGTACTCCAAGCCATGCAAGAAGTCGGCATGCTGTTTTTAGTCCACGGTGAAGTCACAGATTCAGCCATTGATATTTTCGACCGCGAGCGTGTCTTTATTGAAAATATCCTCAGTAAAATTGTCGCCGATTTCCCAGAACTTAAAATCGTGCTTGAGCATATCACCACCAAAGATGCCGTCGATTTTGTCACTCAAGCCTCTGATAATGTGGCCGCGACTATCACAGCCCACCATTTGCTGTATAACCGCAATCACATGCTGGCAGGCGGTATTCGTCCGCATTTTTACTGCCTCCCTATTTTAAAACGCAACACCCACCAGCAGGCGTTGTTAGGTGCAGCGGCAAGCGGCAACAAGAAGTTTTTCCTCGGTACAGATTCAGCGCCACACGCCAAGGATAAGAAAGAAGCGGCCTGTGGCTGCGCGGGTTCCTACACGGCTCATGCCGCCATTGAGCTGTATGCCGAAGCCTTCGAGTCGGTCAATGCGCTGGATAAACTCGAAGCGTTCGCAAGCTTTAACGGCCCAGACTTTTACCATCTACCACGCAATACCGATACCATCACGCTGGTCAAAAAGTCATGGGGTGTTCCTGCAACTTACCCGCTTGGCGATACTAACGTAGTGCCTATTCGTGCTGGAGAAGCCATTGATTGGCAAGTTGAGTAAGCCTTAAGTCTTTAACATCAAGTCGCCTACGGGCGACTTTTTTATCAGATTTTGATTTTTAATACACAATCGGTCAGTATCCTGCGCTTAGAATACGGCCCTTACTTATCACCTTTTAAGAGAAAATCAGTATGCCCACAAGGATGTTATTCTCCGTTTTATCTTCAAGCCTGTTGCTGACCGCCACGATCTCTTTGCCGACCTTTGCGGCCAATGAACTCACAGGGATCTGGCAGGGACAGTTAGGTAAAAGCAAGGTCAGAATTTGTTTTAATCAATATGGAACAGGCAGTTATTACTATCAACGCTACTTAACGCCGATAAAACTCGAGCAGCAAGATGAACTGTGGAAAGAAGAAGGCAATACCGGAAATTGGCAGTTTGATAGTGTCACACCACAAAAACTGAGCGGCCATTGGTTTAAAGATACCGCGAGTAAATCATTACCAGTGCAACTTGAGCGAGAAATCAGCCCAGATAAAGTCGAGGATTGTGGTGCCGATGCTTACAATCTACCGCTAGAAACCACGCCAAAACTCAGCCGAGGTAAATGGCAAAACTACGAAAATATTGAGTATCGCCCGCTGACGTTTGGCACAGATGTAGGTATCGAATTTAAAGGCCCACAAACGGGTATCTTGGTAATTAATCAATGGCTTGAACATAAGCTCACCGATGAAGCCCAACTAGCACAAACCTTTGACACTCGCCGCAGAATGCTGGCACAAATGGGCAGTTTTGTAACTGACGAAACCTTTGCCGAACCGATTTTTATTAATCAGCATTGGCTCAGTGTGCGCCTATATCGCTGGGCTGCAGGTTATGGCGCCAATGGTATCAGCCAAGAATTTGTGAGTTTCTCCCTTACCGACGGCAAACCTTTCCACCCGTGGCAGTGGTTTCTCGCCGATACGCAACCACAAAGTATGCTCGTGGGTATGAGTCATCCTTTACCCCCAGCATTAAGAGACAAATTGTTTACTGGCAAAGCACCGGACGCAGAATGCCCCACATCAGACGGCTCGGGATATTACCAGCTCACCCTTGAGCCAAAGGGGATCAAATTCTGGGAAACGCCCCGCGGCGATGGCTGTGAAAATGAGTTTATCCTCAGCCCGCAAGAAGCCATGCCCTATGCCACCCAATGGGGAAAAATACAGCTTAAGCTATTGGAATAGTGTACTTAACTGAGAAAATATTAGAGGGAAAGAAAGCAGTCATGGCGATGATAATGAGCGCGATGAGAGTAGCGCGACGACAAGCGCTCTTTCCCTCCCTACACAGCAATGCATTTCGAGCTAATTCATTTCAGTAAGGAATCATCTTTGAGCAATTTAACCGCAAAAATAGCGACACCCGAGGCCTTAGTGCAAGCTCAGCTTGAAGCATAATATTTGAGCAAGGAGTGCCTACTACCTTGAAAAACACCGATGGTAGGTGTGAGAGCATTGAGAATTATAGATAAAAAAGGAGTTATCGATGAAGGAAATAGATTTTAATCAATTGCAAAATATAAATGGGATCTATTATGAAATAGATACACAAATACCTTTTACTGGGAAAAGTAAAAGGTATTATGAAAGTGATGATTGTGACGGATATAGGGAAATAACTTACAGAAATGGTCTAGAAGACGGTCCTTTTAAAACATATGATGAAGATGGTTTGCTATTGTTCGAAGGATCTTATAAAAATGGGTTGGAAGAAGGCCCTTACAAAAAATATTATGAAAATGGCGGAGTGGAGAAGGAAGGAAGTTATAGAAATGGATTAGAAGAAGGCCCTTACAAGATATTTTATAAAAATGGCGCTGTAAGGCTTGTAGGGAATTATAATAATGGATTAGAAGATGGTCCTTATAATAGATATTATGAAAGTGGGAGGATATTGAGAAAAGGAACTAAGAAAAATGGACTTCCAGAAGGAATTTGTGAATCATATTATGAAAATGGTCAATTGTGGGGAGTGGTTTTCTGTAAGGATGGTAAGCAGGAAGGCCTTTCTAGATATTATTATGAAAGTGGTCAGTTGTGGTGGGAGATGACGTATAAAAGTGGTTTGGAAAATGGCCACTCTATACATTATTATGAAAATGGAAAGGTCAATTGTGATGCAATTATTGAAAATAATCTAAAAGAAGGTCCATATAAGCGATATTATGAAAGTGGTCAATTGATGGAGGAAGGGACTTATAAAAATGACTTATTAGAAGGAGTTCTTAAAAGCTATTGTGACGATGGGCAATTAGCATCTGAAGAGATTTATAAAGATGGTCAATTAATCATGGTAAAAAATAAATAAAATTTAAATCTGCAATTCACTGAACCAGACTTATCTCGTCTGGTTCCCAGGGTAATCGCGTAAATGTTCATATTTTGTCCGCCTTGGCAAGCCCAGCCATTAATATCTTTTCAAGAAATGCGGTTTTCATCCAAGCTCGATTTCTTTTGGTCACTAGACTCGACTTGCTCGGCTATGCATTGAGCATATAAGCGAAAGTCAGGACTCCCATAACTCTTTTTCTGCTTTATTATCAATATTATCAAGACATCCATTGTTCATAGCCTGTACCTTAAGCATCTAAATGTGCCCATATGTAGTGGCACACTAATTTTGGCCACCTAAATAGAGGTGATATTATTACCTCGTAGATGACTTTAGGTGAACACATGAGATCGACAACCAGAAAAACATTTAGTGCTGAATTCAAACTTGAAGCAGCCCAATTAGTCCTCGATAAAAACCATAGCATCATCGAAGCTGCAAAGGCGATGAACGTAGGTAAGTCCACTATGGATAAGTGGGTGAGACAGTTAAAACTAGAACGCCAGGGTGGCACACCA